>NZ_JACJPC010000048.1:0-353647 GCF_014695875.1 Leptolyngbya sp. FACHB-541 | reverse complement strand
ATCCCCAGGGGATGCGCTCACAACTCGCTCTTCTTACAACTGATTTAGAACTGCTGTTTTTAGATGACGGTCGGATTCATCGGATCTGAGGCAAACGCCAGCCACAGCGGGAATTGCAGCAGCGACAGGTTCACCATGTCCTCGGATTCGTCAATGATGATCAGCGGCAGTTGTTTTTGGCGTACCAAGCGATCGGCCCGTTGAGCTAGCGGTTCTGGTGCTTCAAATAGGACGATGCCTTGCTCTGCACCAAAGTCACCCCGTGAAATACCAAGGCAATCCTGTAAGCCTCTGCGCCATTCACCTAAGCGTTCGGGAGAGTTGGCGAGAATGAGAGTACGGACGCGATCGCCATACAAATTCCGCAGAACCGAGATCGTTGCCGAGACAATCAGAATATTTTGCAAGCGTGACCCCATCGTCCGCAGCGCACCCCGTCCACCCTGAGCAAAGAACCAGTTTGATACCCGTTCTGCGTGAATTGGCTCAAAGGTACGGCGCAGCTGCCACGGCGGCCCGTAGTAGTCGGGCATGGTCCGATATTGGTCTAAAATCTTGCGAATCTGTCTCGCCTGGTCTTCAAAATTTTGCTCAGCAAATCGAGGAGTGAGAACCTGATCATCTTCAAATTCATCAGCATCTCGAAAGTCACGGGAGCCTCGCAGATCACGAGGGGCTTCTCGCACCTCCGGCTCTCTGGCAGGGGCAACGAGCTCTAGCTGCTCGGCTGCTGTCGCCAAGTCTTGCAAGCTGCCCACTAGATAATCTTTAAAGCCCTGAACGCGAATTGCCAAATCTTGAGACGCTCCCGCAAAAGTGGTTCGCATTTCTGTGCGAATGCGCTCTTGTCGGCGCTCTAGCTGCTCAACTGAAATTTGCAGAGTTTTCTTGCGCTGTTCCAGTTCACTCAGCCCTTCTTTGACCATACGCCCGATTGTTGTCTGTACATCTGCCATCTGCCCTCGCAACATCCTGTCGTAGGAGGCTTGTAGGGTAGCAATTTCTTTTTGTAAGGCTTTTTCTTGGCGCCGCAGATCCGCAACTCGCTGGGTCAGGACTGTTATCTCATCACCCAACGCCTCATGAGACATTTCTTCGGCAAGGATCTCATCACCACCAGCAGCGTCTTCGATAGCTTGTTCTTGGGCAACGATATCATTTAGGGGTTTGGCGATAAATTCACGGCTTGGCGAGTCGTTGGAGTTCATGGGCAAGTGGGACGGTAAGTTTTAGGTTTTGAATTGAGAGTGAACTAGCAAGGGTTTCCACAGTCAAGTAGCCGTTGCTCTTAGGCATCGGAGATGGGGCAGTGTTGCTCCAGGCATTGCCTCAGCATTTTAGGGTCAAAGAGAATCGGCAAAAAGTGAATACTTTTGACTTCTTTGAAGTAGAACAAAATCGGGATGCCACTCCAAAAGATACGCCAGTTTTGCCAGTCGGCGTAGGGGAAGCGGCGAATCAGTGTGTCTCCACGGGTAATGTCTAGCGCAGTGGAGGTAAACTGAAGCCGCAGGGTAGCCGCTTGAAACAGCAGAAATAGCCCTAAGAGGGCGATCGCTCCACTCACCCAGGGTTGCCCCAGCCCTATAGGTAGCGCAGTTAAAAGCAAGGCGATCGCAATCAGGGCGATCGGCAACGCATAGCTGGGAGCCAGCACAGTCGTTTCAGTGGAAGTTGGAGAGGGCGTGACAGTCACAAGCGCGAATCCCTTCAGTTACAGCTTAGTTCAGCCATCTCCATTCTAAAGGGTGATGCTCCTGGTGCTTCAGCCCAGGCAGAACGAGACCTGCTAGAAGCCACCCAGAACAGCACTGCCTGTCCCCTGGAACATGATCCAGGAGAGAAAGAAATTGACAATAAAGATTGCTAGAAGTGCGGTCACAACTGCGGTAGTCGTAGATTGCCCCACTCCTTTTGCTCCTCCGGTGGTGGTCAACCCCCAGCTTGAACCGATTACCGCGATCAACCCACCAAACACAAAAGCTTTAACCAGGGCGCTAACCAGATCCCAAACGCTGAGAAAGTTTCGGGCTGAGTTGAGAAATACGGTCGAGGAAATGCCGTAAAGCCCTTCGGCAATCAACAGTCCACCCGTCATCCCTGTAATAAACGCCAGGATAGTGAGAATTGGCAACATCAAGCAGCAAGCAACCACTCTGGGAATGACCAGGTAATCAATCGGGTCGGTTTTGAGCATTTGCAGTGCGTCAATTTGCTCAGTCACCTGCATCGTGCCAATTTCAGCGGCAAAAGCAGAGCCGACCCGTCCTGCCAAAATCACTGCAGTCAGGACAGGGGCGAGTTCTCGGGCTAGAGAAAGGGCCAAAACACCACCAACGGCTGTACCCGCGCCCAGGTTAATAAATTCTCTGGCGACCTGAATGGTAAACACCATGCCCACAAAAGCTGCCGTAACCAAAGCAATCAACAGCGACTCTGGCCCGACGGCAGCCATTTGATCGAGGGTGTTGCGGCGATGAACTTTGCCCGCAATCAGATGAACGATCACCTGTCCGCCTAATAGCATGGCGGCAAGTAATCGCTGACTCCATAGCCCTAATCCAGAAGCCTGAGCGGTTTCACTCAATGGTGCTGTACCCCTAAACTTTGATGAAGGTTTAAGTAAACGTGGTTAACGCAGATAAGCAGTTTGCCTGCCTAAAATGAACCTCAATGTAAACAATAGCGGATTGTTGCCCTGGGGTTCTGACCGGGGATGCACTGCGGTCTATCTCCACTTTTCGCGGCTCTTCGGGCTAGTTTGACGTGTCCTTTAAGGTGAAGGTGCTGTTTGGATTATGAGTTGGATTCATAGATCTTCAACAAGCTTTTTAATAGAGATTTAAGATTTCTGACATCTCGCCTGGATGGAGGCGATCGCCCCTATCGTAGGAACTGGCAGGTATAGCCATACCTTCAGCCTGTTAGGATCTTCAACCCTTAGAGCATAAGCCTCTCTATGAGTACTTTGCCAAGCTTTCTGCGTTCAATTCTGATTACAGGAATCTTTAGCTTCATGACTCCTACCCTATTCATCATAGGAGTTTTGCTATGCCTCTCTGTGGTGGGCTACGTTCCGCTATTTAGCTCCATCAGTCAGGCTGGGCTAGAACAAATCACCCAATTTCTGTCTGTGTTTGGTAGCGGTAGTTCCGTCAATGGGTTACTGGTCATTGGGCTGGTTTGCAGCCTGGTGGGTATTTTGTTTGATACTTTCACCTTTTATCGTCACCAAAACCTGCGAAACAATTGAGGTGAGCGTAGGGACAGTTCGCGAACCGTCCCTACGAGGTTTCTACTTCTAAAACGACTCCTAACCCTGCGGTTCTGGAATGGTGATGTCAATCTGAGTCACTTCGATATTAGAACCCAAACTGCTAAGCGGGGGCTGAATGGCAGCCGCATTGCCAACTACCAGCGTGACAATATTTTCTGGCTTCAGGTACTCTTGAGCAGCCCGCTGAACGTCCTCAATTGTGGTTTCCTGAACAGCACGCTGATATTGAAAGATAAAATCGGCAGGGTAGCCGTAATACTCGTAGCGCATCAGGCGCGATAATGTCTGCCCCGGATCTTGAAAGTTAAAGATAAAGGCATTGAGCACCGAGTCTTTGGCGCGTGCCAGTTCTTCTTCGGTGATCGGAGCCGTGCGGATGCGCTCAATTTCTGATAGCACCGAGCGAATAAAGGGCACAGTTGCGTCAGAACGAGTTTGCCCACCGCCAATAAAGGTGCCAGGGAAGTCAAACCGAGGATTCCAGTAGGCATAGACGACATAAGCTAGCCCCTGGCGCGATCGCACCTCATTCGTCAGCCTGCCGCCAAATCCATTCAGCACTTCATTCACGACCGTGAGAGCAGCGTGGTCAGGGTTATCTAACTGTCCACCCAGATGCCCGACCTGAACATAGCTCTGAGTTAGCTGGGGCTGATCGACCAGAAACACACCGGTCTGTGCCTGAGCGACTTCGGGTAAATCCAACTGAGCTTCGAGGTTGGGGTTGGGCTGCCAGTCGCCAAACTCTGCTTCGATCAGCGATCGCATTTCCTCACTCTCGAAATCGCCTACAATCCCCAAGATCATGTTGTTGGGGTGGAAATACTGTTCGTAAAAGCCAATAATATCGTCGCGGGAAATATTATTCAGCGTGGAGTACTCTACAGTGCGGGCGTAAGGGCTTTGTGCGCCGTAGACCAGCTTTTGGAATTCGCGCCCAACCACTTCATCGGGATCATCATTACGACGGGCAATTCCACCTCGGATCTGGTTCTTCAGCAGATCGATCCGGTCTTGAGGAAAGGCTGGCTGTCGAATCACCTCGGCAAACAGCCCAAACACCTCTGACAAGTCTTCCGTCAGAACACTGAAGCTGGCACTTCCCGTGGTTTCGTCAATTCCAGTTTCGACAGAGGCGGCACGCTGCTCTAGCAACAGGTTGAGTTCATCGGGCGGGTGCTGCACGGTGCCACCACTCCGCATCACCGAACCTGTAATGCTGGCTAGCCCCACTTTATCGCCTGGTTCAAGCCGTTCACCCGTGTGAAACATGGCAGTGCCGCCGACTAGAGGCAGTTCGTGATCTTCCATCAGATACACGATGATGCCGTTGTCTAGCTCAAAGCGGGAATAGTCGGGCAGTTGAATTTCAGGAAGCGGCTCAAATTCTAACTCGGTGTAGTGACGGGCTGTTTGCGCCAGCGCAGGTACTCGACCCAGCCCGAGCAAAATCATTGCTATGGTGACCAGCGCAATGAAGCTGTAGCGAATTAGCTTTTTGCGCTGGCTGCGCTGGAATTGGAACCACTGCATGATCGATGGGACTCCTTTTGGGAATTGGGATTAAGAGAGGATAATTTTGTGAGTTCAGTACACAAAATTACCTGGAAAATTCTAGGGTTCAGATTGGGTGAGGAGTTTGCCGATGGTGAGGTTTTGAGGCTGGAAGGTTTCCTGAGCCACACGCTGTACGTCTTCGGCAGTGACGGCAGCGATCGCCTCCAGTTCGTTAAACAAATTGCGCCAGTCGCCTGTTTTTGCCTGATACTCTGGCAGCAAGCTAGCCATACCCTGGTTGGAAGCCAATACTCGCAAAAGTCCTGCTCTCGCCTGAGTTTTGACGCGATCCAGTTCTTCTGCGGATACAGGTTCAGCCTTGAGGCGTTCTAGCTCGGCATCCATCGCAGCGGCGACTTCATCGACGGTATGTCCAGGAGCAGTCAGGGCGTAGATCATCATCAGCGTGGGATAGCGATCGCCCGGAAAGCCATTCGCACTTTGAACACTCAGGGCAAGCTGCTGTTCTTCGACCAGGGACTTATAAAGTCGGGCAGTGCGTCCAGACGTGAGAATCGCATCAATGATTTGGTACGTCACGTTATCGGGATCACTAATTGCAGGACGCTGATAGCCTTCCAGATACCAGGGTTCTGCGGGAAGTTCCAGGGTCACTTCTCGCACTTCAGTTTGAGCTGGTGCAACGGCAGTGACTTCAGGTGAACTGTCTCTGGTCTGGTAGCGCCCAAAGTAAGTTTCTGCCATTTGCCGCACCTCGTCAGGATCAACATCCCCAACTACAGCAGCGACGATTTGATTAGGCGTGTAATGAGTTTCAAAGAATTTTTGAATATCTTCGCGGGTGAGGTTGCGAATATCTTCCTCGTAACCAATGATCGGACGACCGTAGGGATGTCCAGGAAAAGCAGTTTCCAGGAATGCCTCAATCATTCGACCGATGGGCGAGTTGTCGGTTCGCATCCGCCGCTCTTCTAAAATCACGTCCTTCTCTTCGTAAAACTCACGAAAGACGGGGTCTAAAAACCGCTCTGACTCCAGAGACATCCACAGTTCTAGCTTGTTTGCTGGAAAGCTGTAAAAGTAACGAGTAGCATCAGCAGAGGTGGTTGCGTTTAAGCCAACTCCACCCGCCTGCTCAACGATTTGCCCCATCAGGTTTTGTTGAACATAGCTTGCGGCTTCGGCTTTAGCAGCTTCAAACTCGGACTGAATCCGGGCGATCGCCGCCTCATCTCCAGCCTCACGCGCCGCCTGAAGTTGCTCAAACAGTTCATCTAGCCGCTCTAACACAGGGGCTTCGGCTTCGTAGTTAGTCGTGCCAATCTGCTTGGTGCCCTTGAATGCAAGATGTTCTAGATAGTGGGCTGCTCCCGTTTTGCCATCTTCCTCATAGGCAGCACCCACATCTACATAGGTCATGAAGGAAACTACTGGAGCCACATGCCGCTCTAGCACGATAAATTTCATGCCGTTGTCGAGCGTAAACTCAGTAACGCGATCAATTACGTCATCAATGTAGGTGCTGAGGTCAGCGGTTTCTGGCTCAGCCTGAGCAGCGGTTTGGGCTAAAGCGGCTTGAGGCGTTCCTAAAAACAGCAAAATCGCTGCTAGCACCGCAAAGATAGCTCGATTCCACAAGATGACTCGGCTCCGAGCGGCACGATTGCTTCGACAAAAATCTGATAAAGAGACTGACCGACTCATTGAAATCATGGAATCAGTGACAAACACTACCAAATCCCAGCATAAAGACTTTTCAGAATTCAGGCCTAGATCCGATCCATTTTAGAAACTGGAGCCTTAGCCATCCTGCTGCGATCGCCCTTGTGCAAACCCTTGAGGAACAGGGAGCTGATCTAGATGTTTCCAGCAAACCGTACAGGCGGGCAGGTTGTGGGCGATCGCATAGGGTTCGTGTACCGTGTCTAGCCAGTGAAAGAATTCTCGAAAGTTTTGGGCAATCTCAGACGGATCGCTGTGAATGTCTCCAAGCTGAAAATGGGGCGATCGATTTTCGATAGCAAAGGGGCAAGCGTGAAACTTTCCTTCTGTCGTCAAAACTGGATAGCAATGGGGACAACGAGAATTGGCTTTAGGACGGGTTGCTTCTCCAGTAAAAGGGTCTACGCCTCGACCTGAGTCAACCACGTCCGGATGACCGATAGCGATCGCCCCTGCATGTTCCGTCTCATATCCTTCCAATTGCTCCAGCGACTTCTTCGGCATTTGAGGCGCACCATCCCCCGTCGCGATGGAATAGTTCAAGGAAGCAGTCGTCTGACCTAGTGGGTCAGATTCTAGAATGTGCAGCAACCGCTCCGCCTGAATGCCGTTGGAATAAATTACGATCGCCCCCTGGTAGCCCTGCTGCCGTAGATAGGCGATCGCCCAGATAACATTCTCAGAATCAAGCGTCGGCTCACCCCCATAGAATTTAATTGTGCCTTGCTCATTCAGCATCACTGTCCGCAAGGCTGTATCTAGATGTTCGACGGTGTATTCGCTGTACCAACCTTTGGGGCTACCAAACACCGTACAGAATGAGCAATCTCGATTGCACTGATTACCCGGATAGAGGTGAAGTTCCATCAGGCGATCGTCGCTGATCACACCTTTATCGCGGGGCTGTCGCTCTTTAAAAACCATACTTCCCTACTCTACAAAGCATTTCTACAAAGCAATTTGCTCTTCCCAGGTTTGTTCTAGTCGCGTAGTGTATTCAGCATTAACGACAGGAACAGTAGTGGAAGTCAGTTCATCCAAAGGAATGCCATATTCCCCCTCTACCTTAGTAAATTCGGACTGTAGTTCGGCTGGAATCTTTTGAGGATTCAGCAAGGGGGGGTCACCCCAAACATCTGGCTTAAACTTCTGCAGTTGCCCCTCTGGGCTAGAGAGAATATCTGCCAAAATCATCGCGCCTGCGGGGTTAGCAGCATTAATAGGAATGGCGGTGAAAGAGGGATCATTCAATGAAATTCCCGGCATTGTAAAGGCTCGTGTCGTGTCGGGAAGCCGTCCACTCGCGATTCCTTCTGCCACCTCGGAGATAAATACAGGCATCATCCAAATCTCACCATTGGCAAAGAGTTCTTGCAGACGGTTTTGCGTAGGTGGATAAGTTTCACCGCTCCGCCAAAGGTAAGGTTCCAATTCCTGCAAATATCCAAACACTTGAGGCGACTTCTCATTCCACAATGCCTCATCAAACTCGGCTCCGGCATATTGCTCATAGCCTCCCGTCACGCCATACAGTGCTGTCAGCAGAAAGCGGCTACCGTCAAACTGAGGGGGTGCAACGTAAGCAAAGCGTCCGGGGTTTGCCTTCGCCCATTCCAGCAGTTCTTCAAAGGTTGTGGGAAACTGCTGAACTCTAGCGCTATCTGCCGCCATGACGTAATAGCTGCCCGTGTAGGGCGCAGAATATCCTTCAATCGGCAAGCCAAAGTCAGAATTCACCGCCGGATCATCCGCATCGTAGTACTGGTTGCTGGGCAGCTTGTCACGAAACGGCCCAAACAACAGATCCCCCTGTTTCATCGTGCGAAAGTTCTCACCATTGATCCAAATTAGGTCAATGCTGCCACCTGAGGTCTGCCCTGCCTGCACCTCTCCCAAAACCTTATTGACCGCTTCTACCGTGTCGTTAAGGGGAACTCGATTAAGCGTGACGTTGTACTGGCTTTGAAGGCGATCGGCAACCCACTGGTCAGCGTAGGCATTCGTTTTATCGCTGCCGCCCCACATCGCCCAATTTACGGTTGATCCTTCAGCCGCCGCTACAACCTCATCCCAAGAGGCGGCTATTGGATCAAAGCTGGCTGTTTCACTAGCTGTTTCAGAAGAATTTTGTTGGGTACAGTTGCTTGTCAATGTAGCTAAGCAAGCACCAGTAGATAGCCAGAGGAAACGCCGACGGTTTAGGGAAAAGTGGGGATTGGGGGTTAGGTTCATGGATTAGTTTCTTAGAGTTGAAATAGTTTGCAGAAGATGAGTTTTGAACGATAGTTAAACGGAAGTTAGGAAACTTGAACGGGATGGGGCACAGTGCTGTGTGGGAAGTACCAAAGGGCTGTAGGTGGGAGATAGGTCCAAACGAATTGTCCAATTTGAAAATCTTGAGTAGGCGTAACCCAGGCTTGTAGGGTTAGCTCCGGGGCGATCGCCAGCGTCAATCGTCGTTGCGTTCCGGTAAATCGGTTGGCAATTACGGTGGCAGGTAGGGTGTTTGCTTGCGATCGCCCCTCTATAAACACCTGAATTTGCTCAGGACGAATGGTGACTTGAATTGAACCGTAGTGGTCATACTCACTGAGCAACGTTAAATCATTGGATAACGTCCATTGCCGACCGTGAGCTTCAGCAGCAAAGAAGTTGACCCCTCCCATAAATCGAGCAACAGTTTCATCACAGGGCTGTTGATAGATTTGTTCTGGGGTGTCAACCTGACGCAAGCATCCATCAAACATCAGGGCAATTCGCCGAGACATCACCACCGCCTCTGCCTGGTCATGAGTCACAATCAACATCGTTACTCCCATTTGAGCCTGTAATCGCAAGATTAAGTCCTGCATTTCTTCTCGCAGATTGGCATCCAGAGCAGACAGAGGTTCATCTAACAGCAGCAGTTTGGGGTGAATGATCAGCGATCGCGCTAATGCCACCCGTTGCGCCTGTCCACCTGAAAGCTCGGCTGGCTTACGATAGGCAAATCCTTCTAGCTGAACCTGACGCAGCATGGCGATCGCCTTTTCTTCTCGCTCAGCCTGACCGACTCCGCGCATCTTCAGCCCAAACGCGACATTCTCACCCACTGTTAAGTGTGGGAACAGCAACCCACGCTGTAGCACCAGTGCAATATCTCGTCGCTCAGGTGGGACTCGGTTGAGAATTTGACCATCCAGGGTAATCGTGCCGCTGTCAGGTTGCACTACCCCCGCGATCATCTGAAGCGTTGTGGACTTACCACAACCCGACGGACCCAATAGCGCTAGAATCTCACCTGCCTGCACCTCAAGCCACAGACTTTGGACGGCAGTGACTCCTGGAAAATGTTTGGTGAGATCTTGGAGGTGAAGATGAGGCATAAGAGATTGGGAATGAGGGACGGTCTTATACATTTCCCAACCCTCCTAACGCCGTATCATTTTCCAATGCCTTGCTTGCCAACAGTAAAAACAACAATCCCGGTACAACGGATGTAATTGCCACCGCCGCAACCAGTCCATTGTTTCCTCCTTGCAGTAAGGTAAACAGCACCATTGGCAAAGTAAATACCCGTCCTGCACCCACAAAGAACGTCAGGAGAAACTCATTCCAGGAAATGAGGAAGGCAAATAATGCACCCACCACAATGCCAGGAGCAATTAGCGGCAAAGTGACTTGTGAAAGCACCTGAACTGGAGAAGCACCGAGCGATCGCGCCTGCGTTTCATACCTGATGTCATAGTTGGCAAACACACTCGTTAACACCAGCGTCATGTAGGGAATGGTCGGCATCAGATGTACCAAAATCACACCCAGAAGCGTACCGTTTAACCCTAGCCGAATTAGCACAAACTGAATACCCATCAGGGTTGCTAATGGTGAAACAATGATAGGGGTTAACAGAAATAACTTTAGAGCCTCCTTTCCTGGAAACTCCATCACTCCGATCGCGCGTCCTGCGGGAAGCCCAACCAACAGTGAGAGAATTGTGGTGATCAGGGCGATCGCCAAACTCTGCAATAGCCCTTCGATCACTCTAGAAGCGGGTGATACAAGCTGCGACCAGTGCTGAAGTGTCCACTGGTCAGGAATGAGTTGAGGGAAAAACCATCCTTGTGCAAAGGACCAGATCACCAACGGTAAAAACGGTAGAAACAACACCACAATGACGAGAACAATGAGCATTCGCAACATCCTGATTCCCTACACCCCTTTGATTGACTGATGATCCTGCCGACCGCGCGACACCAGCCACGAGTACGCCACAATAATCAGCAGTGAGAGAATCGATAGGATAATTCCCAAGGCGATCGCTTCGGCACGACGAGTGATATCACTATCCGTAAAGGCGCGATAAACCAATACTGGCAATGTACGTGGGCGAGTTGACCCTAGCAAAAAGGGAACTTCAAACGAAGCAAAAATATAGCCAAACACGATCAAACTGGATGACAAAATCCCGGTTCTCATCATCGGCAGAGTCACATTCCAAAAGCGCTGCCAAGGAGTTGCACCAAGTACCTGTGCCTGCATTTCGTAGGCAGGATTAATACTCCGCAGGACTGCCAGCAAGATTAATGTGATAAAAGGAATCTCTTTCCAAAGGAAATGTAATAACACGCCAATATTGCCAGCATCGTTGACTAACAGTGGAAAGTCCTGATCGGATTGAATCCAGCCCAGCGCATAGAGCGATCGCGAGATAAATCCACTCGGTGATAGCAACAGCAAAACGCCCGCAATTCCGACTAGATGTGGAATGGGCAGCGTGATTTGACAAGCAAAACTGGCCCAGCGTCCGGCGGTTCTTAGGAGCAGGGCTAAGCCAACACTCAAAACGGTTGATAGTCCTGTGGCAACTACTGCGAGGTATAGACTAAGTGTCAGCGATCGCAGAAATTCTGGATTCGTCAACGCCGCTTGATATGCCGTTAACGAAATCTGACTTCCCAACAGCCCAATCGCCCCAATACTTTGAAGCAATGCCAACACCAACCCACCACCAAACAGCAATCCGACAATTCCCACTGCCGGAAGCATCAGCAGATAAGCCTGCCAGGGAAAAGACTGTGCCAGATTCGGAGAGGTCTGATGTCGAGGAGGTTGGAGCTTAAGAGGCATGACTGAGTTCTGGATGAATTAGGGGACACGGAACACTCGCCAATACAGCACAGGATGATATGAAAAGTAATTCATATAAAAGTTGGCTGGATTCTCCTTGAGAGTTAGATTAGCTTCTAAATTTCCTCATCTAACCAGGACATAACCTCCTGCCACAGTTCTGAAAATTGCTGACGGCTTCGCTGCCATCGCGCCATTCGCTCAGTCGCATTGGGGCTATCTTCTGCATCTGCGTACCAGCAGTTAGCGGTGATCCAATATCCAGCCGTCCAACAGAGCGATCGCACCGCTGGGTAAACCCCAAATGCAGCAAAATGACGCTCAATTCGAGTAGCTAACGGCTCTCCCAACGCATTGTAATAACACTGCAAAAAGAAGGCGCGATCCTCAGCCGGTAAGCGATAGTCTTGCCGTCGCCGAACGGTTACAGGGGAAAGGAAATGCCCCAAATCTCCAGCAGGCGAACCAATTTCAGCCCATTCCCAATCAATTAAATAAGCTTGGCGATCGTTGATGACCCAGTTCTCATAAGTGTGGTCACTGTGGACTAAGCAGCGATAGGGATAGGCTTCTAACAGTCGCTCTGCTGACAATCGCGATCGCGCCTTATTTAACACGGCGTGCAGCATTTCAACAATCTCTGGTTCTGCATTCGGTGAGTCCAGGTAAGGCTGAGCATAGCTTTTTGCTTCGTGGTAAAACAGCGTTAAGGGCTGCTCGACCACTGGCACCGTTGGCAAAAGGCGATCGACTTCATAGCCTGCGATCGTCGGTAAACGGTGAAGCCGCGCAAGAGTTTTGGCACATTTTTGTAAATGGGTGCGGCTGTAATCGAGTGAACCGCCCTCTAGATAATTTGTAATTAAAAACGTGTAGGGAAAGTCTTCAGTTGAGTCTAATTTGGCCGTCTGTAGCTGATGTCCGATATCAGTTTGCCGTAGATAATCTAAGATGACGCGTTCGAACTGGGTAACGCGCCTCACGTCTCCTTCAAATCGCTGATTTGGTGTATTAACGGCCACCCGAACTAAATCAGTCTGGTTTAATCTAAAAATGACATTGGCTTCTCCGTGAGCCAGAAACTCTAACTCTAAGTGACCGTGCGATTGGTTTAGATGCGCCTCTAATTGTTGCTTCAAAACCTTCAAATCAAGAGGTCTAGTGAACATCGGACGGTGAATTCGAGCAACAGGCTCAATGATAAACCGTTTCCTCGTGGCATGAATTATTTTTCATATGAATAGCGATTTTAATAATAAAGCTGCTGAAGCTAGCCCTACGCCGGACAAGCAATACTCACCCTCGTTCTGCGCCCAGCAGCTCAAAATTCTTGCTGATCCAAATCGCTTCGCTATTCTCAAGATTCTGCTCGACGGCCCTAAACACGTTTGGGAGTTAAATGCAGAACTGGCTCTAGAACAGAGTTTGCTCTCTCACCACCTGAAGATTTTGCGGCAACACGAGCTCGTCAAATCGCAGCGAGAGGGCAAAGCAGTCCTCTATTCCCTTGCTCCCGGCGTTCGGGTTCCTTCAGGGCAAGGACTTAACTTAAAGTGCTGCATTTTGTCCTTTGAGTGCCCGATTTCATAGGGCGACCAGAGTGAGGGTTAATCCCTTCTCTCCGAGAGGATTTTGCAGACAGGGGGCTACAATCCTAACTGAACTGTCGTAATCAAAACATGTGCCGTCTACTCGGATATTTGGGGCCGCCTATTCCTCTAGATCGACTGCTCTACAAACCAGAACATTCCTTAATCGTACAGAGCTATCAGCCGCGTGAGATGACAGCAGGACTGCTCAATGCAGATGGCTTTGGCGTGGGTTGGTATCACACCAATCAGCAGGTGCCACCTTTCCGCTATCGCAGTGTGCTGCCAATCTGGAATGACGTAAACTTGCCTCCATTGAGTCGCTATGTAGAATCAGGCTGTGTTTTAGCGAGCGTTCGCAGTGCAACGCCAGGACTGGCAGTTGACTTGAGTAATTGTCAGCCTTTTCAGCAGGATCCCATCTTGGCGATTCATAATGGCTACATCGAAAACTTTCGACAAACGCTATATCGACCCATGCGCGATCGCCTGAGTGATGCGCTGTATGAGTCGATCCAAGGAATGACGGACTCCGAGCATTTGTTTGCCCTGCTGCTCAACGAATGGCACAATTCCCCCGGAATTAGCCTGGAAGCAGCACTGCACAACACGCTGGTAACCGTCTTTGACCTGGCCCAGCTTTATCAGGTTTCAGTAGGCGCTAATTTGATTCTGGCGGATGGGCACCGTCTGGTCGCTTCTCGGTTTTCTAACCGATCGCCCGCCCCTTCCCTCTACTGGCTCAGGGACGATGCCTTCTTCCCTGAGGCAGTTGTGATTGCTTCCGAGCCGTTATTTGCTGGTAATTGGGTTGCTTGCCCAGAACGCAGCATTCTCAGTGTGGGAGAAGATCTTGATGTTCAAATCCAACAGTTCTGAATCGGAGTTTGATAGCAATGCGTCCGATCGCGTTTCCAATTTCCTAAACGAAAGCAGGAGCAAGCAGGTGTCTACCCGATTTCTAGGTCAAGATTCGAGCAATCGCGTCTCTACAAGAGGAGATCTGGGCGATCGCCGATCGCAGCTTCGGCAGCAGCTTCAGGCGTGTCGAGAAGCAACATTGGGACTTTTTGAAGGCGTAGACTACAGCAGTCTTTCCCGCCAGGCGCACCCCGACTTCAGCCCGATTGGGTGGCATTTGGGACACATCGCCTATACCGAAGCTTTCTGGATTCTAGAAAAGTGCGCCGGACAGCCGCCTCAGTTTCCGCAGTACCATCGGCTGTTTGCCGCAGACGGCTTACCCAAAGCAGAACGAGCTAACCTGCCCACCCTGCCAGAGCTTTGCACTTACCTTGATGCCATTCGGGTTCAAGTCCTGACTTACCTTAAAACTGCTCCCGTCGATCAGCAAGAACGCCTCTGGCGCTGGCTCCTCCAGCACGAAAGCCAGCACAACGAGACCATTACCCTGGTACTTCAACTTCAGCAGGCAAAAGTATCAGGAATTGGCGATCGCCCCCAACCCTCAGCCCCCAACCCTCAGCCCCCAACTCCCAACTCCCAACCCCCAATCCTCATCCCCGCCGGACACTTCGAGCAAGGCAGCAACTCCCTCGACGCTTTAGACAACGAACGCATGGTGCATCCCGTTTACCTGGATGACTACTGGATCGATCGCTATCCCGTTACCTGCGGACAATATCGCCAGTTCATCCAGGCAGGGGGCTATGAAGAATCAAAATGGTGGTCAGAGGCAGGGTGGCAATGGTTGCAGCAGCACCCAGTTGGCAAACCGCTTTACTGGTCAGACAATCCAGAGTGGGAAGACCATCCTGTGTGTGGCGTAAGTTGGTACGAGGCAGAAGCCTATGCCAACTCTGTCGGCAAGCGATTGCCCACAGAAGCCGAATGGGAAAAAGCTGCCAGTTGGAACCCAGAACTAGAACAGCGATGTACCTATGCCTGGGGTGAAGCTTTACCAACCTCCCGACACTGCAACCACGATCACTGGATCGGACACACCACACCCGTCGATGCCTATCCTGCGGGACGAAGCGCTTACGGCTGTGAAGATATGCTGGGCAACGTGTGGGAATGGACAGCGGATTGGTTTACAGATTATTCCGGTTTTAAGCCTTTCCTGTATTCAGGCTACTCGCAGATTTACTTTGACGGACAGCACAAAGTTTTGCGGGGCGGCAGTTGGGCAACCCGTCCCTGGGCACTCCGCTCCACCTTTCGGAACTGGTATCACCCTGGTGTACGCCAAATCCTGGCAGGGTTTCGCTGTGTACAGGATCAAGCTTAGTAGCTTTAAGTATTTGTACTTGACTGCGGATAACCACCGGGCTAAGTCTCCGTGATCGTTCGCTAGTTGCCCTGGCGATCGCTAGTTAAATTTGTAACCAAGAAGTTTTACTAGCATCTGCGAGATTAACTATGCAACAGGCTTATCCGATGGCTTTAGGAATATTTTTGGGACTGTTAATTTCAAGTGGAATTGCGGCTGTCATTATGCGAAACACCGTGAGCGAATCTCAAGCAATCGTTAACTCTACACAAGTTGCCTCTGTAGTTTTGTCTGATCGTTAACTCTCCTACAAACTGCTGCTTTATACCAAATTCGTCGGTAGAGTAGCGGTATCGGTAGGGGTGAACCATTCGGTCATAATCCTTGCAACTGAAGCACAATTCTTTTGCCGAATGCTTCGTCGTACACCCAATATGCTTCTTTACGAAACGAATTCCGTATTAGAAGCGTATCTAGTTTGCAAGCTCTAGTTTGGCAACAAGGAAATAATGAGCAAAGTAAAAGTGCCCAGCATTGCGCTGGGCACTTTTTCACTACTGAATTAAACCGTTACTCTGTTAAACCGTTACTCGGCTCCGCTGCACCATTGCTAGCGCTTCAACCAAGCTGCGAACAGCAGCAATCATTGCCACTTCGCTGTTCAGTTGATTAATTGCAGAGCCTACGCCTACACCCGATGCACCAGCGGCGATCGCCATTGGCACTGTCACGTTTGACAAACCAGAAGCGCACAGCACGGGCACAGAAACCGCACGGGAGATTTCATAAGCCGCCGCTAAAGTAGGCGCTGCTTTTTCGATCAATCCCAGTGTGCCAGAGTGGTTGGGGCTGCTGCTGGTGCCACCTTCTGTTTGAATAATGTCGGCTCCGGCGTTAACCAATTCCTCGGCAAGCTGTACCTGCTGGTCTAGCTCCAGGATGTGGGGCACGGTGACTGAGAGGGTGATGTGAGGGAGGAGCGATCGCGTCCGATGAGTGAGTTCCAGCACTTCTGCTGCTTCAAATCGCCGCCCCTGAGCATAGAACGCATCAAAATTCCCGATTTCAATCAAATCGGCTCCCGCTTCTACAGCGGTCACAAATTGCTCTGGCTCGACTGCTGAAACGCAAATCGGTAGTCCAGTAAGCTGTTTTGCCAGCCGTACCAGATCTGGGTCAGCGGCCAAGTCAACGAACGTTGCACCACCGCGATCCGCTGCCTTGACAATCGCTGCAACTCGGTCGGAGTTGAAATTGGTTAAACCACTAATGACTTTGAGGGCGTTGCCCCAACTGAGGGAACTCTGAAGAGAGGGATGAATGGTCATAAAGTCTTCCCGAATTTGGCAAATCGTAGGATCATTTTGCCGCATTAATGCCAACCTTGCTGAAGATCATCTGATTTTTTCCGACCTGATTTTGAGAAATAAAGCGATTCCCAATCGCACCCACCCTCCGGCACTACCAATTTAAAGAAGAGATTTAACCCGATGGACGTTAAAGAACTGTTAGCGCGCTACGAGATGAAGGAGCGCAATTTTGCCAAAATTGACCTCCATCGCGCGGTGTTAAGGGGGATTAGCTTAAGCGGCGTAGACTTGTCTGGAGCAGACTTATCTGAGGCAGACCTGGCAGGCGCAAACCTTCGAGGCTCCAGTTTGAGCGGCGCGAATTTGACGGGTGCTAATTTGCAGGATGCCATCTTGAATCAGGTCATCCTGATTGACGCTGATTTAACAAATGCTGACTTGACCGGCGCAAACCTGTGGGGCGCAAACTTGAGTGGGCTGAACCTTCACAGCACTAAATTGAAGCGAGTCAATTTCAAGGGAGCTAACCTGTATCGAGCGATTTTGGGAAGTGACCTCAGGGGTGCCAACCTAACGAGTGCCAACCTGAGTTGGGCAATTTTATCAGGAACAGATCTGAGCCAAGCAATCTTGACGGAAGCTGACCTAAGTGGCGCGAACCTATGGGGAGCTAATCTGAGTGAGGCAAAGTTAAGAGGCGCGAACTTGAATGCCGCAGACTTGGGTGAAGTAAACCTATCGAATGCTGACCTGACCAAAGCACAACTCATCGGTGCGAAGCTAGCAGGAGTAAATTTTGCTGGAACTTATTTGAACGGAGCAGATTTAAGAGGCACTGGGTTAACAGAATCTGACTGGAGTGAAGCGATTGTGTTTGATCGAGTCATTTGCGATCGCTAATTAACTCATTAATCAAAAAAACTAATCACTATTCAACCCTATTTGGTCTGTACTTTACTCTAGACAGGGATCTTTCCCGCACTAGGAAGAAACTAAACAGGGCTCTTTGTTAGTGTCTAGACTAACTGAAGCAACGCTAAGTCGAGCCACCTCATTAACGTAACTTCCAGACCTAACACAGGAGACGATTTTCAGCCCTGGATAGGTTCAATGACGTTTGACTCTACAACCAACTTTTTTTGACCGCACCCCCAACACTGACACTGATATTCCTGGCGATCGCTACGACTTCATCTCCGTCGCAGCACACGAATTGGGTCATGTTTTGGGCTTCTCCAATGGCGCAGGTGGCATCAATGCACTTTTCAACTTAACGGATGAAGAGAACTTCATTGGCCGTAACGCCAGAGCTAGAAATGGTGGTAGACCAATTCCTCTAGAGTTTTTTGGAAGTAGCCACGTCAAAGAGGGCTATCAGTATGGCGGATCAGGCAAAACCTTGATGGAAGCCAGGTTCGGTCAGGGAGTGCGATCGCGCCCAACTGCTCTGGATGCCGCTATCCTGGATGACATTGGCTATCAGATTAACTACAACGCTACGTTTAGAAACCCTGCCCCCCGACGTCTTGCCAGCCAGCGCTCTAGCTTGGACATTGTCGCGGGTGTGCCCGCAGCGGCTTCAACCTATGCCTATGCCTACTGCGGTTGCTCAAGCTGCCTCATGTCTAACAGCCAGCATTAGATAGACAATTTACAGCATATAGACCTCTACAGCCTGAGTACGTTATCTCAAAGCTTTCACAGGTGCAAGGAGTAACGAGAAGCGGAAGGTGCTGCCTTTGTTTAGTTCGCTTTCGACTTCGATGGTGCCGCCCTGAAGCTCAACCAGTCGGCGAGAGATAGCTAGACCAATGCCTGTGCCGCCAGAGTGGCGATCGCGCGATCGGTCTGCCCGCCAAAATCGCTCAAACACATGTGGCAAATCCTCAGGAGCAATGCCCAAACCTGTGTCCACGATGGCAATCCAGAGCTTATTTGTGCCCTGGTAGACCTGAATTTGAATTGCACCTGATGGCGTATAGCGCAAAGCATTACTGAGCAAATTGACTAAAACCTGCTCGACGCGCCCTGGATCTGCTAGCACCAGAGGCGTATCGGGCGGGTAGTACAACTGAATTTTGGGGCTATTTTCTTCCAAAAGCTGGTCGGAAAACTTCTGCACTAGCGAAGTCAGCATCGGCTTTAAATCGACGGGCTGCACGTCAATGGGCAAGTAACCTGCCTCCATCTTGGAAAGCTCTTGTAGGTCGTTGACTAGCCGCCGCATTCGGCTGGTTTCCCGGGCCAGCAGGTGATAAACATCTTCGGTTGGGTCAATTGTGCCGTCCGCCAACCCTTCCAGGTAGCCTTCCAGGACGGTCAGCGGCGTTCGCAGTTCGTGGGTCAGGTCGCTAACCAATTCTCGTCGTCGCTGCTCCACGCCTTCTAGCTCAGCCGCCATCCGGTTAAAGCTGGAGGCTAGTTGGTTTAGCTCTGGAATTTCGTAAGCGGGAACCCGTTCTTCTAAATTTCCGGTAGAAAACTTCTTGGTAATTTCCTCCATTTGAATCAACGGTTGCACAATTCGCTTAGATACCAAATAGCTCAAGCCACCCGCCGCAGTCGCTCCCAACACGACGGACCAGACTGCGCCACGGCTCCAAGCTGACTCAAATCCTTGAATCAGTTGAGTTCGCACCTGCCGAACGCTATAACCTTCTCCTTCGATGCGCTCCAGGTAGACCACAAAGAACCGGGGTGAGGAGAATTTGCCGATGGTGGTCAGCGTCAACAGTCCCACAATCATCACAATGACGTGGGAAAGAAATAGGCGCGATCGCAGTCCAAGCTTTGCCATTGGTGGGGGCGGGGGTGGAGGGCATGGATGCAGGTGAAGAATGTAGGAACGGGGTTGGAGCAGTGACCAGCTACCAGCTTAGCCTGCTGGTGTGTCTTCAAATTTGTAGCCTACTCCGATGACCGTTTTAACGAACGTAGGATTGGCAGGATCAGGTTCAATTTTTTTGCGCAGGCGGGCAACATGAGTATCCACAACCCGCTCATCCCCAAAAAAGTCGCTGCCCCACAGCTTTTCGATCAGCTGAGTCCGGTTCCAAACACGACCAGGGTAGCTCATGAACGTAGTTAGCAACTCAAACTCCAGCGCAGTCAGGTCGAGTGGTTCTAATTCCTGATTGTCAAGTTGACGATGCGCGAGCCGCTGATCCATATCAATGGAAAAGTGCTGGGTGTGGTAAGTTTGGCTCTGCCCACCCTGGCGCAAGGTGCGCCGCAGCAACGCCCGCACGCGGGCAACCAGTTCTCTAGGGCTAAAGGGCTTCACCATGTAGTCATCTGCCCCAGTAGAAAGACCAATGATGCGGTCAAGTTCTTCGCCCTTGGCAGTCAGCATCAGAATGTAGGGGTCTTTGCTCCCTGGCTTTTGACGAATCCGGGCGCACACTTCTAAGCCATCCAGCCCAGGAATCATCAGGTCGAGGATGATCAGGTCGGGTTTTTGCTCCTGAAAAATCTCGATCGCCGTGATGCCATCTCGACAGGTGCGGCAGGAAAATCCTTCCTTCTCTAGATAAAGTTGGATGAGCTGAGCGATCTCAGCTTCGTCTTCAACAATGAGAATATCCATGCTTGAAAGCGTAATTCACCAGAAAAAATTGCTCGATCGTAGGACAGATTAAACCAGATTGTGTAAATTGGTCTGGAGTGTGGCTATGAGTCCTGATTATCCACTGGTACAGACTACTGGCATAGACTATTGAACTCAAACAAAATCCAACACTTGGGTGTGGCATGAAAACAGCAATACGCCGGGATGAGATGGAAGTTTTGGGACATCGACTGCAAGCAGAAGTGCAAATGCAGTTTCCCTTAAGTATTCCGCTTCAGGTGAAATGCGCGATCAAGCAGCAAACGCTAATTATATTGGCTCAACACGCTTACGAAGTTTCGCCCAATCCCTGGAGAACGTTTGAGGTTTTTGAGCAGACTGTCCGGCAAGCTTATCCTGATCTTATTCGATCGGCGATCGCCTCTCCTGGGACTCTAGCAGTCCGATTTTATCTCCGCATTGCGGGGGAACACGAACCCTATGCGGCAGATGGATTTGAGCTAGATCCATTCCCAGCGGATAGAGCGCTGGATGGTGTGCAGCAAGCAGGAATTGCTGGCAGTCCTCAACATCAGAATGCTGTCATACTGAGCTTACCTGCTGTTCCAGCAACTAGCGTGCAAGCAACTGACGCAAAAGCAGTTAGCAGCAAAGCAGTTAGCAGCAAAGCAGTTAGCAGCAAAGCAGTTAGCACTCAAGCAGACGATTTAGATTTGTCCGATGGGAGCACTGCGGCAGCAGAGGAAGAATTGGCGGTTGATGAGATTGCTGCAATTGATGCAATTGCAGCAACCCAAGAGAATGAGGTTCCAGGTGAAGCAACTGAAGCTGCCAATTTAGCTGCCAATTTAGAAGCTGACTCCCTGAAGGCTGACCCTGTAGAAGCTGACTCTCCAAAGGCAGAGCCTTTAGAAGCTAATCATCTAGAGACAAGCAGCCATTTAGAAACGAGCAGTTCAGATGCTACCGAGCTTGCGGTGCTGCATGAGGCTGAGTCAAACTCCGAATCTGATTCTGAGCTAAGTACTGATGTAGCTTTACCTACGGCTCATTCCAGGTCAACTTTCCTTTCTCGCTTGCCCGTATCAATGTTGGGATTGGGAGCTGCGGCAGGACTATTTGCCTTGGCTGGCAGCTTGTACATGCTGACTCGTCCTTGTGTCATTGGCGCGTGTGTGCCACTGCAAACGGCTCAACGGCTCAGTCAGGAAGCAGCTCAATTGGCGCAGGCTAACTCGTCAGCAATGGATGTGAGTGAGGCTTATCAAAAGCTGGCAGAAGGGAGCTATCTACTAGGCACAATTCCGCAATGGTCAGGGGAGTATGCCGAAGCACAAGCTTTGCTACAAGTTTATGGAAGGCAATCTGAGGCATTGGGGCAGGTCGTTACAGCGCTGCAAACTGCGAATGAAGCGGCCCATGCGAGTCAAAATCCACCTCATCCGTTAAGCAGGTGGGAGGAAATTCAAGGAATGTGGGAAGGGGCGATCGCCCCCCTCGAGCAGGTTTCGCCAAACCATCCCATTTACCCATTAGCTCAGCAAAAGCTGACAGAATATCAGGCTAGCCTGAGCATGATTAATCAGCGGATTGTGATCGAACAGCAAGCACAAGACAAAATCAAGCTTGCTAGAGATACCGCTCGTCTGGCTGAAGCGCGGGAAGGTGTAGCTGACTCCCCTGAAAGCTGGCAGTTAGCTCATGTCACCTGGCAGGTCGTCGTCAACCTATTGCAGCAGATTCCCAGTGGCACGATGGCTCACGCCGAAGCTGAACAGCTTTTAGCAATCTATCAACCCAGACTGGACGAGGCAGGCGATCGCCGACTTCAAGAAGAAATCTCAGCCAAAGCCTACAACCAGGCGCTATCTATGGCAGAAGCAGCCCGTCAGCTAGAACAGCAAAACCAGTGGTCACAGGCAGTCAGCCAATGGCGCAGCGCCCTTGCCAACGCTGAACAGATCCCAACGGGAACGAGCTATCACGGTCAGGTACAGCCTTTGGTCAACTCATACACAACCTCTCTGTCTCAGGCTCAGGAAACGCTCAGGTCTGCTGTCGCCAGGGGAAATGCTCAAGCTCAACTAGAGCAAACCTGCGCTGGAACAGTCCGAGTTTGTACCTTTACGCTGACGGGCAAAGAAATTCAGGTAAACATTACACCCGACTACGATCAGGCCATCGAACAGGCGATCGCCAACGGACAAGCGGCAGGCAATCCCAACGTTCAGGCAGAAGCAGCAGCCCATAGCAATGCACTACTGCGAGCGTTGGCAGATATTAGCGAGAGTACGCAAGTGCCGCTCGAACTTTACAATGCTGACGGTTCCCTATTTGGCACTTATGTCCCTGAACTGTCGGGCTACGTGCCACGTCAGGCATCCTAGAGAACTAGGAGGACCAAGCCTATCGCAGCCTGAGAGGCATCAAATCAATCTCATGAATTTTAGGATGCAGCTCATCACCGTCTAGCTCAACCGTGTAAGCAACCCCCCAAAGGGAAGTCATCTTCGGTTCGCTGACAATGGTTCCTGTTCTGCCGTTGAGATGATAAGGCGGCATAAGTCGATTGACTTGAATTCTGACGCGATCGCCCGGTTTGAATTTTGCTGTTTGCATGATGCACCTCCACCTCGAAAGGATGAAGGATGAAGAGTAGGAAATAGATGGCAGGTGGCAAGTAGGGGGAAACCGGTTTAACCCCCCTATCTACCTACCACCGTCTGTTTGATAAGCAATTTGACAAGCAATGAGATTGGCAAACAATAAGAATCTGGATTCTGCGGAACTGTATAGAAGACTACTAGTTAGATCCTAGCTAGCTTCCTGGTGAAATGAGAATATTGTGTGACAATTATTACAGTGGCAGAGATACTACTACGTCTTTAACCGGCTTTACCCCAGAGCAAATCAGCGGTTGATAGGGCAGCAAAGATCAAAAATAACAGCCCTCCTAAACTTGTAATCGTTCGTTCTGAAATGCGATTGGCAATAAATTTGCCGCCTAGGACGGCGATCGCCGCGCAAACGGCATGACCTAATATCGCCCCAAGGGCCACCCCAACGGGAGGTTTAGCCGCGGCTAATGCAATCGTCGCAATCTGAGTGCGATCGCCCCATTCTGCTAAAAAAGTTAGCGTAAATGCCTCTAACACAACAGCTAGGTCAGTATAGTGTTTGGGCAATTTAGACTCCGCCTGGTTCACCACCTCCACCGCTTCCTGCTGTTCGGCCAAGCTACACGCTGTAGTCATCTGGCTCGCGTCGTACAGTAGCTTCAAGCCAAACCCAACGAATAAAAGAATTTCGGCATACCTGACATAAATTGCAGGCAAAAAGGAAACTGCTTGTCCAACCAGCACTGATAAAACCGTCATGACGGCTAAAGCGGCGATCGCTCCCACAAAGACAAATCGCCGCGAATGGCGCATTGCCAAAATTACAGCGATAAAAAAAGTCTTATCGCCCAACTCCTGAACTGTAATCAGTAAAAGACCGGCTGTAAAAGCAGCTAACATGCTCCTGTATTCCCTCAGATAGGTGTAAGCAATCTGAAGGAACCTGATGGGCATAATGCTTCACCAAGCTCACCTCAGATGTGAACTCAGTGAAGGTCTCGCTTGCGAAAAGCTGTAAATCGCTAAATCGTCATCTGAACCAGGCTCATCACCAGCATGTTGACTCAGATGGGCTGGCAACTCGTACCAGCAGCTACTCCCCTTCAAGTAGCATCATTATACACGGCTTGATTGAATGTTCAAGTGTAAGCCTGGAGCCAACTCCATGATAGGTTGATAAAGATTAACTAAAGTTTCAGTAGCGAAGTTAGGGGATAGGAGTAAGGCATGGGCGCGAGCCATCGTGGGGTAACAGTTTGGTTTACTGGGTTAAGCGGTGCAGGCAAGACAACGATTCGGATGGCAGTCGAGAAAGAACTGCGATCGCAAGGTTGTAAAGTCGAGGTGCTAGACGGCGACATCGTCCGGCAAAATCTGACCAGAGGCTTAGGCTTTAGCAAAGCTGATCGGGACGAAAACATCCGTCGCATCGGCTTTGTCTCTCACTTGCTGACTCGAAATGGTGTTATTGTCCTCGTTTCCGCCATCTCGCCCTACCGCGATATCAGAGACGAAGTGAGACATAAAATTGGCAATTTCATTGAGGTCTACGTCAATGCGCCACTAGAGGTTTGTGAGCAGAGGGATGTAAAAGGACTCTACGAAAAGGCCCGTGCTGGTCAGATCAAACATTTCACCGGAATCGACGATCCCTACGAACCGCCGCTCAATGCCGAGGTGGAGTGCCAAACTCATCTACATACCCTGGAAGAATGCGTCGCCCAGGTTCTGGCTAAGCTACAAGAAGCTGATTACCTTACAGAGCTTCAGACATCTAATGTTTGATCTGCAAGGGGTTTGACTTGCTCATCAGAGGATACAGCATCTAGAGAGTTCGGGTGATTTCGAGAGCCAGCGCCTTGCAATCCAGCCTCTAGATCTGTGGCTGTAGACATCACAAGAACTGCGACAAAGCGCAGGAGAGCTAAGCTCTCCTGCGCTTTGTCGTGACTAGATAGTATTTTTAGAGAATGTCTTTGCAGGAACTATTTGCATTAAAACAAAAACTATGCAAACATAATAAGTAACAGATAGTTCTAGTCCAAACAATAACAACTAGAAGCTTCTGTGAGCCGTTCAACTCTCGAAAATCTACTTGCTGCTGTACTTACCTTTGCGACAGCCAATCAGATTTAGAGACAGCCAGTCTTATCGATTATTTAGGAGACAACACCATGAAACGCTACATCTTCACCAGCCTTTCTGTTTTGGCTCTCTCTGCCTATGCTACTCCTGGTTTTGCTTTAAGCGATCGCTTCGATGAAGCCCGTCGCGAAAACCTGGACAAGGGCATTTCTGCTGAAGTTAGCCTCACCGATCGCTTTGATGAAGCCCGCCGCGAAAACCTGGACAAGGGCATTTCTGCTGAAGTTAACCTTACCGATCGCTTCGACGAAGCCCGCCGTGAAAATCTAGACAAAGGCATTTCTAACGAAGTCAGCCTCACCGATCGCTTCGACGAAGCCCGCCGCGAAAATCTAGACAAAGGCGTTTCTAACGAAGTTAGCCTTACCGATCGCTTCGATGAAGCCCGCCGCGAAAACTTGGACAGATAGTTAACTCATCAACTCCCAATGCTGATAACTCTACAGCTTCGTTAGCGCACTAGAGTTGCTGTCTAATACATTGCCCAGTCTTTGACTGGGCATTTTTATTGATATCAACTAGCACAAATTAACAGCGCCTATCATCTCAAAACTGATGGCTGTCCTAACTAAAACTGACGTGTGCGTAGCAGCTCAGCATAAGCTGTTGCTGTATCCTTCATATCCTGATACTCTTCCCGAATTCTTTTGTATTGGTGATCAATTGTCACACTGTCACTCAAAAGTAGAGTTGGGTCATAGCCAGCAATTTGCCTACCAATCAGAACTTCTCGAATAAAACGAACATAAACCTGCTGTAGTTCTTCTGCCTTATCTAACAAATTTTCTACTTGAAGCAGAGCCCTTTCATAAATTTCCTGCTGACTAGCATAGAAATCTGACGTAGCTACTAGCTCAAGCAGTTCGTTAATCTTGTGCCATTGTCTTCTTAAACTCAGAATTTCTGGCTCAACAAATTGAATATGCTCCTTCATCAAGAAAGCAAGTTCTTGAGCTATTTTGAGATTTATTCCGCCCTGCCCTGATCCCCGTGAAGTAGGAATACGAATGAATCGTAGATCATGCCAGGAGTAAATGTACTGCACATCGCCATCGGGTGTCAGTTTCGGAAAAACAACTCGAATTCTGCGATTTGCATTGGACTCAAAAAAGACACCTAAATCACCTAACGGCAAGTTGGGGTAGCGAGTACTTGCTCCATCTACTTCTAAAACAGGACTACTCCTAATTCGCTTTAGCTTTTGATTAGGGTAGTAGACGAAGTAGTATAGACCACCTAAAAGAATTAGGGTAAATATTATACCTGTGATCATTTGAAGCAAGTTTTGCGTTGTAAAAAGCTTTTGGAGATGCTAAACAACTTCAATTATCTCACTCCACTTTCCGCCCTCAGTTCCTCTCCAACCCAATTTTAAAGGCGCAAATGGTTTAGGACTGCTACATAACTAAGCTCCAGCAGGAACAGCAATGTTAGAGAAAAATTCGGGTACACCCTGAATGCCAGAGTTGAAATGAAACACAGCTCCAGCACCTGGTCCCTCCTCGGCGCGGTTGTCACCTCCTGCAGTTGTGACATAAATGGTGGTGTAGTCAGTGCCACCAAACGTGACGCTCGTGATCTTTTTGGCGGGAAACGGAATTCGGAGAACTTCGGTGCCATCAGGTGCATAGCGAAATAAATGTCCACCATCCCAGCGCGCTGACCACAAATAGCCTGTTGCATCGATAGTCATTCCGTCGGGAACCCCTTCTGATTCTGGTGTTTTAATGTGAACTCGCTGGTTGCTGATCGCACCAGTTGCCTGATCGTAGTCAAACAGATAGATTTTTCGAGTGGGTGAGTCGGTGTAATAAAGCTGTTTGAGGTCTGGGGTAAAGCCCATTCCATTAGAAACTCCGATACCCTCTAACAGTTTTGTTAAAGAACCATCTGGATCAAGCCGATAGAGCCGTCCTAAGCGATCGGGAGTTGGCATTGTTCCACAAAAGACGCGCCCAACTGGGTCAGCAATCACATCGTTGAAGCGGGTTTCTCGTTCTTCCTCTAGCTGCTCGATTATCGTTGTGATTTTACCGTTGTGCCAGCGGGCGATCGCCCCCCGTGCCTTAAACAACAACAGCGAACCATCCACTTGGATGGTGAGACCACCAACAGGTTCACCCTCATAAATCTGTTCACTGGTGTTAGTTATGGGGTCATAGCGATACAGGTGACCCGCAGGAATATCTGTCCAATAAAGGTACTGCTCGATCGGGTGCCAAAGCGGACCTTCAGCATTTTCACATTGGCAGTCAACAAGAATGGAAGGAGTTTTCATAACAAGTGTTTGATGGGAACAACCGATGGGAGATTTGCGTCATGATTTCATCACGATGTGTCGTTTACTGTTGTGGCACACCTCTTTCACTCAGCAAGGCCATTCCATAGCAGGATGGCAATAGGAGCCCAAATTAGAGAACCTAGAATTATTAAGCCTGAAAGCAAAGGCAATTTACTCCTTTCGCTTTTCAAAGCGCCCTAAGGGACGTAAGATCACTGAGTTCCCTAGAAGGGAAATTTCTGTTTGTTGTTTAGTCCGGTAGAAACACTGTGGAGAAGCACAGTTAATGGCTTTAGGCTCAAGATAGTCGAGAGATTAAACGGGTTGGCAAGAGCTGGTTTGAGATAAATAATTCGTCTAACTCACTTCTGCCACGTTTTTCTACCGTTTTGAACGTTCCCCCCAATTTCTCGCTCTACGCTACAAACATATCCACTGATTAGCCTCCATCTCTAGGAGAGTCACATGAAAGATTTCGTCCTCGATGCCCCAAACGAAAACCGCTACACCTACTTTGTTGCTCACTACGGTAAGGACTTTCATAAGCAAACGGCTGTCCTAAATGTCAAGCATGACTTTAGTGATTCCATTCAAACCCTACATGTGCTGATTAGACATCGAATTAATGGAGTGTTAGGGGCAGACACTCCGTCTTGTTACCACATTTTGGCTCTTGCAGCCCCAGAAGCGATCCCCGTTTAGAACTGGCCCGCGCGCATCAGAAAGCATTTAAGGGAAGTGGGAGGTACAGCCTAGCGCTGCCTCCCACTTCCCTTTTGTGATCTATTTGATGGATTTTTTTAGGGCGTTTCAGGGGTGGAGAAGGTGATTTCTTCAACCTCTCCGGGGTTGCCCATAGGTTGAGGTTGTTCTCCATTCCGAGACACCAAGACGGCACCCGCATCCCCTGTCCGAATCGTGATTTGCTCGGTTGCCTGCCAAAAGTGGCGATCGCCCGCTTGCATCACACCTTCATGCTCGATCACGCCGTCTACCGTCACTCTGACCCAAGTCTCATCCAGCAAAGAGAGACTAATAGACAAGGCTGAGTCAGCAGCACTGAGGGTAGATGAATCAGTCGTGCATTGCCAAACATCGGTTCGACAGGTGATTTGCTCTCCCTCTAGCACGTCGCCCTGCTGTATGAGACGAGCCTCACCTAATAGAATCAGCAGCCCTTGGCTTTCGAGATATTGAACCTGTTCTGCAAATCCTTCTAATTGCCGTTCGGGATAGCTTAGGCGCACATTGCCAGTGGCAGTTAAAGTACCAGTGTCAGGGTCAATCTGCTGCACATCAGACTGCAAAGTGATCCCCAGTTCATCAGGGATGGGTTGGGCTAAAGTTTGGGCAGTAGCGGGATGAGCGATCGCACCCAATGCGACGAAACCAACTAGGCATTGCAAAAACACGGGATGGGAAGTGAGGCACATAGAGGGCAACATTGGTATAACGACCCAGAAAAGTTGAATTGCACTCCGTGACTCAACGAAAGCATGGATGTTCCCAATGGGTATTAGGCTCCATTTCGAAAGGTGGGCTTTTGCGATAAAGGAAAGAAATTAGCTTTTGCAATAGCATTAAGCACGCCCCAAACCGAGCATGTCCGAGCCAATTTTTATGCAGGAACCTGCCGCACCTGTGCCTCAACCTTGAGCGCTAGTCTGCCTTTTTGCACATTCATCTCAGCCAAGCGGAGGGCAGTTCCCTCCAAGTCGAAATACGGCAAGCTTGCCCACTCCTGCATTTTTTGCATCATAGCGATCGTTACATCTAAAGCAATCCCTTCTCCAGCGGTACAGCGAAACTCATCTAACCGAATAGGCTGCTCATCTGTACGAGGGCTAGCAATCGAGCAAAAGCCAATCTGATGACTAGTATTTTTATCGTTGATTTGCATATTCCCGTCTATTCCTAGCCTCCCCCCTTCTAAAAGATGAATTTGCATCGGCAACTTGATCTCCAAGCTCACGATCCGGTCGGGCAGCTTTAGCTCTATTCGGGGAAATTGGCGTTGCACAAAATCTGAGTTGATAGCCTGATTAATATCTGCCTCATTTAACTCTAGCTGAACCGTCGTGTTGACCGGTTGATTTAGCTTGACTTGCCCCAACAGTGCATCGAGTAAATCGACTGCAACATTGTCTGTTTGCAGTTCCAACTTTTGCACACGGATCCCTTCTTGCAACACCAAACCCCGTCCTTCAATTGAGACGGAATCTACTTTGCCTTGAAGGATTTGGAGAATGCTAGTTTGAATGTTTACATCTAAAGTTTCTGCTGCATTAAGCTGACTTGACAGACCTCTCTCTACTAGTTGTGAAACTGCCTGTTCTTCAAGGCTTGGATCGTTTGACATATTTGATTAACTCCTGGTGCTTCTATGAGCCACTTAAGTAACTAGACAAAATTAAACTCAGGTTTTCGTTAATTTCTATCCCTTTAGAAGTCACCATAGATGCTGATCTCTAGAAACGCCTCTATATCTTGATAGAAGCTGCTTAGAAGTAAAGTTGGGTATGTCCAATTTCTCCTACTGAGTAGGCATCTAGTAGAGACAGGACTTATCTAAACAGAAGGTGAAGCCGAGCATCTTTACGCCCACACGAGACTTAGGCGCATTTTAGGTGCTCCAATCGGAGCAAACATCCTCAAAGCTCGCTCTAGTTGCCCTTCCAGCGGGAATTTTTGAGCGGTTTGGGTTTCTCTTCAAAGCGGGTTAGAGAAGAGCAAAGGATTTTGAAGCACGTATCCCTCTGCTCTAAATAAGCAAGGTTTGTAGAAAAGGAAAACCCGTGTGGGTAGAGTGCCGAATGATACGTCAAAGCTATGTGATATTTCTCAGCCCACGTCAATTATTACGTTCAAACTTAAGTTGTTTCCTTCATACCGGGAAAAATAAGTTGTAGTGAGTCAATTAGCATTCCCTGATTAGCTGATTAAGTCGCTTTAAGAGAATTAAAATGATACGAGAAACACTTAACCAGGAGCAGTTGCTTCACCCAATTACTAGTCAAATTCGTCAATTGTTAAAATTGCCAGAAATCCTGACAACAACTGCTTAAGAAATTCGGTTTTTCTTGACACCGATCGGGGCAAGGTTTACAGATTTGAGTCAGGTGGCAGCAGGAAAGTGATTACCGAATCAATCCAAGAGAACCGCCTTCTTTATTGAATCAACGGTTTCCAGCTAAAGCATTCCTTCTCATGCTCGTGGGATGCTTATTAAAGTACGTCAGCGGTCATTGTTGATGCGATCGCCTCTCCAGGAACACTCGAATGCAGCTGTCACAACATCGGTAAAAAATTTTAGAAATAGCGAAAATAGTTAGGGTGCGTTATTTGCGGAGGGTTGAGATTGGCTAAAACTAAGTATTGGAAAGACTTAACAGCAGCAGGCAAACCTCGGAAAGAGCCACACTTCCAGCCCTCAAAACAGGCGCAGGTTGCCTCAACTTCTCCTCTAAAGCGCCTGATTCACTATGGGCGTGCTTACCGACGGCAAATCTGGCAGGCTTCGATTTGCTCTGTACTCAACAAGTTGTTTGACCTGGCTCCTCCTGCTCTGATCGGGATAGCGGTGGATGTTGTGGTTGAACAACAGGACTCTATGCTTGCTCGATTGGGGCTGGAGTCTGTATTTAGTCAGCTTTTGGCACTGACGCTGTTGAGCATGGTGATCTGGGGGCTAGAGTCGATCTTTGAGTATGCTTACGCTCGACTCTGGCGTAACCTGGCCCAGACGATTCAGCACGACCTGCGGCTTGATGCTTATCGCCATGTGCAAAACTTGGAGCTTTCCTATTTTGAGTCGCGCAGTACGGGCGGCTTGATGTCGATTCTGAATGACGACATCAACCAACTGGAGCGATTTCTAGACTTTGGGGCAAACGAAATTCTTCAGGTCACGACAACGGTAGTGATTATTGGAGCCGCCTTCTTTATCCTCGCGCCCAGTGTGGCGTGGATGTCGATGCTGCCAATGCCGTTCATTTTGTGGGGGTCGGTTGCGTTTCAGCGTCTCCTCGCACCCCGATATGCCGATGTGCGGGAGAAGGTGAGTCTGCTTAACGGTCGGCTTTCTAACAACCTCAGCGGCATCACGACGATCAAGAGTTTTACGACGGAAGAATTTGAGATTCAACGCTTGTCCCTCGAAAGTGAGTCGTATCGGCAAAGCAACCGACGGGCGATCGCCCTTAGCGCGGCCTTTGTACCGCTAATTCGGATCATCATTCTGGTCGGATTCACAGCAACGTTGCTCTACGGTGGTTTAGAAGCCTCCAGAGGCGTAATTTCCGTGGGTACCTATAGTGTTTTAGTCTTCCTCACCCAACGCTTGCTGTGGCCGTTGACCCGTCTGGGCGAAACTTTGGATCAATACCAGCGAGCAATGGCTTCCACCGCGCGGGTAATGAATTTGCTCGACACAAAAATTGCCGCGCCACCTGGACACATTGCTCTGCCGACTGATTCTGTTAAAGGTGAGTTGATTTTGCAGGATGTGAGCTTTGCCTACAGCGATCAGGTTCCCGTCATCAAACATCTGTCGCTACAGATTCCGGCAGGCAAAACGATCGCTATTGTGGGCTCAACAGGGTCGGGCAAAAGCACCTTAGTAAAACTCTTGCTCAGGCTTTACGAAATTCAGTCCGGCTCAATTACCCTGGATGGCATTGAGTTACGCGATCTGCAACTGCGCGATTTGAGACAGGCGATCGGGCTGGTCAGTCAGGATGTGTTTTTGTTTCACGGTACCGTCTGGGAGAACATCACCTACGGCACACCTAATGCTAGCCATACCGATGTAATTGCAGCGGCGGAAATTGCTGAGGCGCACGACTTCATTCAACGGCTGCCGCAGGGATACGATACGGTCGTGGGCGAACGAGGACAAAAACTATCAGGTGGGCAGCGGCAACGATTGGCGATCGCCCGTGCCGTTCTCAAAAATCCGCCAATCTTAATCCTGGACGAAGCCACCTCTGCGGTCGATAACGAGACGGAGGCTGCAATTCAGCGATCGCTAGAGCGCATCACTCAAAACCGCACAACGATTGCGATCGCCCATCGCCTCTCTACTATTCGCAATGCCGACTGCATTTATGTGATGGAATACGGGCGCTTAATTGAGCAAGGGCGGCACGAGGAACTGCTAGAGCGGCAGGGCATCTACGCAAGCCTTTGGCGGGTGCAAATGGGCTTGAAGTAATCCCTGTCTCAACTCAGACATTCAGTGCGACTTCTTAGAAAAGTCGCATTAGAGAAGTCGCAGATCTGAGCGGCGGCATCTGCTGAGGTCAGGGCCGTTTCGCTATAGTTGGCTTGTTGCCGGATTGGAAGGCTGAAATGGGGCTAACAAACTATCAAATCAAGCTCCTGGCAGCCATTTTTATGGTGATTGACCATGTGGGGTACGTTTTCTTTCCAGAAGAGCCACTCTTTCGGATGGTGGGTCGCCTCAGCTTTCCGCTGTTTGTCTGGCTGCTGGTGCAGGGTGAGCAGTACACCCGCAATATCTGGCGCTACGGAGTCAGGCTGCTCATTGCGGGAATCATTTCTCAACCGCTGTACTGGCTGGTATTTAACCAGCAGGACAATAGCCCGGATATCAACATTTTGCTGACCCTGTTGGTTGGTTTAGCTTGTCTCAGAGGAGCAAAGCTTGCGCCTGATTTGGCTTTCCCAATTTGGATGACGGGTGGGGCGATCGCCGAGTTTGCTCATTTCAACTACGGCATGTACGGCATTGCGCTTACCTGGATTATTGCCCAGTTTCAGTCTCCGTTCAGACCCAAACCTCAGTCTCCTACCATTCCCTATCTTGGCTGGTGGGGTCTGTGGCTGTTGCCGCATTTGATTTTGCTGATCGCGGACTTTAACTTCGGCGTTTTTCAGTTTCCGGCGATCGCCACTCCGATAATTTTTCAATTGGCGAACTACGAGCAGGGCGCTAAGGCAAAGTGGTTTTACAGCTTTTATCCGCTACATTTGTTGATTCTCTGGCTAATTCGGGATTGGCTAATGTAGTACCAATTTGAACTGAGCAACGCGGCAGACTCCTGTACGGGCTTAACAATGCCAAGCCTCTCTCAGCTTGGGAACCAGGAATCTTACAGCAAACCGTCCTGCTCAATTTCTTCAATCACCTGCAAGCCGCGAGGGTCGCCCACTTTCAGCAGTGCTTGTTTGGCATCTTCCTGCACACCCAGTTCCTCGTCTTCGGCAAATGCCTCAAGCAGTGCATCGATTGCCGTCGCATAGACCACGTTGGAAGGCAATTCTCGGCAAAGCTGACCGATTGACCAGGCACAATTGCTCCGCACGGCAGCTACAGGATCACGCCGCAGAGCCTCAATCAGCGGTGGAATGGACGTGATCATCGCCTCGTAGCTAACACTCGCCATTTGCGCCAGAGAGCTTGCAGCCCAGAGCCTTACTGCCGAAATATCGGTCTTGAGTGCGTCAATTAAAGGTTCTAGAGAACGGCGATCGCGACAGTTTCCGAGTGCCCAAACGATTCCCTTTCTGACGTAACCATTCCAATCTTGCTGAAGTTGAGTAATCAACGGCTCAACTGCATCCGGACTGGGGTTTCTTCCCAAGCCATAGGCTGCACTGACTCTAATTAGCGGACATGCATCTGTTAACAGCTTCACCAACAGCGGAATTGCCCGCGCATCTTCCAGTTCACAAAAAGCTCGCGCAGCCAACATTCGCTGCTGATTTTGCGGAGCCTCTAGCAGCGCTAACATCGCTTCTGGGTTGGGTTTCTCCGCCTCTGTCTGATCATCGACCGAACCCATTTTGTCTAACGGGCTTTCTAGCTCGATCTCAGTGTCAAACACGGCTAGCTCATCATCGTCATACATATTGTCAACTTTACAGCAAAGCGGTATTGCTTAAACCAAGAGGATATTTGATTAGGTTGTAGACCTTAATGAACCTTTACGACAGATTTTAGCTGCCAAGACTGGGGGTTAGAGTCGTATATTGGACGTAGGAGGAACTATCTCTCAACGCCTCTCCCCAGTGATCATCTTCCAGCTAACACTCGGTGCGGCTTCAATTGATCGACAATACCAGACCCCGCTTAAGTGCAGCAAGGCAGAGAAGCCGTTATGCAGCAAGCCGCCTAGCACCCTATGACTTGGATTTTGCCCAGAGTTTGGATTGATAGAGAAGACCATCAATGAGCATCGCTATTTCTGTGCTGGAAGAATTACTGCAAAGAATTCCGCGTTTGCGATCGCAGCTTTACTTTAAGTCATCCTTAACGGCGCTCTCGCACGCAATGGAAGATCAAGTGTTGGCTGGATTAAATCGGCCCTTGGTCATTGCTAGTTTTCAGCGCGAGCGATTTTATCGTCAGGAGTCTCACCGCTACCTGCGAATTGCCGAACTCACACCGCAAGTTTATGTATTAGCGGCTCCTGAAACCAGTTTTACCAATGCCTCGCAAGGATATGAAACGATCGCCTTCGAGCCAGACGATCAGCTTAGTCAAGAGTGGCACCTGGTCGTAATTGGGCAGCACTATGCAACCTGTCTGATCTGCCGAGAGCGTAAGGTAGCCGTCGTAGACGCTGAGTCGGCTGAGCCAATGCCGATGGATCAAACTCGACGGTTTGAAGGAATTTGGACGTTTGACCGACAGGTAAGCTGTACCGCAGCAAGCCTCTTGCTCGACCGAGTTTTAGAATATCGGCCTGAGTTAGCAGCCAAAGTTCAGCAGGCAAAGCAAGAATATCTGACCGAAGAGGTTTCATCGGGTTTGCAGGGTGTTGACCCCGATCCCTTTGTGCAACGATTAGTCACGTATTTGCAGGCGGGGCAATACAAGCTGCTCAAGGCCTACCGTTCGATTTCGGCACAGGAACGCAAAGAGCGATTGGTCAACTCAATCACTGCAGCAATTCGGCGATCGCTCGACCCTGAAGAGATTTTTACCGTCGCCGTCCAAGAACTGGGGCAGGCAATGGACGTGTGCCGCTGCATTCTCTACCGCTGTAAGCCAGCAGATACGTCCGTTATAGTGCAGCATGAATTTTTGGCGGCTCTGACCCTCAGATCTCTGTCCAATCAAACGCTGTCCTTGCAAGACAATCCGCTATTTCAAGTAGTAGCTCAAAAGCGAGAACCGGTGTCCATTACCGACACTCAACAAGAAACAAACTACGACCTGACGCCGCTCAAAGACTGGATCGATCGCTGGCAAATTCGCTCGTGGGTGATGGTGCCGATTGTCTATCAGGGGCGATTGATGGGCATGGTTGAGCTACAGGGTTGTGCGCCGGAACCGCATCCCTGGGAAGAAGACGACATTGCAATGGTGGAGGCGATCGCCACCCAACTTGGAGTTGCCCTGATTCAAGCTGAATCCTACGCCAACCTGGAAGACCTCAACCAACAGCTAGAAGCACTAGAACGCACCCGCAGCAACCTGATCGCCATCACCGGACACGAACTGCGAACGCCTCTTTCGACCATTCAGGTTTGCCTCGAAAGCCTTGCTAGCGAACCCGACATGCCCTTGGAGTTGCGGCAGGTCATGCTTAGCTCCGCCCTCACCGACGCAGAACGGATGCGAAAGCTGGTGCAAGACTTCCTCACCCTATCTCGCTTAGAGAGTGGTCGGGTGGAATGGCACTTGGAACCCCTTGCCCTGGACGAATGTGTGGACTTAGCGTTAAGCAGCATTCGCACCCGCAAAACTAAAGAACATTTGCCCGACATCGAAGCTCAAGTGCCTGTAGAACTGCCGCTCGTTCGAGCAGATGGCGAATGGCTGGTAGAAGTTCTCTCCAAACTGCTTGACAATGCCTGCAAGTTCACCGAGCCAGAAGGACAGGTGTTAATTCAAGCAAAGCCGAATGGCGGTGACATGTTAGAAGTTACCATCACCGATACCGGACGCGGCATCGAACCCAATCGCCTGGAGGTCGTCTTCGATCGCTTCTACCAGGAAGAAGGAGCTTTACGCCGCACCGCTGGCGGCACTGGATTAGGGCTTGCTATCTGTCGCCAAATTATTTTGGGGTTAGGCGGGAAAATCTGGGCCGAGTCAGCAGGACGAGATCAGGGCAGCCAGTTTCATTTCACCATCCCGATCGCTAAAGATAATTCTGAAGTCGCACCCGACACCAGAGCCTTGATTCGTCCCCCTGTCACCAGCAAAAACCGCCGAGGTCGCAGTCGGGCAACGTTGAGGTAGGGGTTTAAGTCCTACTCATTACCCTTTTCCAAATCCGCTCTTTTTCGCCTTTTTGCCCTTCGCTTTACTGGACTTATTCACCTCGATCATCGCGGCTTCAAACAGGTTGTGCAGGTGAATTGGGACGCTAGCGATTTCGGGAAGCTCTGGCTCTGTGGGCTTGCCGTTCTCTCTTAGCAGGGCTGCTAAATCCTTTAACTGAAAGTCAGGACGGTCTAGTACGGTTTGCAAAACTTGCTCAAGCCGCTGGGGATACTGTTCTGCCAATTGCTGCCAGACGAAAAAGTTTGCTTCGGGAGCCTGTAAGTATTGGCGAACCAGCTTGCCAGTTCGTTCGTTCGTTTGCCAGTCCTCTGATTCCAGGATGGCTTTGAACTGGCTGTGATGCGGCAGGAACATTTGTCCCCATTTGGGATGAGCTAGTACCGTGACCTGTTCTGCCTTTTTCAATTCGTCGGGTAGTTGCACCTGGGGTGCCGCCATTTTGCCGCCTTTGCTGGCTAGCACTTTGGAAATTGTTTCTGCATCGGCCCCAGATTCCTCAGCGGCGGCAGTCATTTCCTCCTCATCAATTCCGGCTTCGGCAGCGAGTTCGGCTAACGATTTTGAGTCGTCAATACCAGCATCTGCCAGGAAGCGCTTGGAAAGGACTTCCCGAAATTCACCCATTTGCTTGTTGAGCTGATAGCCAGGTAGGGTAATTTCCTCGCTGCCAAAGAAGTCCAAGAATGCCAGGTGATATTTTTCGACTGACTGCCATGCTTCTTCTAGCAAGTCTGGCGCATCGCCATAGAGGGACTGTTTGTGGTTGTCTTTGAAGTTGCCGATCGCCACTGCCAGTTTGGGTTTGCCTAGCCTTCCTAAAAGTGACAACGGACCGGAAAAAATCCAGTCTGTTTCGTTCAGCGGTGAAATCCGGGTCAGCACGATTTCCCCAAGCTTGAGACGAGCCAGTTCAGTGGTAGGGCGATCGCCCGTTGGTTTAACCGGATAATGCTTTTCGGTGAGCCAGTTCACTAGCTCAAAGCCATCTGGCATCACCTGTTCGACGGCAAATAAGCCAGTGAATGTTTTTTCCCAGCCCAGTACAAGCTGGCGATCGGCTTCACCTAAGTCAGGCTGATCTTCGATAAAGAGGGCGATCGGCGTTTTGTCGCCAACTCTGCCCTCGGTCAAAAACATATCGATAATCAGATCTTGCGAAACGCCTTTTCGCCGTGCCTGTTCTGCCGCATAGGTTTCTAGCGCTTCCGCCAGAGCGCCTTCGGCATCCAGCACAAAATCTACCAACGCTTGCTTTAAAGTCTGAGCTTGTTCTAAAGTCGCGTTCACAGTTCAACCTTCGGCACAACGAGAATATAGTCACCTACTAAGGTAAGGGGTTAAGCCTGAAAGATTATGACTTTGCCTAAAATTTCTGCCTTACAGTAGAGTTTTAGGCTAAGAGTAGACTATGAAACCCATAATATTGGCGTATGGATGTATCCCTGGTTGATCCGGAAGCGATAACGCTACTCTCACAAGTGACCGGGCGTGATCTCAAACAACAGGATCTCAGCCCCACACTGCTGTTTTTGGCAGCACTGGTCACGGTGATGTTGGGCGTGATCGTCATCGATCGCAAAATAGACAGCGCCGAACAGCAGCGGCTGCAAGTGTTGCTGGAGTCTTTTGTCACGCCAGACCACAGCCTTTATCCGCTCATTCAGGAGATGATCCACGGGATTGAGCGGCAGCAAGTTTATCTCAACCCTCAGCAAGTCTTGAACCTGGCAACCCCCCTTTCAGAGCCAGAACGGTTGCTGCTGATCGCACTAGGCTATGAAATGGCTGCTTCTGATGGTGAAGTGGATGCACGAGAGACAATGTATCTGAGAGCGATCGCCCATCGTCTTGATGTCCATGTCCGCCACATCACCGCATTAGAAAACGGATTTAGCCACCAGGAAATTTCTGACCCTGAAGCCCTGATCCAAATCAGAGCCTTGCTCAATCCCAGTTTCTTTAAAACTGTGGAATTGGGCTTATCGCAAGTTGCCAACAATCTACTTGCTGCGTTGCCCACCCTTCCCAGCACAATGGATACGTAAACTTTTTGGCAAACGCAATTAATGCAAGTTGAATGGCAGGTCGCCAAGACCTACGAAGACATCCTATATCACAAAACTGACGGCATCGCCAAAATCACCATTAACCGTCCCCACAAACGTAACGCCTTTCGCCCAAAAACGGTATTTGAACTCTACGACGCGTTTAGCAACGCCCGCGAAGACAGCCGCATTGGGGTTGTCCTATTTACGGGCGCAGGGCCGCATACCGATGGCAAATACGCCTTCTGCTCCGGTGGCGACCAGAGCGTCCGGGGTGAGGGGGGCTACCTGGATGAGACAGGCGTTCCGCGTCTCAACGTGCTGGATTTGCAGCGGTTGATTCGCTCGATGCCCAAAGTCGTGATTGCTCTCGTCGCGGGGTATGCGATCGGTGGCGGACACGTGCTGCATCTGGTCTGTGACCTGACGGTCGCCGCTGACAACGCCATTTTTGGTCAAACCGGTCCAAAGGTCGGCAGCTTTGACGGTGGCTTTGGTGCAAGCTATCTAGCCCGCATCGTTGGACAAAAAAAAGCTAGGGAGATCTGGTATCTCTGCCGCCAATACAGCGCTACTCAAGCTCTGGAAATGGGACTGGTGAATTGCGTTGTTCCAACTGAGCAACTGGAGGCAGAAGGCATTCAATGGGCAGAAGAAATTCTAGAAAAAAGCCCGATCGCCATCCGCTGTCTCAAAGCTGCTTTTAACGCCGATTGTGACGGGCAGGCAGGGCTACAAGAGCTAGCAGGCAACGCCACGCTACTTTACTACATGACTGAAGAGGGAGCAGAAGGGAAGCAGGCATTTCTGGAAAAACGCAAGCCCGACTTTCGCCAATATCCCTGGCTGCCGTAGAGGAAGGATGACGGATGAAGCGGTACCTCTAAACAACCACAGCACCCTAACTTGTAGGTTGGGTGGAGCAAAGCGAAACCCAACACAGCCCATACTCCTGTTAAGTTTCATGACTGAGGGGTATTGAAGAAGCGACACGTCAATTTCTGTAAGGGCGCACTGCGGTGCGCCCTTACCCACATCTGCAACATCTTCAAATCAAATTGGTATCAGGTGAACCTTGTCCACCTGACTTCATTTCCTATCCCTCATCCTTGATCTTGATTGTTTTGACTTCCCTAATTGTTCGGTTGAGCGCCCGGTTGAGCATCCGGTTGGGCGGGCGCGTTGCCCAAGGGAAGCAGATCTGGGTTGAGTGCAACGAGGGCAACAGGCAGGGCGAGAGCAACACAAGCAATCACGGTGGTGAGGGTCAGCCGCTTGCTCATCTGGCGAAGCTGTTTGTTTGTCTCTTGAGAAGAGGACTGAACGCCGCGCAGTTGGGTTTCAAGTTTGTCGAGTTTTTCAAAGCTGGCTGGATTTAGCCCTGCTTCGCGCAAGCGAGTGAGGTTAGCCCGCAGTTCGGTTCTGAGCCGCGCCTCAAATTCTTCCATCGGGGCGCGCATCGCTTCCCGCTGGTTCATCCATTCTTGCAGGATGGTGCCTAGCCGCCCTTCAACTTCTCGCTTTAGCCCGTTAATTTGCTTAGACACTTCAGAGCCAAGGGTGCGATCGGCGGTGCTGAGTTCTTCCTGGGCCTGCAATAGCTCGTTACGGGCTTGTTTCCAGCTTGCTTCGATGAGTTTCTCTAGCTCTGCCACTCGTTGATCAGAACCGCCCTGAGTTTGAACGAAGGCTTCCAGGTTAGCTTTGGCTTCTTCGACCTGGTTTCTGAGTGCTTCATGGGCACGAGACAGTTCTGTAGAGATTTCGTCTCGCTGGTTGGTCAAGTTGCGTGAAACGTCACCAAACCGTTCTTCTAACCGCTGAAGATGGATCACCTGCTCCGTGATGGATTGGTTGAGCTGGCGATCGCCCTCTCCTACTTCACCCCTAATCTGAGACAGTTCTTTGCGGATTTCGCTCCAGCCTGACCCAATTTCCTGCTCCAGGCTAGAAAAGCGCTGTTCTAGTTTCTGCTGTTGCTGGGTGACAGTACCCAACACGGCCCCGGCTTCACCCACCCGCACTTTGAAATCTTGATAGGTGCGTGCCAGTTCTTCAAATCGTGCCTGTACCTGGGCTAGCCCGTCCAGTACGCCAAAAGATTGCTCGAGGTGGCTTCGCAGTTCTGAAAGCTCTAACTCGACTTGCTCTAGCTCGTTTTTTTGATTTGCCATAATCATATTAAATTCCTCGCAGATCAGCGCCTTGTAGGTTGACGGGTGGGTGGGTAGGGGAATGGCAGGTTAGGAACAGGCTTGCTGGCAAGGGGGCACTTGCGAATCGGACACTGCGGGTAGCAGCACCAACGGGGCTATCTTCTGCCGTTTTGCTGGGTGCGACCACCTGCATGGGCGATCGCGGGAACCATTGGCTCAAGCTTGGTGAGTCCCTGGCGTAGAACTTGCAGCTTGGGAGTGAGTGATCTACAGGTTTCGCTTAAGGTTCTTAGGCTCCTGATCTGCCTTAGCGCCGATAGGGTTCGATACTGAACGGAGTCTTGACCAAAGGTTTGGGCAGCTTCTTGGCTGAGAAATACCATCCCTGCCTCGTTGTTCCAGGGACTTCCGGCTTGCGATAGCCAGCCAAATGCCTCCTCGGACTCCAGTTTTGCCCCCTCCCGGTAAAACAGCAGCAAATGTTCAGCAGGTAGCCCTTGTCGAATTCCTTCTTTAAAGCCAAACCGCAGATACTGCATTGCAGAAGACCGATGTTCTGGGTCTTGAGCCGCCCGACTTCCGGCTAACGCTCCAGATAGGTAAAGCGTTGCTAAGTTAGTTGGGGAACTTCTCAAGTGATGGCTTAGGGTGTTGAGCAGTTCGGTGGCTGCCCCCTGCTCCTTTGTCCGCTCGACCACATCTGACAGTGCAGGCGGGTCAAAACTTTGCAGCAGCAACAGCAACTCCGTCTCTGATAAGACAGCTTGAGTTGACTCAGGTGCAGGAGGGGGAATGGCAACGTCTTCCTCTTCCTTCCGGGACATCATCTTCTCAAACAGCCCCGGACTCATCTGACCATAGCCCCGATGAGCAGATCGAATCGCAGCTGCTAAGTCTTCTGCGCCCGTATCTTTAAGCAAGTAGCCCTGTGCACCTGCACTGAGAGCCGCTTTGAGATATGCGCCATCGTCATGGCCACTTAGCACCAAAACCTTAACGCCCGAAAATCTCTGGCTGATCAATCGCGTTGCGGCAACGCCGTCCAGTCCTGGCATTTGAATGTCAATCAACACCACATCGGGTCGCAGAGCTGCAACTTGCTCGATTGCGGTGTACCCATCTGCGGCAATGCCAACGACCTGAAAGTCTTGTTGACGGTCAAGTAGAGCTTTCAACGCCTGGCAGATGATAGTTTGGTCATCGACTAGCAAGATCCGAATCATGCGCTGAATCTTGGATTTTTCATGAGGTGCGATCGCGGTAAACAACCTGCCCAAGCCGATAGGGAACCTGTGCAGCAAATTCGCGGGGTCAAAGGCACCCCCTGATATCCTTAATCAGGCAAATAGGATGGGATCAGAAAATTCTCTGAAGGAGAAATAATAGGGGCTAGAGAACAACAAAGGCTAGGAATGGGAGTAACCATCTCGACCAGTTAGCAGGCTGAGTTTGAAACGAGAAACCTTAGCTATAGCCCCTAGCCACTCCTTCCGGCAGTCCCATCACGGCACGATAGCGAATCTCCATTTCTTCCATTGTTTTAGATTTGCGGTTAGTGCGCCATTCACTGTGGTCAAAGAGAGCTTGTCTAAGCTGATTGACATCGATAGTCGTAACTTTACCGTCAGCGATAATCTGTTTGCCATCTACCCAAGCGCTACTGACTGCTTGCACGGGACGCCCCAAAACCAGCAGTCCAATTGGGTCGGTGCGGGGCAGTAGGGAAAGATTGGTCAGGTCGTACAGCACCAGGTCTGCTTTTTTGCCGACCGTGAGCGTTCCTAGTTGGTCGCCCATATTGAGTCCGGTTGCGCCACCGAGGGAGGCAATTTCGACCGACTCGCGGGGTGAAATCCAGTGGCGGTAGTCCATGTCGGTGATGTTGTGCAGGATGGAGCCGATTTTGATGGCTTCGAGCAAATCTTGCGAGTCGTTGCTGGCTGAACCATCACAGCCAAAGGCGACATTCACATCTGCCTGCCGATATTTGGGAATGGGAGCAATGCCGCTGCCCAGACGCAAGTTGCTGAGAGGGTTGTGGACGACGGTGGATTGAGTCTCTGCCAGGATGCTGATATCTCTGTCATCGAGCCAAACGCAGTGCGCTAAAGAGGTGCGAGGGCTGAGGTAGCCAATGTGCTTCAGGTGTTCGACAGCAGTGCAACCATATTTTTCTTGCGCCAGAATTTGCTGGGCTTTTGTCTCAAGTAGGTGGGCGTGGCGGCAAAGGTCGTGGCGATCGCTCAACTCAGCACAGCCTTCAAACAGCGCATCTGAGCAGAGTTGAATTCCCGTTGGCGCAACCATAATGCTGATGCCTTCAGCGGGACGGTGAAATTTCTCCACCGCATCTTGAACTAGATCGAGCGTGGCTTGGGTAGTGCGAAGGTAGGGTTCGTGTTTAACTTCTTCGCCACCCGTGGGAACGCTTGCCCCCAACGATTCATCCTGAATCAGCGGACCAACAAAGGCTCGAATGCCGACTTCTCGGTAAGCTCGTACCGCAGCGGCAATTGTTTCCGCCTCCTGTCCAGGAATTAGCACCAGATGATCGACGACGCTGGTGCCGCCAGAGAGCAGCGTTTCAACTGCTGTGCCGAGGGCGCTAAGGTAAATTTGTTCGGGGTTTAGCGGCGTGAAGTCGTAGAGTTCGGCAATCCAAAGTTCTAGCGGTCGGGGTGGAATGATGCCCCGCTGCCACATTTCTGAGGAGTGGGTGTGAGCGTTGACAAATCCAGGAAGCAGCAGTTTGTTGCGTCCGTCGATCAGGGTTCCAGTTGGTTCCAGGTTCGGGCCAATTTGAGTGATGCGATCGCCCTTAATCTGCACGTCAACCGTTTCATAACCCTGCTCAGTTGGAATCAGAACATTTTGAATTGTAAAACTCACGATTTCTATCCTTTGCAGCAAATTTCGAAAAGAGTTTCAGGGGGAAATTCTTTCAGGGAAGAACAATTTTAAGGAGCAATAACAATACGTTGCCAACTCCCTATTTCAGGATAGATTGTACATTCGTAAACCTGATTTCGATGTAGCAGGCTTGGCTACTGGTGAGATTGTCCCAAACCTCGCAACCTCGCTCAAGAATTCACGGCTTAACTCTTTAGGCAGAGGTAAGCCAAGAAGTGCCCCTCAATACTGAAGCCAGTCCGGTTTTGGTTTACCACAGAAGGTTTAAAGGCTCAGTTCTGATTCTCAACGGCTTACAGATTTCACTCTTAATTTTGCCCATTTTGCAATCTTCATAGCTCTTGACCTGAACGACCTATGACTCAACTCCGGACTCTGGGTGTCGCGCCTAATGCTTGGTTGGTGGATGCTGCAACCGCAGACATTACCCGTCCGCCCCTGCCACCTAGACCGATCACATTGGCGACTGATACGAAGACCCTGCGGCTAGATTTGGCAAAGGCGGCGATCGCTATCATCGATATGCAAAACGACTTCTGTCACCCTGACGGTTGGCTAGCGCATATTGGTGTCGATGTCACCCCCGCGCGTGACCCGATCGCCCCCCTCAAAACTCTGGTGCCAGAACTTCGGCAGGTTAGTGTACCAATTCTCTGGATTAACTGGGGCAACCGCCCTGATTTACTCAATATCAGTGCCGGACTGCGTCACGTTTACAACCCAACGGGAGAAGGTGTTGGTCTAGGCGACCCGCTTCCCACAAATTCGGCACCTGTTCTAATGAAAGACAGTTGGGCAGCGGCTGTGGTAGACGAGCTAGAGCAAAAGCCTACCGATGTGTACGTCGATAAGTACCGGATGAGCGGCTTTTGGGACACGCCGCTAGATAGCATTCTGCGAAACCTGGGTCGAACCACGATTTTCTTTGCTGGGGTCAATGCTGACCAGTGCGTCATGGCAACCTTACAGGATGCCAATTTCCTCGGCTATGACTGCATTTTGCTGCGCGATTGCACCGCCACCACCTCTCCCGACTACTGCTTCAAAGCGACCATTTATAACGTCAATCAGTGCTTTGGATTTGTCAGCGATTCTGAAACTTTACTAAAAGCGATCGGTTAGAAACACTCACTACTCCCGGAGGAATCTCATGGATTCTGCTTGTGTTATTCCGGTTTATAAATCTCCCAAAGACTACCAGACCTTTCGGATCAGCCCTCACGACAGCAATCGATTGGCGATCGTATTTGACCCCACGATCGCCAACATGTCTTTAACCTATTGCGTAGAAATCTTTGACGTAGGCGGCAAAACACCTCCCAACCGACATCAGCTTGCAGTTGAAATGTTCTTTGTCCTCAAGGGCGAAGGGCTCGCAACCTGTGATGGCAAAACAGTATCGATTCGAGCAGGAGACAGCGTCTTAGTGCCGCCTACTGGAACCCATGTGCTGGAAAATACAGGTTCCGATCGCCTGTACACTCTATGCATTATGGTGCCGAATGAAGACTTTGCTGAACTGATTCGCAGCGGCACTCCAGTTGAGCTAGACGCAGAAGACATGGCAGTTTTGAGTCGCTCTGATTCACTGGTGCCGCGCTAAAAAATGTAGATTAATTAGCCTGCTGTAGGAACTTAGCAGTGCCAAGCCCCTAGCCTAAGTGCTGTACCCTATTGAATTCATGCTCCTAGTTCGACAAAAACAAACTGCATCCATGCTGACCCGCGATGGCGTGCGGCTAGATGCAGATGTTTACTACCCCGATGCTGAGGGGGAGTTTCCCGTGCTGCTAATGCGACAGCCCTATGGACGGGCGATCGCCTCCACAGTGGTCTATGCTCATCCCACCTGGTATGCCGCTCACGGCTACATTGTTGTAATTCAGGATGTACGGGGACGAGGCACCTCAGAAGGAGTGTTTGACCTATTTGCCTACGAGGTCGAGGACGGAGGCGACACGGTCAACTGGGCAGCGACACTCCCAAGCAGCACCGGGCAAGTGGGAATGTACGGCTTTTCCTATCAGGGAATGACTCAGCTTTATGCGGCTGGTAGTTGTCCCCCCGCCCTAAAAACCATCTGCCCTGCCATGATCGGTTATGACCTCTACGCAGATTGGGCTTATGAAGGAGGAGCCTTTTGCTTACAGACTAATCTAGGCTGGGCAATTCAGCTGGCGGCCGAAACGGCTCGACTCAAGGGTGATGAGGAAGCATACCTGACCCTCTACGGAGCTGCCCGAAATCCGCCTCTCCCTGATCCGGTCGATGTTCGCTCTGGCTTGCTCAAGCAGCTTGCCCCCGATTCCTACTATCACGCCTGGTTAGACCATCCCCAGCGGGATGACTATTGGGAAAACCTTTCACCTGGGCGCTATCTGGACAATGTAGATATGCCAATGCTGCACATTGGCGGTTGGTTTGATACCTATATGCGCGGAACGCTCAGGTTTTACCGTGAAATGGTCGCCCGCAGCCAATTTCCACAGCATCTCTGGGTCGGACCTTGGGCACACCTCCCTTGGGGGCGAAAAGTTGGAGCGGTTGACTATGGCACAGAGGCAGCAAACCCGATCGATCGCCTGCAAATCCGCTGGTTTGACCAGTTTCTCAAAGGCATTGATACAGGGCTGTTAAACGAGAAGCCTGTTCACCTGTTCGAACTAGGGAGTAATCAGTGGCGATCGCTCCCAAAATTCCCCACCGCCAAGCAACAACCCTACTTCCTCCATAGCACCGGACTTGCCAGCATGAGCGATCAGGAAGGCAGCCTGGAAAAAACACCGCCCACATCCGATGCACAAGATGTCTTTGTTCATGACCCCTGGCGACCCGTACCGTCTGTCGGGGGACACGCTGCATTTCCAGCAGGCTCATTCGATCGCTCAGCAGTCGATTGCCGGACTGATGTTGTGACCTATACAACGAAGCCTTTGGATGAGGATTTGTATTTAATGGGGGAGGCGATCACCCAACTCTACTGCACTGCTGATGCTCCCAGCTTCGACCTCTGTGCCGTCCTATCCGAAGTTCATCCCAACGGTAGCGCCTTTAACCTAGCTCAAGGCTACCTGCGAATCGACTCAAGCCCAGATGATGCCACTCCAAATTTCACCGGGCCATTCCAGATCATCTTGCAACCTATCTGCGCTCAAATTGCCAAAGGAAATGCTCTACGACTCAGCTTCAGTGCTGCTTGCTTTCCTGCTTACGCTGTCAATCCCGGTACAGGCACGTCACCCGGCAACAGTCAGCTCATAGACGCTCAAATCATCACGCTATCCATATATAGTGGCAGCAGCCACCCGTCACAGGTGCTTTTACCTGTTACCGGCGCACCTTTAGCAGCAACGCTTAATTCAGTTTTAGTTTGAAGCCCTATTTGAACTCTTAGATTCTCAACTGGTTGTCAGCCAATTTGAGTGAAAGTTCCGAGTTGAACGAAAGTCCAAGGAAACCAAAATGCAGCTCAGCAAAAATTTTGAGAAGGAACTCCAGAGTATTACTGAATTTTGGTCACCTAAAATTGTTGGTCAGGTTAACGACCAGTACATTAAGGTCGCGAAGCTTAAAGGTGAACTGGCTTGGCACAAGCATGACCACGAGGACGAATTGTTCCACGTTGTCAAGGGGCGTTTAGTGATTCAGTTTGAAGATGATGTAGTCGAACTTGAAGAAGGCGATTTTTGCGTGGTACCCAAAGGCGTGATGCACAACCCAGTTGCCGAAAATGAATGCTGGATTGTCCTGATTGAAACCGTAACAACTCAGCACACCGGAGATATCGAGACTCCGCTGACCAAGACAATTGAGCAACAGCTTGCCCAAATGTAGCTGGAAATCGCAGAGCAGCAAGCCTAGCCGTAGCTCAGTAGGTCCAGATGGTGGAGAGGTTGTAGAGCGATCGCCTTGAAACAAATTAAGGGAAACGTTTCAGCCGAGATGGAGCGATCGCCCCATCACCCAACCCCCGATCCCCAATTCTCAATCCCCTAAATAATTCCTTAAGTATTGTTACCAGCGAGTGATATGATCGATCGTGTTCCGCACTCGTAAAGCCAGTTCTCTGAGCTAAGTTCTAACCTGTGAACTCGCCAGAAAGATCCCTAGAAACCGCTCCTGATCAAGGAGACACCCCATCTGGTGGTTTGCCGCCAGATCCAAATTCCTCAATGCAGGAATACATCAAGCTTCAACAAGATTTGTTGAAAGTGATCCTCGTTCTCACTGGGATAATTTTTATCTCTGTATGGATTTTCTATTCCCTAAACATTGCTCTGAATTATCTGATCGGAGCGTGTACGGGTGTGGTTTACTTGAGGATGTTGGCTAAAAACGTTGAGCAGCTTGGCAGAGAGAAGCAGCGCCTGAGTAACACCCGGCTTGCCCTTCTGATTCTGTTGATTCTAGTGGCATCACGCTGGGATCAGCTTCAAATCATGCCTATTTTTTTAGGATTTCTGACTTACAAAGCTGGGCTCATCATTTACGTCCTGCGAACATCGGTTGTGCCTGATCCAAACTAGGTCAGGCGAGTCTGGTACTCCACAATTCTCTGGGGAAACCTTGCGAATGGAAATGCTGAATTCTCTAAGTGCCTTCACCTCTTTTCCCCTGGCTGAGCTAGAAGTTGGTCAGCATCTTTACTGGCATATCGGCAATCTCAAAGTACACGGGCAGGTATTTCTTACCTCCTGGTTTGTGATTGGCGTTCTGGTCATTGTTTCACTCCTCGCAACGCGAAATCTTCAACGAGTTCCATCAGGAACCCAGAACTTGATGGAATATGCGTTGGAATTTATTCGAGGGCTGGCAAAAGATCAGATTGGTGAAAAGGAGTATCGCCCTTGGGTTCCCTTTGTTGGCACGCTGTTTTTGTTTATCTTCGTCTCAAACTGGTCAGGCGCTCTGGTGCCCTGGAAATTGATTGAGCTACCCGAAGGTGAACTGGCTGCGCCGACAAGCGACATCAATACGACGATCGCCTTTGCGCTGCTAACTTCCCTGGCTTATTTCTATGCTGGGTTCAGTAAGAAAGGGTTGGGCTATTTCGGTAACTACGTGCAGCCTGTACCTTTCATGCTGCCCTTTAAAATCATTGAAGATTTTACCAAGCCTCTTTCCCTTAGTTTCCGTCTGTTTGGCAACATCCTGGCAGATGAACTAGTGGTTGGAGTGCTGGTTCTCCTCGTGCCTTTGTTTGTACCGCTGCCAGTAATGGCTTTGGGTCTCTTTACCAGTGCAATTCAGGCACTCATCTTTGCGACCCTGGCGGCAGCCTACATCGGAGAAGCGATGGAGGATCATCATGGTGAGGGTCATGAGGAACACTAGTCTCCTCAGTTGCTTGTAAGGCTCTGCTGTAGCGGTTGGGTAACCCAACGCTTAGCAACCTGCATCCAGCGTGAAATGCGCTGCTCGTTCGTTGACGCACATCTGTCTAATTTGTACTCAAGGTAAGGAAAACATCATGGATCCATTAATTGCCGCTGCTTCTGTTATAGCTGCTGCTCTGGCTGTTGGTCTGGCTGCGATCGGTCCTGGTATTGGTCAAGGTAATGCAGCCGGTCAAGCTGTAGAAGGTATTGCTCGTCAGCCCGAAGCAGAGGGCAAAATTCGCGGTACGCTGCTGCTCAGTTTGGCGTTCATGGAAGCGTTGACGATTTACGGGCTAGTCGTTGCTCTCGTACTGTTGTTTGCTAACCCCTTCTCCTAAGCTTGGGGATTTGGGTAGAGGCACACGTCTCTACCCATTCGCTTTGCTTAGAGAAGCTTTTCTCAAAAGTAATTGGTAGACATGACAGCCAATTTGTTGTCTGACCCCCACTTGGAGTTTTAGGAAACTGGGGCACTGAATATGAGTTATTGGACGATTCTGCTTGCTGTCGAGGCTGCCGCTGAAGAGGGAGGAGGCGGACTGTTTGACATAGATGCAACCTTGCCGCTGATGGCGGTACAGTTCCTCATTCTGGTTGCCATTCTCAATGCCATTTTTTATAAGCCGCTTGGGCAGGCCATTGATGGACGTGACAGCTACATCCGTACTAACTTGACCGATGCTCGTGAGCGGTTGGCAAAGGCAGAGCATTTAGCGAAGCAATATGAGCAGGAGTTGGCAGAAACCCGCAGACAGTCTCAAGCGGTAATCGCAGCGGCTCAAGCGGATGCTCAAAAGATTGCTGCTACCAAGATCGCCGAAGCCCAGCAGGAAGCTCAGGCACAGCGTGAACAGGTGCAGCAGGAGCTAGACCAGCAAAAGCAAGCGGCGATGCAATCGCTTGAACAGCAGGTAGATGCACTTAGCCGCCAAATTTTAGAAAAGCTTTTAGGCTCATCGGCAGTGGGCTAGGTTCGGTGTAAGGTCGAGCAGATTAGAGAAGGAATCATGGGGACTTTGTTATTTTTAGCAGCCGAGGCTGGGGCGATCGCCAACGATTTCTCGGAAGCGGCCGAAGAAGGTGGATTCGGGTTAAATTTCAACATTCTGGATACCAACCTAATTAACCTGGCAATTATCCTGGGAGTGTTGTTTTACTTTGGTCGCGGATTTATAGGAAAGATCCTGTCAGAACGCCGCGAAAAAATTGAGACTGCCATTCGAGATGCAGAAAAGCGGAAGAAAGATGCAGCCTCAGCCCTAGCAGATCAGCAGCAAAAGCTAGCTCAAGCGCAGACTGAAGCAACCCGCATTCGTGCTGCTGCTGAAGAAAGCGCCAAGAAGGCAAAAGAAGCGGTCTTAGTCCAGACTGAGCAAGACATTCAGCGTATCAAAGCCGCTGCCGCGCAAGACCTCAACTCGCAGCAAGAGCGGATCATCGCTGAACTGCGTCAACGGGTTGTAGCACTGGCCTTGACACAGACTGAATCTCGTCTCAAGTCTGACTTGAATGAAAATACGCAGCAGCAGTTGATTGACCACAGCATCGCTATGCTAGGAGGAGAGTCGTGAAAGATACGCTAGTGATGGGAGGAATCCTGGAGCCGTATGCCAAAGCACTCATGGCGGTAGCTCAATCAAATGACTTAACCGACCGCTTTGGTGAAGACGTTGCCTACTTGCTCAGTCTGCTAAACGAATCAGAAGAGTTACGCCAGTTTTTGTCTAGCCCACTAACCAAGCCAGAAGCCAAAAAAGGGGCGCTAGAACAGCTTGCTGGAGAGCAGGTTCATCCTTTTATGCTGAACTTCCTCAGAGTTCTGGTCGATCGCGGTCGTGTTCTTTTCCTGGAGGGAATCTGTAAGCAATACCAGGTACTCCTGCGCGAACTGAAGCAAACCGTTTTGGCAGAAGTCATCTCGGCGGTAGATTTATCAGAAGCTCAGGAAGAGTCCGTTCGTCAAAAAGTTTTGACCTTGGTCGGCGCACAGCAGGTTGAGCTAGAAAAAAATATCGACCCTGATCTAATTGGCGGTGTCATCATTAAAGTTGGCTCCCAGGTGATTGATGCTAGCCTGCGCGGGCAATTAAGAAGAATTGGGCTTCGCTTGAGTAGCGCAACGTAAGCGCGCAAATCGACTCCTTTCATCATCTTGTGTTTATCATCTTGTTAGAGAGAAGCAATCATGGTAGCGATTAGACCAGACGAGATTAGCAGCATTATTCGGCAGCAGATTGAACAGTATGACCAGGATGTCAAGGTTTCCAATGTAGGAACCGTCCTGCAAGTAGGCGACGGCATTGCCCGGATCTATGGTCTAGATCAGGCAATGGCGGGAGAACTGCTGGAGTTTGAAGACGGCACCGTTGGTATCGCCCTCAACCTGGAAGAAGACAACGTTGGCGCGGTTTTGATGGGTGACGGTCGCGGCATCCAGGAAGGCAGCTCTGTCAACTCAACCGGTAGAATTGCCGAAGTTCCAGTGGGCGATGCGATGATTGGCCGTGTGGTCGATGCATTGGCGCGTCCTCTTGATGGCAAAGGCGACATCAATACAGGTGAAACCCGCCTGATTGAGTCTCCCGCTCCCGGCATCATTGCCCGGAAGTCGGTGTATGAGCCTCTACAAACGGGTATCACCGCAATCGACGCAATGATTCCCATCGGTCGGGGACAGCGAGAATTGATCATTGGTGACCGCCAGACCGGAAAAACTGCCGTTGCTGTAGACACCATCCTCAACCAGAAGGGTGAAGATGTAATCTGTGTCTACGTGGCGATCGGGCAAAAGGCATCCACTGTTGCTCAGGTGGTAGACACCTTGGCAGAGCGCGGTGCAATGGACTACACCATTGTCGTCGCTGCAAACGCCAACGACCCAGCTACCCTGCAATACCTGGCTCCCTACACCGGCGCAACCTTGGCTGAGTACTTCATGTACAAGGGCAAAGCGACATTGGTGGTTTACGATGATTTGTCAAAGCAGGCACAGGCTTATCGCCAGATGTCCCTGCTGCTACGTCGTCCACCCGGACGTGAAGCTTACCCTGGCGACGTTTTCTACCTCCACTCTCGCTTGTTGGAGCGCGCGGCAAAGCTCAGCCCTGAATTGGGCGAAGGCAGCATGACTGCTCTGCCCATCGTGGAAACCCAGGCTGGTGACGTATCTGCCTACATTCCTACCAATGTAATTTCGATTACGGATGGTCAAATCTTCTTGTCCTCTGACCTGTTTAACTCTGGTCTACGTCCAGCGGTAAACGCGGGTATCTCCGTATCCCGTGTAGGTTCCGCGGCTCAGATCAAGGCGATGAAACAGGTTGCCGGCAAGGTGAAGCTGGAATTGGCTCAGTTTGCTGAACTGGAAGCTTTCTCACAGTTTGCTTCTGACCTGGACAAGTCTACTCAGAACCAGCTTGCACGCGGTCAGCGTTTGCGCGAAATTCTAAAGCAGCCACAAAACTCACCGCTGCCCGTAGCTGAGCAAATCGCCATCATCTACGCAGGCATCAACGGCTACCTGGATGACCTACCCGTTGATAAGGTGACAGGCTTCACCGCTTCTCTGCGTGAGTACTTGAGAAACAGTAAGCCCCGTTTTGGCGAAATCGTCCGCTCCGAGAAGAAGCTGAGCGACGAAGCCGAAACCTTGCTGAAAGAGGCGATCGCTGAACAAAAGAAAACTTTCCTGGCAACGGCGTAGAGGAGAGGAGCTAGGGGCTAGCCCCTAGCTTCTAGCCCCTAGCCCCTACCCCCCCTTTCCTACCTATGGCAAACCTCAAAGCAATTCGCGATCGCATCAAGTCGGTCAAGAATACTCAAAAAATTACAGAAGCGATGCGACTGGTGGCGGCGGCTAAGGTGCGTCGTGCCCAGGAGCAGGTGATTGCAACCCGTCCTTTTGCCGATCGCTTGGCTCAGGTACTTTATGGCTTGCAAATGCGCCTTCGGTTTGAAGATGCTGACCTGCCGCTGTTGCGGAAGCGGGATGTGCAAACCGTTGGTCTGCTAGTTGTATCGGGCGATCGCGGTCTCTGCGGTGGCTACAACAGCAACGTAATCAAACGAGCTGAAGTACGCATCAAAGAGCTACAGGCTGAAGGCATCAACTACAAACTGGTTCTTGTTGGTCGCAAAGCTAATCAGTACTTCCAGCGTCGAGAGCGTCCTATCAGCGCCTCCTTCTCTGGACTAGAACAGATCCCTACCTCATCCGAAGCTTCTCAAATTGCCGACGAACTGCTGTCTCTGTTTCTGGCAGAAGAAGTAGACCGCGTTGAACTGATCTACACCAAGTTTGTCTCGCTGGTTAGCTCTCGTCCCGTCGTTCAGACGCTGTTGCCACTCGACCCACAAGGGTTAGAGCCACAGGATGACGAAATTTTTAGATTGACCAGTCGAGGCGGTGAATTTCAGGTTGAGCGCCAGCGAGTCGAAGCCGCAGCTCAAGCACCCTTGCCTCAAGACATGATTTTTGAGCAAGATCCTATCCAAATTTTGGATGCACTGTTGCCGCTGTATCTTAACAACCAGTTGTTGCGGGCTCTGCAAGAATCTGCAGCGAGTGAGCTAGCTGCCCGAATGACGGCAATGAACAACGCCAGTGACAACGCTAAAGAGCTAATCAAAGGCTTGTCTCTGTCCTACAACAAAGCTCGTCAAGCCGCAATTACCCAGGAAATTCTAGAAGTTGTCGGCGGCGCGAACGCACTAGGTTAGTACTAATTAGCTCGACTAGAGTGAAAAAGCGGGGTGGGCGTTGTCCTACCCCACTTTTTGTTTGTAGTACATGACGAGCCCAAAAACAAGAAACCCCTTGCCTATTAGCAAAGGGTTTCTATTAACATGAGCATCATTTTTAGTTGTTGCAAGCCGTGTTTAACATTGTCTCACCGACTGAACCTAAAGGGACAATCGTGATCTCTCCAGGGCTATCATAAGCACTAGTTTGAGTTCCATCTGCATCGTATTCTCTGCCAAGCTGAAATTGCATTTCACCAGTAGCACAGTTTCCTCGCATCACATCAACTGTAAACCAAGATTGAGTTTGATCGTTAGCGGACTGAATGTACTCTACATAATCACCACTTCGAGTAATGCTATCGAGATCAATGTAGTAGTTAATTCCATCTTCATTGGTATCTACATAAGCAAGATTCACCTCAGCCTGTGCGGGAGCTGCAATCGTCAAAGCTGAGGCTGCAACAGTTATTCCAACTACGGTAAGTCTCTTTAGCATTTTCAAGCTTCCTAAGTATTAGGTGACGCTTTAAATGTTCCCGTTGCGCTACTAAGGCTATCAGTAGTTCCTTTGCTGTTGCAGTATGAGAACCAGGTCAACGAGTAATGCTGCACCTTCACAGAGGACATTCGCTAAGCTTCAAACATCCTTAATTGGGACTCAATCGCGATGCAGCCCTCTCCAACGCAGTCCTTAAAAATTGATTTCACGCAGGACGACGGTATTCTACAGGTCTTTTCTCGCCTGCCTATTCTTTCCAGCCGGCAAGCAGCTTGGGAAAGAATTCACTTGGGGCATTATCAGCAACCTGCTCATGAAACGCCGGAATATTGTCCCGCTCAACATACCATCAGTATTCACCTTGGCTCGTCTGGGATAGAAGAGCAGTGGTGGGAAGGACGTTTTCGGCAAGAGCATTTTGTCTACGGCGATATCAGTATTTATCCTGCTGGCTGCCCTCAGAAACAGCGTTGGAGGAAAGATTTTGAGTTTCTTGAGCTGAATCTTGACCCTACTTTGTTCAGTCAGGCTGTTTATGAATCGATTAACCCCGATCGCCTTGAAATTCTGCCTTACCGCACTGCTCAAGACCCTTTGATTCAGCACATTGGATTAGCGCTGAGAACATCCTTAGAATCATCGATTGCTGTTGGGGGAGGGGGTGCCTTGCTTGAGGCAAACCGTCTTTATGTAGAGACAATGGTTAATGCGTTAGTTGTTCATTTGCTCAAGCATTACACAACCCAAAAGGCAGCAATTCAGTCCTATGCAGGCGGATTATCTTTATTCAAGTTAAAGGTGACAATCGCCCACCTTCAAGCTCATCTTGACCAAAACTTGAGCCTCTCTGAGATTGCTGCCGTCGTTCAGATGAGTCCCCACTACTTTGCCAGCTTATTCAAGCAATCCACCGGACAAACTCCCCACCAATACGTACTGAGTTGCCGAATCGAGAGGGCAAAGCATTTGTTAGCTCAGCGAGAATTGGCGATCGCCGACATCTCTCAACAAGTCGGCTTCCAAAATCAAAGCCATTTCACTAGCGTCTTCCGTAAATATGTGAAGGTAACACCCAAAGCTTACAGAAATTCTCTTTAAGCAGATCGGAGAATTTCGACATTTCTGGGAGGAATTGGGAAGACAGGGCGATCGCCCTCACCCTATGCTCAGACCAGTTCAAAGAGCAGGAGACAAAAATTGTTTGGATTTATCGGCTCAATGAGCTTAGCAATTGTGGGCGTGGTGCTTTACCATCTAGCGGTCAAGTTGCAACCACACTCCGTTAGCCCATTCCTAATTCTGGCAATGGCTTACTGCGTAGCCGCTCTACTAAGCACTGTAATTTATTTGGTGACACCCTTTGGCACGACTGCGGTCAAAGATTCCCTGCTATCAGCATCCTGCTTTGGGGTCGTGATTGTTGTTGTTGAACTGGGTTTTCTACTGGTCTACCGAGCCGGGTGGGATACCAGCATCGCAGGGGTATTTGCAACGGTCGCTGCAACCATTTTCCTGGTTCCCATTGGGATATTTTTCCTCAAAGAGAATGTTTCTAGGGTTAACCTAGTCGGCATTCTGCTTTGTCTGGTAGGGCTATTTCTAGCTTCAAGAAAATAGATGCCTTGCACGAACCATTTTTTGAAGCGTGATATGGAGGCGTGGCTTCGCTGCGCCCCATTCATGCAGAAGGTCTAAGGAATCATCTAGTTTTCAAACAGATCAAGCGGTAGGTGCCCATACATCTCATTAACGCCTGACTCATAGGCAGATTGGCAGGAGACCAAAACACCACGATACTCACCTGTGTAAGCCTCGGCGTAGCACAAGCCAGATTTAGGGTTGAATTTGATGTAGACCGCGTCTGCGATCGCCCCTCCCTTCAACTCAGGCGCGTATCCCAAAGCGGCCGAGTAAGCTTTGAGAGCTTGCTGTCCTTCAGTTAAATTGTCTGCACAGATGCCCAGAATTTGATAATCCGAAAGCTGCACGACCGTCAGCAGGGCCTCACGAATGCGAGGTTTGTTAGCACGAGAGAGAGCATCATCTCGCCTGAGACAGTCAAACGGTTTCAAAATCTGATGGGCTTCAGCGGCGGTAAGTTGAGTCATCGGTTCTAAACAATGAGCAGTCGGGCTAAACCAATCGACGGATGCAGTCACCTGTTTTCCCTGATACTTAAAGAGAAGGTTTTGTAAGCGAGAAAACGACAGTGCTGCTAACCAAAGGGTTTGAAGTGGAAATGTACACAGGTACGCCAGACGGAAAAATCGTCGGGCTGTCTGACCGGATTGTAGCGGCACTGGATGGATTTGTGCGCGAACCGGATAGCCGCAATGTGGAGTATACAACGGCTCCGCTTTGCCGCTATGAACGACTGCTGTGTGACTTGGTGCGTCCCCGCCGACAGCTCAGAGCTTACCTGAAGCAGTTGGGCGACTATACACTGATTCCCGGCAGCACATTAGCGTTGGGAGAGAGCGATCGCTTCTACCGCTCTGACCCTGCCAATCCCTATCACGCTTACATCGAGAATACTTACGGCACCAAAGTTGTCACCGCCAGCATTCACATTAACGTCGGCATCAGCGACCCCGAAGTACTAATGCGGGCTTGCCGCCTAGTTCGGCTAGAAGCGCCTCTGTATTTGGCGTTAAGTGCGTCTTCTCCATTTTTGGATGGTGAAGCGACGGGCTACCATTCTACCCGTTGGGGCGTTTTTCCAAAAACTCCGGCTCATGTGCCGCTATTTGAAAGCCACGCTCACTTCGTCCGCTGGACCGAGGAGCAGCTCGTCGCAGGCACAATGCAAAACGTCAGGCATCTTTGGTCATCAGTGCGACCAAATGGCGATCGCCGCCCCTACAACCTGAATCGATTGGAACTCCGAATTTGCGACCTGGTAATTGACCCGATTGCCTTACTCGCCATCACGACCCTGTTAGAAGCCCGACTGCAACAGCTTATTCTTGACCCATCGCTTGATCCATTGGAAAGTAGTACACTTCCAGCAGCAAATCGGGCAGAAGACCTGGTTGCACTTACGGACGCAAACGAAGCGGCAGCGGCAGCAAACAGCCTGGACGCAGAGCTAAGGCACTGGCAAGATGGCAGGGTTCTGCTAGCGCGAGATTGGATTGCGGAACTGTACCAGGAAGTATGGGCGATCGCCAAAAAACAGGGCTTTAGCTGTTTTCTGCTGCCGCTCAAGAAAATTTTGCGAGAAGGCAACGAAGCGCAGCGCTGGCTAGAGCTATATCAGCAAACTCAAAACAGCCGCAGCGTGATTCAGCAGGCGATTCAGACAGCTGCTCAACAAGAGCAAGCGCTCGAACAAGAACTGTGTCAGCCCTTAGTTGCCTAATCAGTTGTTTAATTTAGGCTATCAGTAGCGCTCAAAAGCTTTACAATTTCTAATTGGTCATTTGTTGTTGCTGCTTATTAAAAAAATCTATATTCTTCGTCTCTCTATGGGTAGATGTGCCACTTTCATTTAGGTTCTACCCGGATCAGGATATAGATACCTTGCAAGAATAGGATGAGGTTGCCAAAAGCTTTAACCTCTAAGCCTTTTGCTGGTAAGCAGCTTATTCAGGGTCAGGAAAAGGCTCCATGCCTCAAGTTGTTCTCGTAAATCCTCAAATTCCTCCAAATACGGGCAACATTGCTCGAACCTGTGCCGCTACCGGGACAGAATTGCATCTCGTTGGTCCGTTGGGATTTGAAATTAGCGATCGCTATCTAAAGCGCGCCGGATTGGACTACTGGCAATGGGTTGACTTGCACTACCACGCTTCTTTTGAAGCCTTTCAGATCTACCACCAGCAGCGCCGTGGGCGATGGATTGGCTTCAGCACTTCAGGGGTGTGTAGTTATATTAAGTTTAGGTTTGAGCCTGATGACTGGCTGTTGTTTGGGTGCGAGACAGCAGGATTGCCTCGAGAAGTTTTGTCTGCCTGTCAGCAAACGGTCTATATTCCCATGGCACAATCCCAGGTTCGCAGCTTAAATCTTTCGGTGAGCGCTGCAATCGGTTTGTTTGAGGCGCGTCGGCAGCTTGGTTATCTTGAATAGGCTCCAACCCCTGACCTCAAGCCATTTTCAAGGCTCAGTAAAGCTGTTCATTGGTTTTCCTGACCAATGTGAAACTGCATCTATATGGATACATCTACATTCATCTACCTGTTTCTTTAAGTACGCTTAGCTTCCTGCCAAACCAGAGGGGGGAGTCGGCGTGAGCAACAATCTGATTACTGCTCACAACAACGTGCATAAGGTTCATTTGGGTGTTTCAACCTTGCTGGTCAGGCTGAAAGATGAATGATTCTCTTAAAAGCTATCTAGCGATTAAGAGATTAGGCACAGCTATCTATCCGGAAAAAACTTCTAGTTGTTCAGTCTTCTACACTACTAAACCCAATTCTGTTCGATAAGAAATTCATATAGAAAAATTGGGTTTTGAGTTTAGTAGAGACAAGAAAATCAGCGAAGTATTCTTATCAGTCCTGATGACAAGCTTTTAGACAGCAGTTAAGGGTGTTATTGTCCTTCAGAGTGTTGAATTGAGTCTCCAATTCAAGTCTTACCCTCAAGCATCACAAAGCCCAATAGAGCAGATCTTTTGTACTTCACCAAGTCGTAATCAAGAAAGCTCTTCAATCCGTAGAATCCTCTCAGGAGAAGTATTTTGGCGATCGCAAGACCAAGGTCGGAAGACATAAATTGGCTTACAGCCAACTTTTCTTTCGACAAAAAAATAATCTGGTTGCTGTTACCTGATGGCTTTCAAGCAAGAGTGGTGTACACTAACCCCTTGACTGTCATCAATCTCACTCGCTACGCCAATGTAGCCTCAGATGAGCAAAAACTTTGCGACAGATTAGTTCTACTTAGAGGCTTGGTATTGAATTTTTTGTCGGCTGGTGTAAGCTTGTCTAAACCAAAAAAGCAAGGTAATCTTGCCTATGCATACGGACGTTGTCGGTGATCTTGCTCTCTTCCCGTTGTGATTTACGTCATTGACTGGTGAAAAAGGTTGAGTGACTTGAGGACAGTTATAACGCTGGTCATTAGGAGGTCGTTCTTTGAAACGAGCATTTCCGCAGAAGGTTAGGTCTGCTTCCTGCCACCCATTCGTAATAGAGGCCGTGGTGGGTCAAGCTAGACGGACTCTTCCAGGAGTCAATCGCAGAGCCCGTACCTCTGCTGCAATGATTGGACTCGCCCTTTCGATGGGCGCATCCAGCTTGCTACTGCCCCGTCAAGATGATGGAGCGGCAGCAGCAGAGCCCAGAACAACAGAATCTGCTGTAGTTGCTACTTCAGTGGAGCATGTAGTACAGCAAGGGCAAACTCTCTGGCAAATTGCTCAGAGATATGGGGTTAGCGCTGAAGCGATCGCCGCTTCCAACGGTATTACTACCGATTCTACCCTGCGAGTAGGTCAAACGCTTTGGGTTCCTGGTTCCGGTATCAGAAACAATAGTGGTGATGTTTCTGAAGCGATTGTGCCTGAGCCCGTTGCGCCAGAAGCAATTACTGCGCTTCGGTCCGCTTCTTCGCCCGATTTTAGTCAGCTGCGTCAGGTAGAAGCTCCCGATGCAGCGCTCGACGATTCACTCAAGGCTGAGCAGGATATTGCACTTGAGCGATTACATCAGCAGCGAGAAAGATTGCGTAACAGTCTGGCGGAGTTGAGGTCTGAGGAGTTACAGAATTCAGTTGCTTCAGAGGTAGAGGTTGAGTCTTCCATTCAACCATCGGCGGCAGAAACTGCGGTTTCAAATCCCTCTTCGGTTGCTGTCGAACCTGCTGAGTTGCCTTTGATGGACCCCACCGAGTTGACACAGGCTGAGCCTCTTCTTCCGACTGGGTTGTCAACCTATCAGGTTAAGCCTGGGGATACGCTTGACAGGATTGCCAACGCTCATGGCATTACTCGGCAAGAGCTAGCAGAAGTTAATCAACTGGTTGACCCTAACTGGCTGCGAGTCAATCAGTCCCTGGCGATTCCTCAATCCGAGCCGATCGCATTAGCAAGTCCGGTTCCGAGTTCTATCCCAACGGTGAACTCAGGTGCATCTGACTTGTCCGCAACATTAGCTCAACCCGAATCGACAACAGTTCAACCCGAGGTACAGATCAAGCCGGAAGCTCCGCTAGAAACTGCGCTGACGGTTCATCAGGTAGGTTCAGGTGAAACTTTAAGTGAGATTGCCCGCACCTATGGCATCTCAAGGTCAGAGCTAGTTAGTGCTAACCATTTGAGCGATCCAAACCTGATTTTTGTGGGTCAAGAACTTGATATCCCCACAAACTCAGGGCTGGAAGCTAACGCCGAGGAGATTGCTGTACCTGGTGCAACAGTTTCAGTACCTACGGTAACCGCTCCTACGAATGTACTACCTGAGCAATTTGCTCCAGAGTCAACCTCTGCACCCATTGTTTCCGTCCCAACAGTACCAACTCCCGTTTTGATTGCCTCTTCTGAACCTACTGCATTGCCTGCGGTCGGAGGAAGCCTACCTTCGGATGATTCAGCCGATAAGCAGCTTGAACAATCTGAACAAGTTGCAGCTGTACCTACTGATGCTGCACCCGCTGAAGCATCAGTCGGAACCGAAGTAGCTAGCGCTCCGTCGGGAACAAGTCCCTACGTGCAGAATCTGATGACTGAAATCAGAGACCTGCGCGATCGCTACCAAACTGAAACGGCTGAAGTTGAAGTTGAACAATCTACACTGGTTGCTACCGCCCCAACAGGCGCTCCAGATTCACTGACCGAACTGCCTAACCCTTCTAGTGATATCAATCCAGAATTTAGCCCAGATCGATATACAGAAGCGTTCCAAGCAGAAATTCGCAGGTTACAGGAAGAAAGACGCAATCAAGTTGCTCAGGTTCCGGTAAGCAATTCAGTTAGTACTCAGCCCACTGAAGTAGCGACTCTGCCATCCTCTGAAACAGAGCCGCAAACAGAAGAGGAACTCGTTGCTGTTGCACCCTTGGGTTCTCAGAACTATCAGCCGCTTACCCAACCTATTACGGGACGGATGGTTTCTCCTGACCTGCCACCCCTGCCGGGAGCAGAAGCTTACTTACCTGATGGAGCGGCTTCCTTCAACGGCTATCTCTGGCCTGCAAGAGGCACGTTGACCTCTGGCTATGGCTGGCGCTGGGGTAGAATGCACCGGGGAATTGACATTGGTGCGCCAACAGGTACGCCTGTTGTGGCAGCAGCACCTGGTGTGGTTGAGTCTTCTGGCTGGAACTCTGGTGGCTACGGCAACATGGTTGAAATTCGCCATGCTGATGGCAGCATGACCCGCTACGCTCACCACAGCCGCAACCTGGTTCGCGCTGGACAGGAAGTCGAGCAGGGTCAGCAAATTGCTGAGGTTGGCAGCACGGGCTACAGCACGGGTCCACACCTTCACTTTGAGGTTCACCTACCTAATCAGGGAACGGTCAACCCGATGGCCTATTTGCCTCGTTAAGGAAACAATTCCTTTTCTGTATAAACTTTGGATGTACTAAACATTGTTTGGTGCATCCAAAGTTTTTTTATGGCAGACTTCGGGCTAACCTGAACATAGACTCCCTGCATGAATCATTTTTGAAGCGTGAATGGGGGTGCGGCGAAGCCGTACCCCCATTCACGCAGGAGATCTATTATTAAGTCTGAATAATTTACGGTGTGATGAAAGATTTAAAGCAGACTCTTCAAAATGAGTGTTATGGCAGAGATTTAGAACAACGCAAGCACTGGTATTCGCCTGCTGCTGAAGCATATCAACAGGTCAGACCCCGCTATCCTCAGGCGCTGATCGATCGCGTTGTAGATATTGCCCAACTCTCCGTTAACTCATCGCTGCTGGAAGTCGGATGTGGACCCGCGATCGCCACTCCTGCATTTGCGGCTCTAGGTTGTCACATGGTCTGTGTAGAACCTAATTCGGATTTCTATCACCTAGCGCAACAAACTTGTACAGCTTATCCCCAAGTAGAACTGCAAAATTGCTCGTTTGAAGAATGGGAGTTAGCACCCCAGTCATTTGATGCAGTCTTGGCAGCGAGTTCATTTCACTGGATTCCGCCAGAGATTGGTTATCCGAAAGCGGCGGCAGCATTGCGCCCAGAAGGACATCTGATTTTGCTGTGGAATAAAGAACTCCAGCCTCAATATGAGGTTTATCAGCAGCTATCTGAGATTTATCAAACCCATGAGCCGACCCTCAACCGCTCCTATGAAGATAGTGCTACCCAGATGGCAATTTTGAATGAAATGGGACAAATGGCCATCGCATCCGGCTATTTCCAAGATTTGGTAGCTGGGCACATAGAAATAGAAGTCACATACACCGTTGATCAGTACTTGCTGTTGTTAAATACCTATTCGCCCTACTTGAAGCTAGAAGCTCAGCAGAAGCAGTCATTGTTTGCAGAATTACGCCAAGTGTTAGAGCAGAACGGTGATACAGTTCAACTGACTTATGTCTCCGCCTTTCACATTTCCCGTCCTGCTTAGCTCTATTAAGCTATTTAGCGATCGCCCTATTTAACAAGCGCAACCCTGATGGCCGCAGTCCTCACCATTGGGGTGTCCATCTGCACATGCATCGCTGCAATAATTCTTTCCGTCTTTTTTCACCGCGTCTTCAATTGCAATTACACAGACGCAAGCATCGCAAGCACATTTCATTTGAGTTACAGTTGCCATCATTTTTTACCAAAATTGACTTTCATATCATGCCAATATACGAACAGTCATTCATACTTCCTTAGGATAGGTAAGCGCTCCATTCCCTAACTCAACTGCACCACTGCTCGATTCTCCAGCAGCGTTTCAGCGGAGAATAAGTCCTCAACCGTGATTCTGAGAAAGCGATCGCCATCTACCCAAAACAGCACTTTGATCCGATCGCTACCTGGAAACCCGGGAGGGGTGAGTTTTGCAATCGTGCTTGCCTGATCGTTGAGCGGTTGCACCTGGGTTTTGCTGCTGCCGAGGCTGCGAGTGACGAGGCGATCGCCCTCAAAAAAGACCTCAGTGCCGCCCGATTCAGTCCCCAATTCACCAATTATGAGTTCGATGCTGGGCTGGTTTTCAGTGGATGCACCCAACACCAGTTCAACCGGATCAGGCATGGGGTAAGGCTGTCCTTCTTTAATCAGGGGATGCCAACTGTGGCGATTGTTGCGCCGATCCCAATAGCGGATGCCGTAGCTGTGATAAAGAAAATCTTTCAGGTCAATTCCCTGATGAATTTGCAGAGCGCCTTGGGCGATCGCTTCAAATGGACGTTCTGAACGAATTTTTTCTGGTTCAAAATACTGTTTCACCCAGTCCTGCACAGCAGGAATTTGGGCAGTACCCCCGACTAGCAAAACGGCATTGATATCAGCCACTTCTAACCCCTGTCGTCTTGCCTGCCGCAGCACTTGCGTCATCGACTCGTCTAATCGTTCAAAAAACTGGTGTTCTTGAAGAATGGCGGTGAAGCGATCGCGGTCTAGCTGCAACTCGTAGCTTTCAAAGGTTTCGTCATTAAAGTAGGCTTCGGTTGCTGTAGTTTGCTCTGATAGCTGCACTTTGAGCCGTTCTGCCAGTCGCAGTGTCAGCGGTGTGACGGCTAGGCCCTGAGTGGTTGCAAAGTGATCGACTAGCCAGTTATCGATATCCGAACCGCCCAAATTTTGTCCGGCTTTGGCTAGAACACGGGCAGTTTTGGGACGCTGACCGGATTCTGTCAGCATTTTTTGTCCCCATTTAAGGATGAAACCCATTGGTTTTGATTGGGATTGGCGATCGCCTTGAAGCTGCACCAGCGACAGATCTAGAGTGCCACCACCAAAGTCAATCACCAGCAGCGTTTCCCCTGCGGTCAAGCCATAGCCCAGAGCAGCAGCAGTTGGCTCATCCAGCATTCGCACCTGTTCAACTTGCAGCGATTGACAAACGCCTGACAGCCAGTTGCGATATGCCTCAAAGCTGTCTACTGGAACCGTAAAGACCAGGGAGTCAAAGTCCGAGTCAAGACTCTGAAGCTGTTGAATCACCTGGGTTAAAAACCACTGTCCGGTTTGCTCCAGCGTCACCGTTCGCCCATCTAACTCTGGCAAAAACCCCTGAACCTCAGCCCCAATTCCCCGTTTAAAGTTGCGAAAAAAGCGAGAATCACTGCTCAGATCCAGTCCGCGATCGCGCACTGTTTGACCCGCCAACACCTTGCCGCTAGCGGCATCCTCAACGTATACCAAGCTAGGAATCAGGGGCGGGTTTTGCCCCAATCGAATGGATAAATCTGCTAAAGCTAAAGTTTCTGGTTGCTGAGTAGCTGCATTCCAACGAGCAATGACGGTGTTGCTGGTGCCAAAATCGATTGCGTAAACCATGTTGAACGGGGGCGATCGCTAATTTTTTATATCTCTATAACAGTTCAAAATCAGCTATGAGATGAGTCGGTCGTAGAACTTGTAGGATTAACCGAATCCACAACTAATTTAGTTGAGATTCTAGTTTGCCACTGTTGATCCTGGAAATACTTCTGTTGGAAGGATTGATCTATTGCCCTGACGGCTCAAGAGTTAGTAGAAAATTGCAAAATTTATTATTTTTAACAAGATTGGAATTTGGGGAAAACAGGGTAGTTTTTGAGGCGATCGCTCAGCTTTACCCTGGACAATTAGCAGCGTGAACGAAACAACTATAGGGTTGAAGCCAGGGAAAATCCCTTAGATAGCCACAATGCGACAGGGGTTAGCTTAGTAGGCAAAACCCTTACCAACCAAAGGTTTAACGGCAAAATTCAACCTGACTCGGCAAAATCTGCCCTGACCCTTGGCGATCGCTAGAAGCCCCAACAAGCGATAGATTGAGTACTACGCAACACTCTTCAATCAGTGCCCTTTGGCGTAGACCATTGGCGATGTAAGAATTACCTAAATTTATCTTGTACTTGTATGAATCCTAAAGAAAAACAAAAATTTGTCTTTTGTTCCAATTTCTATAAAAACAAAGTTACAAATTCTCTCAAATGGGTTTCAAAAGCTTTCAGAGTGGACTAGGGTAATCCTCATAGAGCTTATTATTCGTTGCTTAGCTTAGCTCTGTTTAGCACCCCGTTCCATTCTTAGGGGCCCTTTCTTTTGCTAAGTGGCTTCGACATAATGCAATCAACCCCAAGACAAGTTTGAAGCTGAGGCGCAAGACGTTAGCGCTAAACAAGTCACATCCCAGCCCGTTTAACAAGATCACCAGGAGATTACCAGCGTGAAATTAGCAGTTTATGGAAAAGGTGGAATCGGCAAATCCACAACAAGCTGTAACATCTCTGTTGCCCTTGCCCGTCGCGGGAAGAAAGTGCTGCAAATTGGGTGTGACCCCAAACACGACAGCACTTTTACCTTGACCGGCTTTTTGATTCCCACCATCATCGACACGCTCCAGGAAAAGGACTATCACTACGAGGATGTTTGGCCCGAAGACGTAATTTACAAGGGCTATGGCGGCGTTGATTGCGTCGAGGCAGGTGGGCCTCCAGCAGGCGCAGGCTGCGGCGGCTACGTCGTCGGAGAAACTGTCAAACTCCTCAAAGAACTCAACGCCTTTGACGAATACGATGTAATTCTGTTTGATGTGCTGGGTGACGTGGTTTGCGGTGGCTTTGCTGCTCCTTTGAACTACGCCGACTACTGCATGATCGTCACTGACAACGGCTTCGATGCCCTATTTGCCGCTAACCGGATTGCTGCTTCAGTGCGTGAAAAAGCCCGGACTCACCCGTTGCGTCTAGCTGGACTGATTGGCAACCGCACCTCTAAGCGTGACCTAATCGACAAATACATTGATTCTGTACCCATGCCCGTGTTGGAAATCTTGCCGCTAATCGAAGACATTCGCGTCTCTCGTGTCAAAGGCAAAACGCTATTTGAAATGGCAGAAACCGATCCCTCACTCAGCTATGTCTGCGACTACTATCTCAACATTGCTGACCAAATTTTGGCTCAGCCCGAAGGTGTTGTTCCCAACGATTCACCTGATCGCGAACTGTTCTCGTTGCTGTCTGATTTTTATCTCAACCCCGCAGAACCCCAAGGGAGAGCAGAGGGAGAGCTAGACCTGATGATGGTTTAAGTAGAAAGCTTTAAAGTTTTAGATTTTGAATTTTTGATGCAAACTACAAGTGTAAAATTCAGAATTTAAAACTTTACTCTTTCGCATTAAACCTGTTAGCGTTGCTGATTGCATGGGTAGATTCCACAGTATGATGCTGTACAGACTGACGGGTCTTGACTACTGGTCTTAAGGCATTCAAACTTATACCTTCAGCAAGCTTAAGAGCATCAAGAACATGGCATTTTTTGAGAACTTTACGACTTCCATTAAGCAGAAGTGGCTGGATTATTTCCAAACTAATCGGGGCTGGTTAAGCCTGCAAATGGAAAACCATTCTGTCCGTACGCCAGATGGAGGTCGTAGACCGTCTTCTTATCTGATTTTGGGTGTCGTCAACGCAATAGAGCCAAAGTTAGGCAACCTGATGGTGCCTTTCTATCGACTTAATGCCAACGAAGATGCCCTAGTTGAAGTGTTGGGCTTAAATTTTGATCCGGATATGGAACTTTCCAAGGAAAGCGGCACAACAGTTAATGTGCGGTCTAGCAATCCAGAGAATGACCTATCTCGGTTGCTGCCCGACTCTCAGGAGCAAGAGCAATATGACCCGTTGGCATAGTTCCCGTTGGTATGGGGGTGAGCTAAATTGGGACGCTCTACATTGTTTTGAGGTTGACTGTGAACGTTGAGCAATTACGTCAGTCTGTCAAGGCTAAGTGGTTGGGCTACTATCGCGAAAACCGCTCATGGCTGATTCGTTTAGGCGTTTGGGTGAACTGTGAGGGGCAGCGCCGTCCCTCATCCAGTTTCATTTTGGCAACCCTATCAATTCTGGAACCCCGTTTAACCCAAATGATGCCGCTGGTCGTAGATCTCAGCACCAACCCCGATCGCATTGTGGCAGCTTTAGGGCTGAACTTTAACCCCGATTCTGAGCTATCCGAGCTAGAAGCGTTAAATCAAGCAGAGGATGATCCAGACGATGAACCGCTACGAATGTTGCCCAGTGGCGCAACCGATGCTGTTAATCCGGCGATCGCCCCTTCTCCCAGTCGCCGCTCCGCCATGATCGATGAAGACTGCCGAGGTATCCGCCGCTCCGCCCCCACCGAACCCCTCCGCGAACAATCCCCCTAATCCCCAGCCCCTAGCCCCCGATCTTTAAGAGGAACCTATACTATGACCCTGGCAAACTCTGAGCCTCAAACCCTCAATTTTGAGTGCGAAACCGGAAATTATCATACCTTTTGTCCAATCAGCTGCGTCGCGTGGCTTTACCAAAAAATTGAGGACAGCTTTTTCCTGGTGATTGGTACCAAGACCTGCGGCTATTTCCTCCAAAACGCGATGGGCGTGATGATCTTTGCTGAGCCGCGCTACGCGATGGCTGAACTAGAGGAAGGCGACATCTCAGCCCAGTTGAATGACTACGAGGAGCTAAAGCGGCTGTGCTTGCAGATTAAGCGCGATCGCAACCCCAGTGTGATTGTCTGGATCGGCACCTGCACCACCGAAATCATCAAGATGGACTTGGAAGGATTGGCCCCCAAGCTCGAAGCTGAGATCGGCATTCCCATTGTGACCGCCCGTGCAAATGGCTTAGACTATGCCTTCACTCAGGGCGAAGATACCGTCTTGGCAGCAATGGCACATCGCTGTCCTGAGAAGGCTCCGAAGCTAGAGTCTGAGAAGGAAGAGCGGAATGCGATCGCCAAACTGCTCAACTTTGGGCGCAAAAAAGAAGACGTTGCCGCCGAAGAATCTGAGTATGTCGATCATCCACCCCTCGTCCTGTTTGGCTCTCTGCCCGACCCCGTTGTTACTCAACTCACCTTAGAACTCAAGCGACAGGGCATCAAAGTCTCCGGCTGGCTCCCCTCCAAACGCTACACCGAGCTACCCGTCCTTGAAGAAGGCTATTATGTCAGCGGCGTAAATCCTTTCCTCTCGCGCACCGCCACTACCTTGATGCGCCGCCGCAAATGCAAACTGATTGGCGCACCCTTCCCCATTGGTCCCGATGGCACTCGCGCCTGGATCGAGAAAATCTGCTCTGTCTTCGGCATTGAGCCAAAAGGTTTAGATGAACGCGAAGCCCAGATTTGGGAAAGCCTGGAAGATTACCTGAAGCTGATTCGCGGCAAGTCCGTCTTCTTCATGGGCGATAACCTGCTAGAAATCTCGCTGGCAAGATTCTTGGTGCGCTGCGGCATGACCGTCCCCGAAATCGGCATTCCCTACATGGACAAGCGCTACCAGGCAGCAGAACTAAGCCTGCTAGAAAAAACCTGTCACGAAATGGGCGTTCCCACTCCCACAATCATTGAAAAGCCGGACAACTACAACCAGCTTCAGCGTATCCAGGCGATCCAACCCGACCTGGTGATCACTGGCATGGCTCACGCCAACCCACTGGAAGCACGCGGTATCAACACCAAATGGTCAGTTGAGTTCACCTTCGCCCAAATTCACGGCTTCACTAATGCTCGTGATGCACTAGAACTCGTCACCCGCCCCCTCCGCCGCAACACTAACCTCAAAGACTTAGGCTGGGATAAACTCGTGCGCGAAGAAGCCAAAATCTAAAAGCAAAATCTAAGAATACTCTTAGGTCGCAATTCCTCTGAATAGGAATTGCGACCTTTTTTTGCTTCACTCAAGAATACTTTAATGGTAGGAGGCAATTTTGAGGGATGGAACTGCGAGAGCGAGATGTTTGAACTGTTTGGGTTCTAAGGTCGATCGCCACAACTCTGTTAACATAAAAAATTTATTTGGCGCTGCTAAGTGACATGGCTCATGAGGAACTTCCTTGGAAAAAAGCTCGTAAAGGTTTGCCCCCTGAAGTAAGTTCAACGGAGCCAATTCTTCTTGGTGATATGAAGGCGTTAGGTTTTCAGAAGCTTGATTTGATAGAGCGTGAAAATCCTACTTACGACCTGGCAATGTCTAAAGTTTTGAAGGATACATTGGCTACGGAATCTTCAAATCGAATCTTCAATCGAGAAGTGCGTGACTGGCTCACCTCCCTTCTCGATTGAAGATTCTGATAATTTTAAGCGTTCTTTCAAAAAACTTGCAAAGGTTCATAAGGGTAATTTTTTGAACTCATTGCAACCAATTCAACAATAATTGATCGGTTTCACACTGTCACAATAAAGCGACACCCAATTAGTCTCGCTACAGCTATCAGCCAAAACATCATGAGGAGTTCCAGTCTTGCCATTCTAAACCTTCGATCCGGTTGAAATGACGCTGATTGTGAGTGATGAGAACAAGATCATTAGCAACCGCAACACCAGCAATTAGGAGATCAATGTCATCTACAGGAGTTCCACTAAGACACAAGGTTGCATAGAAGTTTGCCGAGAGCGTCACAGACTCTTGGGTCAAATGTAAAAGAGTATTTTGAGCAACAAATCCCAGGAATAAGGAAAGTTGCTTTTGAGCATCGCGATGCTTCAAGCCGCTAAGAATTTCGTAGTAGGTGATGATGCTCAAGTTAATCTGCTGATGCTCACTTAGGTATTCTTGAAAGCGAGAAACAACAGCCGGATTACCCCGGAAAAAGAGAGATAGAATATCAGTATCAACTAGAATTGGTTTCACGATTTCGCCTTCTGGAGAATGCTTGCTGGCGACGCAAGGAAATATCGTCAAGAAATTCTGTGTAAATTTCGTTTGGAAGATCACTCCAGCAGCCTGCGAATTTCATGATTGATCCAGGCTCAGAACTACCGAGTTCTGCCTGAAGCCTGAAAGTATGAATCACGTCGTACAGTTCTACAAGCCTGTTTTCTGGAATATGCTCGATTTCCTGCAAAACTTTATTTTTAAATTCCGAATTTTTCATCAGCTAATTCTCTTTATATTTTTTCAAGCGATCGCCCAATTCACAGAGCAATCAACCAGTAATATTTACAGTTCTGGGAGGTTTGATTGAAGCATGAAAACTATTAAGTAAATCTTCCTGCTGTTGAGTTTTCCAAACTCAACCTAACTTATTAGCTATCTGCTGAAACCATAAGTTAGCAACTCCTGATATGAAAGCTTGAGCCTCTTCTAGACGCATTGGTTGTGCAGGTGGCTCCTCGTTTGAAACTATGTGTCTTGATTCATCTCCAAATACTTCTGGATGGTTTACTGAGCGAGTAAGTCTGAACCAATTCTTCTCAGAAGCTAAGTCGTTTAAATTCTTTCCAAGATCATTCCTCATCAACTCATAAATGTGATACATCCGTATCGGAGTAAGTTCCTGTCGTAAGAAACGGTGAACCCTCAGAGCATTTTCATTGTGAAAAGCCGAGATAACGCGATGTGAAACTAGAGCTAATTTCTCCTGGTATTCACGCTCTACTCGCTCTGCTTCCAATCTAGCCTTTTCTTCTTCTGAAATCCTTCCTATTACTGCTACACCTATTTGTGTTGTTAACAATGATGATTGAGTTCCTGTCGCAGTTATAGGAGGGAACACATACCTACTTCGAGAACCATTATCCTTTTGCTCGTACAAATTAGCCAGTTTGAATCTTACACCTGTATCTAGAGGAGAATTACTCGCCTCAGATACAACACTACAAATCCGATTAGCTAGCTCCCAAACTTCAGAACCTGTTGACAGCAGTTCAAATTGCTCACTAGTGAGGTAGGTTTTGTTATCTTCTACGTACAGTGTGACGTTTAGCTTTTCAAGTAGATCGCTTAAAAAGCGCTTATCTGCAACAATGTCACTGTCACTGATTTCAACTGACCACCTCATCCGAAATCCTCTCATGTCGCAAGCTCGAACTAGTCTACGGAACTAAAACCGAGTATCCTCAATCCTCTGCAGAGCCATCTAGCTTGTGATACTGAATTTCCTGTTTAATATCCTCCGATTCCAGGTAGCGATCGATCGCCTCAGAGACTACCTGGTTCAATGTTATCCCTCTGACACCCGCAAGACGTTTTAGGACGTTGTAAACGTCCTTATCCACTGTTGATCTGAGTTGCTGCTGATTGTCTCTTTTGGGCACTTACAAACGGATGTCCTGTGTGATTCTCCCGTAGGCAGTAGCCTACAGAGGGCATGTGACTTCAAGCTGGAATTAACGATTGCGGGGGGCAAAAGTTATGGTTACACCTTCAGAAGATGAGGTTGCGCTGCTTAAGACCATTCTTACAGCGCTTAGAGCGATTAAGGTTTGGGAGATTGATAAGGCTTTGGTGATCTTGAGTAAGGGCGATCGCTAACCCAGAAGCACCCATCTGCGTAGAAAAAGAGCGATCGCTTCTCAATTGCTGTTAGCTACGTCTGCTGGTTTGGTGATGGAGGGGGAAGGGGCGATCGCCTAGCCCAGCTAGAGCAGTTTTAAACAAGAAACGCAAAATTTTCGGCTTCCTTGAGAAGTCGTAAATCTCAACAGTCAAAACAATTTCAATGAGTGAAAATTAGTAAAGGGTGCGATCGCTCTGCACAAGCCTAGAGGCAGGATTCTCCAAAGCTCCATCTAACGAAATTCTTCAAAAGCGAATTTCTAAACTCTAGTTAAAAAACAAAGCTTGAATCTCTATTTCTAATCTTACAAATATCTGAAACTAAATCTTCTGGCGCTTGCCGAGAGACAGTCTCAGATAATTACCAGAAGCAAGCTTTACACTTATTCATAAATATGAAAGCAAATACTTTTAGACGTGTCAACTATTGTAAATAAATATCTCGGAGTTTTTATCGAATTGTGTCAGATATCGGGTAGATCTGTCATTGGGTAAGGGTTTTCTGATAAAAATCTCTTGAGACACTACTTAGCGTTTAGCAACATGCTGTTGGTTCGCCGCTGTTACAGGCTGTAAACTTTACCTCTGTGTTCAGCGAATCGAGTCCCTTCAGTCGCTCGTTGCAGCCGCTAATCGCTAAGTTTTATGGCTAATCGCTGAGTACTGACCCGCTTTTGAGAAGGAGCCTACCCGCATGTTCACTCACGTCAAGCCCACCATCAGACATATCGTGCCTGAGCAGCTTCAGGGGCGATCGCTGATCAAGGTGGTCTATGTCGTGCTAGAGCCGCAGTATCAAAGTTCACTGTCGGCAGCCGTCAACGCCATCAATCGCAACAATCCCAACCTGGCAATTGAAATTAGCGGCTATTTGCTGGAAGAACTCCGCAGCCCCGAAAATTACGAGGCATTCCAGCAAGATGTCGCCCAGGCAAATATTTTCATCGGTTCTCTCATCTTCATCGAAGACCTGGCAGACAAGGTTGTTGCTGCGGTTGAGCCGCACCGCGATCGCCTGGATGTGGCAGTCGTCTTTCCCTCGATGCCACAGGTGATGCGCCTGAACAAGATGGGCAGCTTTTCGATGGCTCAGTTGGGTCAGTCGAAGAGTGCGATTGCCCAGTTCATGCGAAAGCGCAAGGAAAAGTCGGGATCTGGCTTCCAGGACGGCATGTTAAAGCTGCTGCAAACCCTGCCCAAGGTGCTGAAGTACCTGCCGATGGACAAGGCGCAGGATGCTCGTAACTTTATGCTCAGCTTCCAGTATTGGCTGGGTGGCTCTGCCGAAAACCTGGAAAACTTCTTGCTGATGCTGACCGACAAATACGTCAGCAGCGCTGATACTAAGGGAACGACGCTCCAGTATCGCGATCCGGTCACCTATCCCGACATGGGCATTTGGCATCCGCTAGCGCCCTGCATGTTTGAGGATGTGAAGGAATATCTCAACTGGTATAGCTCTCGCAAAGACATTTCTGCCGACCTCAAAGATCCATTGGCTCCCTGCGTTGGTCTAGTGCTTCAGCGGACTCACTTGGTGACGGGTGATGATGCTCATTACGTCGCCATGATCCAAGAGTTGGAATGCATGGGCGCACGGGTAATTCCCGTTTTTGCGGGTGGTTTGGACTTCTCAAAGCCCGTTGATGCTTACTTCTGGGAAGCTGGACGCTCTGCCCAATCTCTAGCCTCCAAACCCCTCATTGATGTTGTCATTTCCCTGACTGGCTTTGCTCTAGTTGGCGGTCCGGCGCGGCAAGATCACCCCAAGGCGATCGATGCGCTGAAGCGGTTAAATCGCCCCTACATGGTGGCGCTGCCGCTAGTGTTCCAAACAACGGAGGAATGGCAGGATAGCGATTTAGGTCTGCACCCGATTCAGGTAGCGCTGCAAATTGCGATTCCTGAACTGGATGGGGCGATCGAGCCAATTATTCTGTCTGGACGGGATGGCACAACGGGTAAGGCGATCGCCCTTCAAGATCGAATCGAAGCCATCGCCCAACGCGCCATGAAATGGGCAACCTTGCGACGCAAGCCCAAAGTCCAAAAGAAAGTGGCGATCACCGTCTTCAGCTTCCCGCCCGACAAAGGCAACGTGGGTACAGCAGCTTACCTGGATGTGTTTGGCTCCATCTTTGAAGCAATGCAGGCTCTAAAGCATAACGGCTATGACGTTGAAGATTTGCCTGACTCATCCGAAGCGCTAATGCAGGCTGTAATCCATGACGCTCAGGCGCAGTACAGCAGCCCTGAACTGAATGTGGCCTACCGGATGTCTGTCCCAGAATACGAAGACTTAACGCCCTACTCGGAGCGTCTGCATGAATCCTGGGGTCCACCTCCAGGTCATCTCAACACCGATGGACAGGATTTGCTGATTTACGGCAAGCAGTTTGGCAACGTATTCATTGGCATTCAGCCCACCTTTGGCTACGAGGGCGACCCGATGCGGCTGTTGTTCTCCCGCTCTGCTAGCCCCCATCACGGATTCGCAGCCTACTACACCTACCTAGAACACATCTGGAAAGCAGATGCAGTGCTGCACTTCGGCACCCACGGTTCTCTAGAATTCATGCCCGGTAAGCAAATGGGGATGTCGGGCGAATGCTACCCCGATAGCTTGATTGGCACGATCCCCAATCTCTATTACTACGCGGCGAATAACCCTTCTGAAGCAACGATCGCCAAGCGACGCAGCTATGCCGAGACGATCAGCTATCTCACGCCTCCGGCTGAAAATGCTGGGTTATACAAGGGCTTGAAGGAACTGAGCGAGCTGATTGCCTCCTACCAAACGCTGAAGGACACGGGACGCGGCGTTCCGATTGTGAATGCGATCGTAGACAAGTGCCGCATCGTCAATCTGGACAAGGACATTGATCTGCCAGAGCAAGACGCAAAAGACCTGACTTCTGAAGAACGGGATACGCTGGTCGGCAAGGTCTACATTCGGCTAATGGAGATCGAGTCGCGGCTGTTGCCCTGCGGTCTACACGTCATTGGCAAACCGCCCACGGCTGAAGAGGCGATCGCCACCCTGGTTAACATCGCCAGCCTCGATCGCCCCGAAGACGACATTCTCGGACTGCCTCGGATTATTGCCAACAGCATTGGGCGTGATCTGGATGACATTTACAAGAAGAGCGATCGCGGCGTTTTAGAAGACGTGCAGTTGCTCTATGACATCAACCAGGCAACCCGAATCGCAGTCGCATCCCTGGTGAAAGAGCAGATCGACGCAGATGGGCGCGTGTCCAGAGTCGCCAAGCTCAACTTCTTCAACATGGGCAAAAAGGTACCCTGGATCGAGTCACTGCAAGAGTCAGGCTATCCCAAGGTTGATCCCGAAGCAATCAAGCCGCTGTTTGAATATCTGGAATTTTGCCTCAAGCAAATTGTGGCTGATAACGAACTGGGAGCATTGCTTCAAGCGTTAGAAGGTGAATATGTGCTGCCTGGACCAGGGGGCGACCCGATTCGTAATCCGGATGTGCTGCCCACTGGCAAGAATATTCACGCCCTCGATCCCCAGTCGATTCCCACCACAGCGGCCGTTCAAGCCGCGCAAATTGTGGTCGATCGCCTACTCGCACGGCAGAAAGCTGAGAATGGCGGACGCTATCCCGAAACGATCGCCTTCGTTCTCTGGGGTACCGACAACATCAAGACCTACGGTGAATCTCTGGCACAGGTAATGCTGCTGCTGGGCGTTCGCCCCGTGCCCGACTCGCTAGGACGGGTGAACAAACTAGAGCTAATTCCCCTGTCGGAACTCAAGCGCCCCCGGGTTGACGTAGTTGTGAACTGCTCCGGCGTATTCCGTGACCTGTTCATCAACCAAATGAATTTGCTCGATCGCGCCGTCAAAATGGCCGCCGAAGCAGACGAACCTTTGGAGATGAACTTCGTCCGCAAACACGCACTGAAGCAAGCCGACGACCTGGGAATTAACCTGAGACAGGCAGCTACCCGCGTCTTCTCTAATGCCTCCGGTTCCTATGCGGCAAACGTCAACCTAGCCGTGGAGAATAGCACCTGGGAAAGCGAGTCAGAGCTTCAGGATATGTACCTGGCGCGGAAATCCTTCGCCTTTAACTCCGACAACCCCGGCATGATGGATCAGTCGCGGGAAATCTTCGAGACGGCGTTGAAAACGGTTGATGTCACCTTCCAAAACCTTGACTCCTCTGAGATTTCGCTTACCGACGTTTCCCACTACTTTGACTCTGACCCCACCAAGGTTGTGTCAAGCCTGCGCGGCGATGGTACGACACCCGCTTCTTACATTGCGGACACCACCACCGCCAACGCTCAGGTTCGCACTCTATCCGAAACCGTGCGGCTCGATGCCCGTACCAAATTGCTCAACCCCAAATGGTACGAGGGAATGCTGAATCACGGCTATGAAGGCGTGCGGGAGCTATCAAAGCGACTGGTGAACACCATGGGCTGGTCAGCCACCGCTGGAGCTGTCGATAACTGGATTTACGAAGACACCAACGCGACGTTTATCCAGGATGAGGAAATGCGAAAGCGGCTAATGAACCTCAACCCTCACTCCTTCCGCAAAATTGTCACGACGCTGTTGGAAGTCAACGGTCGCGGCTATTGGGAGACCAGCGAAAACAACCTCAACCTATTGCGCGAACTCTACCAGGAAGTCGAAGATCGGATTGAGGGAATTGAGTAACTGATCAGGTCATTGGTCGATTAGTAACGTGACATAGGGTTACAACGAGAAAAAGGAGGGGCTAAAAGCCCCTCCTTTTTTGTTTTCAGAATCGTGACAAAATCGATTTGTACGGAATCCGTTTCGTAAAGGAGCACTATTGGGTGTACGGGCGAAGCATTCGGCAAAAGAATTGTGCTTCAATTGCAAGGATTGTAACCGAATGCTTCGCCCCTACCGGCATCGCTACTCTATAGACGAATTTGGTACTATACCAGTGCTTCTACCGTTTTTTCATCTTCCTGTAAGCTTTCGCTGGGCTGTAAACGCGCTTCTTCTGCAAAAAATTCCTGAAGTTGCGCCTCGATCTCATCTTTCACGATTTGGCGATATTCCAGAAAATGTTCGTTGTGGGCACAGACAGCGAGGTAGTGTTCAAACACGGCGGGATTGTGTTTGAGAATGCCAAACAGGTGATGCCAGAACATCCAGCGAGTGTTGCGCTTGATGCCCTGCCGCCAGCAGACCGTGAGCAATGCCCGGAGGTCAATCCAACTCGGCAACTTGGCGGGAGGTTTGCAGCGGGGGGCACCCAGCATGAGGAAGTGACGATAGGTGCGATCGAGATAGGTTTTGGGTTCGTAGATCCGCCAGAAGGCATCGACGTATTCTCTGGCAATGTCTTCGAGCGGACGCGTGGGGACGAAGTTCATCAGAGTGGTTTGGTTGATGTTGCCGTCTTTGCCTGCTCGGAGTCGCCCTTCCTTCTCCAAACGATGCCATAGCGCCGTGTTGGGCAGTGCTTGCAGCATGGCAAAGGTGGTGGTGGGAATGGTGGTTTGCTCGGTAAAGCGAACGATGCGATCGCCTGCCCCTTTCTTCTCCCCGTCAAACCCGATGATAAATCCTGCCATTACCCGTAAACCTGATCTGGTAATGATTTCCACCGATTCAGCCAGTGAACTGCGGGTATTTTGAAACTTCTTGGTCATCGCCAAACTGTCTTCGTCCGGCGTTTCAATGCCCAAGAACACCGCATTAAAAAAGCAATCAACCATCAAATCCAGCAACTCCTCATCCTGCGCCAAGTCAACGGATGCTTCCGTGTTAAAGGCGAAAGGATACTGGTGTTCTGCCTGCCAGACTTTCAGTTCTTTAAGAAATAGCTTAACGTTGCGCTTATTGCCGATGAAGTTGTCATCTACCATAAACACGCTGCGCCGCCAGCCGAGTTCATACAGGTAATCCAACTCTTGCAACAACTGAGCGGGCGTCTTGGTGCGGGGCTTTCGTCCATAGAGGACAATGATGTCGCAGAACTCACACTGAAACGGGCATCCCCGCGAAAACTGCACCGACATGGAGTCATAAGCGGCAAACTCCAGCAAGTCAAACCGAGGAACGGGTGTGGTCGTCACATCGGGTTTCTCATTTGTGCGGAAAATACCCTGTGATTCGCCCCGCTGGATCGCCTCAACGAACATCGGCAGCGTAATCTCGCCCTCGTCCAGAATCAGGTAATCTGCTCCGGCAGCTAACGGTTCCTCTGGTACAGACGTGGGGTAAGGTCCGCCCACCGCAACCCGTTTGCCGCGCCGCTTTGCCTCCCGAATCTGGTCGAGCAAGTCTTGCTTCTGCACAATCATCGCGGAAATGACTACAACCTCAGCCCATTCCCACTCTGCCTCTGTGACTGCCCGGACGTTGCGGTCTACTAGCTTAAACTCCCATTCTTGAGGCAAGATTGCTGCCACGGTCACTAACCCCAGAGGTGGCAGCAGAACCTTGCGATTGACCAATTCTAAAATCTTTTCGTATGACCAAAAGGTTTTAGGAAACAATGGATAAAGCAGCAGAACCCTCATGAATCTGAAACCCCACACTTTAAATAACTTGGCTAGTGAACAACAAAAATGTCCGCTAGTCTATGTTGACCTAGCATAGCTTGAGAGTTGAGATATCTGTGCTTTAGGAATCCTGTTGGATTTCCGGGTCAGCCAAAAGGTTTGCCCCACTGGGGGATAGCGATATTAAGTCATTTATGTTGCGCTGCATGGTTTCACAAATGGCATCAAGCGGTAGGTCATTAGCATCACGACCAAAGGGATTTTCAATTTCAATTCCAATCTCTTCAATGCCAAACAAAGTAAAGCTAATTAAGGCAACAATTGAACCCGTCCACCAACCCAAATCACCAATCAATTGAAACGGTAAACTTAGACAGTAAATTAACAGTAATTGCCTTAGATGAATAGCATAAGCTAAAGGCATCGGTGTTTTTAGAATTCGCTCACAGCCTCCCAGATTATCAACCATTAAATTTAAGAGTTGCTGCATGGAGGTGAGCTGGTGAATGTTCAGGCGATCGCGCTCATGCTGCTGCTGTAAATAGTCGCTAATCCAAAACGCCACCTCCAGAGGTGGATTGTTCATTGATTTCAGCGTGAAATAGCGGGATGGAGAAATCAGGTCTTTCAACTCCTGGTTCACGGGCTCCTGGCGCAGGTGCAGCTTGGTTGCAACCGCAAATGCGACCAGTAATTTCAACGCTGTTTCTTTAGATGGGCGATCGCCCCCATCCTTCTCCAACACGCTCACCCAGATTTGCCGCGCCAAATTGCGAGTTGCGTTGACCAGACCACCCCACAGCTTTCGCCCTTCCCAAAATCGCTCATAGGCTGTATTGGTGCGAAATACGAGCATCAAGCCCAGCACAATATTCGGAATGATGCTGGCTAGAGCGGGCAGAGAAACGGGAACTCCAAACTGGTGTAATAGCGAAACCAGTAACCCAAACAACCCGCAGATCAGAGTGCGAGGCAGCACTGCTGGAATGACCGAGCCTCGAATTTTTAAGGTATCCCGAAACCAGTAGCGTTTTCCGAACTGCATATTATTCAAGTTTGAAGGGGCGATCGCTTACACCGCTCAGGAAGGGCGGAGATGCTATAGCGTCGGTTAGCATAGAATTTAAAGTCTATCTTTAGGAGAAGGCGATCGCTATGGGGATGACCCTGACTGAAAAGATTTTGGCGCGGGCTGCGGGTCGGGCTGGGGTTGAGCCAGGAGACAACATTTGGGTGAATGTTGACCTGCTGATGACCCATGACGTTTGCGGACCGGGCACGATCGGCGTGTTTAAGCGCGAGTTTGGAGCCGATGCTAAAGTTTGGGATTCCGAAAAGATCGTCCTGATTCCTGACCACTACATCTTTACCGCAGACGAACGGGCGAACCGGAACGTTGATATTTTGCGCGACTTTGCTCACGAGCAGAATATCAAGTATTTCTATGACATTACCGATCGCTCTAACTTCAAAGCGAACCCAGATTACAAGGGCGTTTGCCATGTTGCCCTAGCGCAAGAAGGACACACTCGCCCCGGTGAAGTAATGTTTGGCACGGATTCTCACACTTGCAATGCAGGCGCATTTGGGCAGTTTGCCACGGGTATTGGCAACACCGATGCGGGCTTTATTTTGGGTACGGGAAAGCTGCTGATCAAAGTTCCGGCAACGATGCGGTTTGTGCTGGATGGTGAGATGCCCAATTACCTGTTAGCAAAGGACTTAATTCTGCAAATCATTGGCGACATCAGCGTTGCAGGCGCAACCTATCGGACGATGGAATTCGCTGGAACCGCTGTCGAAGCCATGACGATGGAAGAGCGGATGACGCTGTGCAACATGGTGATTGAGGCAGGCGGCAAAAATGGTGTGATTGCACCCGACGAAACCACCTTTGAGTATGTTCGTAGTCGCACCGATAAACCCTTTGAAGCAGTTTACAGCGATGCGGATGCTCTGCTTTATAGCGATCGCCACTATGATGTCACTCAGATTGAACCCGTCGTCGCCAAACCCCATTCTCCCGACAATCGGGCGCTAGCGCGGGAGTGCAGTGACGTCAAAATCGATCGCGTTTACATTGGCTCCTGCACAGGTGGAAAAACCTCCGACTTCCTCCACGCTGCTCAAATCCTTAAAGGGCATCAAGTGAAAGTGCCGACTTACATCGTGCCTGCTACCCAAAAAGTGTACGAAGACCTGTTTACCGTGAAGTATGACGGACAAACCCTGTCCGAAATTCTTTTGACGGCAGGCTGTATCGAACCTGCGGCTCCGTCCTGTGCCGCTTGCCTGGGTGGTCCAAAAGATACGTTTGGGCGAATGAACGAGCCAGAAGTTTGTGTTTCTACCACCAACCGCAACTTCCCTGGACGGATGGGTAACAAGCAATCACAAGTTTACCTTGCGTCTCCCTATACGGCTGCGGCTTCTGCCTTGACTGGATATGTCACCGATCCGCGTGAGTTTCTTAGCTAAGGCTGAGCTAAAGCCACGTAGTTAATCTGCCACCAGTTCTGCCAACATTTCCCTGGAAAACTGGATAGAAGCAACATGGGAAAACTTTTTTGCTTTTGCAGATGACCCCACTTTGGTGAGCGGTTGGTTCTACTACGCTCAGGGTTATATGAGGATTGAGATGTCGCTGTTAGCTTTTGCTTATGATTAAGACAACTCAATCCTCTTAACAAAAACTGTTCCTACTGTGAGCTATTAATCTCACTTAAACGCAACTCACGCATTCCAAGACCAAACTGACGTTGATCGCCACCAAGACCAAGTTCGGCAAGAGATTTAGCATTAGGAATACGAAAAGTGATTTGAAGTGGGCTTTGCTTGTTCACCAAACTTGCAGGCAATATGGCTGTTCTCGCTCCATCGTCAGCCTGCCCGTGGACAAACTCCCATTGAGCAACCTGTTCGCCATTGACAATCACATCTACATCCAGTCTTGGATGAACGTCACGGATAAAAGCTCTAGTCTTTGCTGAAAGTAGGATATCACTTGACGAGCTTGACTTATCAAGTGCCATTGTCAGCAAAGCTTCATTGCCTACAGTCCAGCTTCCCCAACTCCCTGGCTCTGTCCAACCAAAAGAATCATACATCCATCCATCTCCGCCAATGCCAAACTTTACCCAAGTCCCAAGTTCATAATTTCTCTGTACAAATTGGGGCAGCACACTTTCTCCGCGCTGATCTAACTTGATGAAGAATAAATGGTACTTGTTGTGAGTTAAAGGCATTATGTACTCAGAAGATCCTTTTTGTCGATCTAACCATGTGAAGAAAGTGTCAGTATACGGAGTGTTAATGAGCATCCAAAATTCCTGCTCCTCTTCCAATCTCTTTGACCAGTTGTTTGTGTCCTGATTTAAGCGTTGTGGGGATGAGCCAAAGTGTCTAAGTACTCCGTTAGGGTAGGAATAACGGGAATTGTCTGTCATTACAAATGTTTTAACTCCGGGTCGGCTCCATATGTGTTCAGCTAAAAGTGCAAGATTCCGATCACGATGCCCACCGATAGAAGTGTAAGTTGGCAGTTGATAAGCCAGTGTTCTTTGAAAATATCCACTATGTCCCAACAAAATAGCAGTTAGAAGAAAAACTCCTACAAACTGCACAATCTTATTTTCTTTGTTTTCAGGTAGTAATCTCGCTTCTCTCAAACGCTTCTTAAAGAGAAAAAAGGTTTGGAGAATAGCCAAGAGCATTAACAATCCAAAGAGTGGACCTCCGTACCACTGAACAACATCCTTAATCACATTCCAAAATATAGCTGGGTGGAGAGGAAGAGGAATGTTAAGATGCACGACAACTAAAACAGCCACGATTGTAGCAATGGGCCAAATGCAAAGAGCCTGGATTCCAAAGCTGTCTTTTCGGCTAACTATAAAGGGTAGTACAATAGCACTGATTACTCCAAGAATAATCACTACTGGCGCAATCCTTTTATCTTGATAAAGAAAATATTCAGCAAGTGTTGTAGTTCCATCCAACGGGAAAGGTGACCTGCCATCCGGTATAAGAGTTGCTGGCATGAGGAAATAGCTAGCAATCATTCCAACTAATGGAAGAAAAGCCGTTCCTTGCATTAGAAATCTACTATTAAAAACTCGATGATTTTTAACGGAATCAAAATCGATTTTTGTTGCAACGCTCATTATTAATAGAAAGACCAATAAACTAATAGCAACCGATACCCGAGATAAGGATGTAGCGTATGAGGCTGCAATAAAAAGAGGAAAGAGAGCAACAATTTCCAGATTGCGAAATTTTCTGATCAGAGTATTCTTTTCAGTAGAAGTAAAAAACAAGAATACACTGAACATAGCCATATAAGGTATAGTGATCACGCCACTAAAAGCAGCTACGGAGAAGTATAAATTTGCCTCGTAAAATTTTATTTCTCTGAAAGGTTTAAGAAACGATGCAAAGAAAACCATGCTAAATATGACTCCGTAGATTGATGGTTTTCCTGTAACAAAAGCACCCCATTGACCAAAAGCGCTAAAAAATAGAATAAAGAAATAAAGAGCTGAAAAGAGCCATAGGGGTTTGTAGCAAAGCTGTTCAAAGATGTAGAAACAACACAGGAGAATTAAAATGAACAGAGCTGGCTTAAAGGCACTAGAAACGGTCGTTAGAGGAATATGACTGAACAGATTTCCCACATAGTAGATAAGAGATGAATAGCCAATTTGTCCGTAATTATTGGACTCCCAGAATGAAATCTCTGGTCTAATCAAATATTGTGTCCAACTCAGTTGAGCATTATCAAAAGCATAAGGAAAGTAGTAGAAGGAAGCTAATCCTATAGCGAGAGCAACAATGCCTAAGCACCAGGTTGCTTTTCGAGTTATGACAGCCTTTACCTGACGAAGTATGTTGCGGGTGTAGGAGTAGTTTAAGGTAAGTGCAGTTATAACTATCAGAATATCAAGCGAATATTTAAGAGCCAGAATGTATTTTGAGGATAGCAGTCCCGTGCTATAGAAAATATAAAATTGGGCTGCATTCCAGTAAAGGGCTAAAGCAATAGGCAACAATAGAGAACTATAGGATGTCTGGGTTAAAGTCGTCGATGGCCAAATTCGATTAAGCCAGGATTGAAACGCCAAACCAACCGTAAAGATGCTAAAGAGAAAATGCAGTTGAGCGCAGATTAATAGAATACAAAATATATTCAACATTTTTATTTGATTCGTTGATTATTGGGTACTACAGTAACGCTGAATGAGTGGGAAAACGCTCTTTTGGAAAGTTAAATTGCTCGTCCTAGATAATACAATGCAATTGCTCTGGAAGTAAGTCTGTGGCTTGAACAATCTTCAACTCTGGAGGGAACCAATACTAAACCTAGTACTTTATGCTGGAGTAGATTTGACTCGGATAAACTCACTTAACGCCTGCCCAAGAAAATGATTAATTGTTCTGCATTAAACTGGTAATCATGCTGCAAATTTCTAATACGGTGAGTATTCCAGAGCATGAGATTGAGATGAGTGCGGTGCGATCGCAAGGGGCGGGCGGGCAAAACGTTAATAAAGTAGCAACGGCGATTCATCTGCGCTTTGATATTGGGGCTTCTTCACTGCCCGAACGCTACAAGGAGCGATTGTTGAAGCTGAATGACCAGCGCATAACCAAAGAAGGAGTGATTGTCCTCAAAGCTCAGGAACACCGCAGCCAGGAGCAAAACCGGGAAGAAGCCTTGCAACGGCTGCAAGCTTTAATCAAGAGTGCGATCGTCTTACCAAAACCTCGCAAACCCAGCAAACCCACCCGAAGCTCCCAGAGAAAGCGTTTAGATCGCAAAACCAAACGTAGTCAGATCAAGGCGGCGCGAGGCAAAGTCACGGAAGAATAAGTGTTGCACCCTCGGGCTAGCAATGCATTCCATCTTTGCAGATTCATGCTCATTCCTACTAGGGAGAGAGCTGTAGATCGGGTTGAACATCAAACAAAAATTTCTATTTACCCCCTTGACTGTCTAGTGTACTGGAGAGTTCATCATGGATGTAGTCGAACAATGTTCAAGGATTTACATCATGGCTCTCGAACTCCAAGTTCCCAATATGGCTTGCTCTGCTTGTAGCGACACCATCACTAAGGCAATCAAGGCGATCGACCCTGCGGCTACAGTTCAGGCTGACCCCAAGACAAAGCAGGTCAAAGTTGAAACGCAGCAATCAGAAACAGCGGTGAAACAAGCGATCGCCGATGCAGGCTACACAGTGGCGTAGGCAAAATCCGTTCACTGTCCGAACCATAACCAGGAACTAATTTACTTCAATCTTTTGAAGAATCGAGGGAATCCGTCATGGATACAGCAAACTTAAAGCTGCGAGGCATGAGTTGTGCCTCCTGCGCTAGCAACGTTGAAGATGCCATTCGTTCTGTGCCTGGAGTCGAGGCATGCAGCGTGAATTTTGGGGCTGAGCAAGCGACCGTCACTTATGATTCAGGCAAAACGGATATGTCTGCCATTCAGGGTGCGGTTGATGCAGCGGGATATACAGCTCTGCCCATGCAAGAGGATGTGTTAGCACCCGAAGATGATGCCGAACGGCAAGAACGCCAAGCAGAAAACCGCAAACTTACCCGCCGAGTCTGGTTTAGTGGCATCGTCAGCGCTGTTCTGGTGATTGGGTCGTTGCCTGCCATGACGGGTTTACCAATTCCTTTCATTCCCATGTGGCTACATCATCCCTGGCTTCAGCTTGTGCTAACTGCCCCAGTGCTATTTTGGGCAGGGCGATCGTTCTTTGTGAATGCCTGGAAAGCGTTGAAGCGACACACCGCAACGATGGATACGCTGGTTGCGGTGGGGACAGGAACAGCTTATCTCTACTCTTTATTCCCGACGCTTCTACCCCAACGGTTTACCGCCCAGGGACTTCAACCCGATGTGTATTTTGAAGCAGCGGCGGTAATCATTGCCTTGCTTCTATTGGGGCGACTCCTGGAAAACCGAGCAAAAGGACAGACCTCAGAAGCAATGCGGAAGCTGATGGGGCTACAGGCAAAGACGGCACGGGTGATTCGGAACGGTCGCGAGATCGATATTCCGATCGCTGAAGTAGTTTTGGGCGATATTATCTTCGTTCGCCCGGGTGAAAAAATTCCAGTGGATGGCGAAATTGTAGAGGGCGCTTCCACGATCGATGAGGCAATGGTGACGGGTGAAAGTGTGCCTGTGAAAAAGCAACCTGGGGATGAAGTGATAGGAGCCACTATCAACAAAACAGGCAGCTTTAAGTTTCGGGCAACGCGAGTCGGTAAGGATACTTTCCTGGCGCAGATTGTAAAACTGGTGCAGCAGGCGCAGGGGTCAAAAGCGCCAATTCAACGATTGGCAGACCAGGTGACGGGATGGTTTGTGCCAGCAGTGATTGCGATCGCCATTCTTACCTTTGTCATCTGGTTTAACGTCATGGGCAATGTGACGATGGCATTGATTACAACGGTTGGAGTGCTGATTATTGCCTGTCCATGTGCGCTGGGTCTTGCGACGCCAACCTCCATTATGGTGGGTACGGGGAAAGGAGCAGAGAACGGCATTCTGATCAAAGGAGCCGAAAGTCTGGAACTAGCCCATAAGCTGCAAACGATCGTACTTGATAAAACAGGCACCATTACACAAGGTAAGCCCACCGTAACCGACTACATAACGGTGAATGGGACAGCAAATGGGAATGAGTTAAAACTACTGCGTCTAGCTGCATCCGTTGAACGTAACTCAGAACATCCTTTAGCAGAAGCTGTGGTGCAATATGCCCAATCTCAGGGGATCGAGTTAGCCAATGCCCAAGAGTTTGAGGCGATCGCGGGTAGTGGTGTGCAGGGTTATGTGTCTGACCGATGGGTGCAGATTGGCACACACCGTTGGATGAATGAGTTAGGGATTGCAACGAACTCATTACAACAACACTGGGAGCGACTGGAGTATCTCGGCAAAACCGTAATTTGGATTGCGGTAGATGGGAAAGTCGAAGGCATTATGGGCATTGCTGATGCAGTAAAACCCTCTTCTGCTAACGCCATTCGCACTTTGCAAAAAATGGGTTTAGAAGTGGTGATGCTGACTGGAGACAACCAGCGAACAGCCAATGTAATTGCCCGTGAAGTGGGGATTCAGCGTATCTTTGCGGAAGTTCGCCCCGATCAAAAAGCGGCAACTGTTGAATCGATTCAGTCAGAAGGTCGAGTTGTGGCAATGGTCGGTGATGGCATTAACGATGCACCTGCTCTGGCTCAAGCGGATGTCGGAGTCGCTATTGGAACGGGAACTGATGTGGCGATCGCCGCTAGCGACATTACTCTGATTTCGGGTGACTTGCAGGGCATTGTTACAGCAATTCAACTCAGTCGTGCCACCATTCGCAACATCAAACAAAACTTGTTTTTTGCATTCATTTACAACGTTGCTGGAATTCCAATTGCCGCAGGTATCCTTTACCCCGTTTTTGGTTGGTTACTCAGTCCGATTATTGCGGGTGCGGCAATGGCGTTTAGCTCGGTTTCAGTGGTGACGAATGCTTTGAGGCTGCGAAACTTTAAGGCAACGGGTCATGGGTAATTGGATAACGGTGGAGATTTCAGGGCAGATCGCAGGGGCAATATAGGAGGTGTTCAAATGGTTAATCGCTCAACAGCTTTAAGGATTATTGCAACATCCATAATGTTGCTGGGATTGACTTCTGGTGAGGCGATTGCTCAAATGCCTCATGACGAAATGCCGTCTGGACATGGAGACTTCCAACGGATTGAACAACCTCTGTGGATGAAGGGAGCCGTGACTGCAAGTGGTTTAGGATTGATTGGGTTGGAGCTATGGTGGTTTCTCTTAAGCAAACCAAAGTCACGCCAAGCTATAGCCCAAGGAGGGGTTCAGGAAGTCACTGTGACTGTTGATGGCGGTTATGAACCGAGCCAAATTGTGGTGAAAGCAGGTCAACTCGTGCGGCTAAATTTTGATCGCAAAGACCCCAGTAGCTGCCTTGAGGAAGTGCACTTTCCTGATTTCCGCATTGCTCAAGATCTTCCCCTTAACCGGACGACAGCGATCGAGTTTACACCAGACAAACCGGGTCGATATGAGTTCACCTGTAGTATGAATATGTTTCGAGGGGTGGTGGAGGTTAAAAACTCCTAAAGTACGCCAAAGAAGCCTACGTTCTCTCCAAATATATGAAGGGGCATCCCGCGCGGCGGGATGCCCCTTCATATATAGCCCTGTTGTTTGAAATGGGTATTAGCTCGCTAGCAACATGACGACATCAGCGTGAGCCAACACGACATCCGGGTTGCGCTGAAGCGCTGCGTCATATCTCATCGCGAAATGATCTCCCAATTCGTTGGGGGTAAGCAAAGTCCGCGTGTCTGACATGAGAGTGGCGATCGCCTCTGCTGTAACGGGTTCATCTGCATGAAGCAGCTCATCAATCTGCACAACCAGTTCTGAGAGTCGGTGCAACCAGGCAAACTGTTCGTGATTGATCACCAGTTGTAGCAGTTCGCCACCAGAAATTTGTCCTTGTATTTGCTCATAAGTTCTGCGCTCGGTATTGAGCAACAGTTTATGCAGGCGTAACAACTTAATTCGCAGTGTGCTGAGGAGTTGATGCTGGTTGATGCGTTGTTGCAGTGTGTTAGACATGAATTCGTCCCATCCTTCCGTTTCGATAATCTTCAATTGCTTGCGAAATTTCAGCTTCGGTATTCATCACAAACGGGCCGTAGCGCACCACTGGCTCGTTGAGGGGAACTCCAGCGATGAGCAGCAGATCGAGGGGTTGTTCAGCATGAGCAGGGTTGGCGATCGCCACCTCGTCTCCATCCTGAGCAAAGATCACCATTTGCCCATCCGTTCCAGGTTCTTGCTCGGTTCCAAACAGTCCAGAACCGTCCAAGACATAGGCAAAAGCGTTGTATTCCTGGGGCACAGGTTGGGCGATCGCGGCACCCGGTTGCAGGGTGTAGTGTAAGTAAATAATCGACGTGCGCGTCTCAATCACCGCTTTTGCACCCAGCGCTTCTCCGGCAATTACCCGCACCGTTACAGACCCGTCTGGAGTTTGAGCAACCGGAATTTGCGCTGCTGGAATTTCCTGATAGCGAGGTGCAATCATCTTGTCACGTTGAGGCAGGTTAACCCACAGTTGAAGTCCGTGAAGCCGTCCTCCTGTGCGAGTAAATTCTGCCTCTGGCATTTCAGAATGGACGACTCCTGCGCCTGCTGTCATCCACTGCACATCACCCGGATTGAGCAGTCCAGCGTGTCCTTCAGAGTCTTTGTGTTGCAAGCGCCCGTCCAAGATGTAGCTAACCGTTTCAAAGCCGCGATGGGGATGGTCGGGCGCGCCTTTTGCTTGACCCGGTTTCAGATCAATTGGACCCAATTCATCGAGCAGGAGAAAGGGATCAAATGCTGAAAAGCTACTTTTGGGAAAAGGACGACGCACCAGGAAGCCTTCCCCTTCTAGCGTTTCAACGCTGTTGACGATTCCAGCAATGGTTCGTAGCACTCCAGCTTGCACGGTCATACCTTTAACTCCTGAAGATGAGGTGATTTCTTGTCGTCCTATATATGACTAGTCATATATTAGCATGGGAACATACTAGCCCCCTGAGTGTGGCTTGTCCCATCTTTTGTTCGGTAAACCGTAAGCTACTACAGAGCCGCCATTGAATTGCGATATTGGATTACAACGTTTCTCTAAAAAGAGGTTACAGATGGTTATTCAAAGCAACGGTGAGTTCGGGTCATACAGTTTCGTCCTCTTTAGGAAACAGGAAACGACTGACGCGATGCACCAACGTGGTTGACACCGAAAATAATGTAAAACCAATCAGCGGATGGGCGATCGCCAATGGAACCGGCGTTTTAAGATGAATAGTGAGAAATTGCAATCCCAAAAGAACTGGCAGACTGGCAGTGAGGCTTCGCACTCGACGAGGAAGGGTGATGCGATATGCCCAGATCAACAAAATGAGAGACAAGCCGCTGTAGCCGCGCACTAGCCATACATGCATCTTCCACCATTCAGGGTGATAGAAATAAGCTAATCCCACCGTTAACACTTGAGCGTTGAGGCAAAGGTTAAAAATCACGACGAGAATAAAAAATCCCATCAGTTTCCAATGCATCGTTTTTTGAGCTGTGATGGGACTTACAGTTTCTGAGGAGAGCGTCATAACGTCTACAGAGTGATATTGAATGGCAACACGACCAGATTAAAAGCAGCCAACTCACCTCGCATAGACCTCGTTCGAGTACACTTTGCTGCTAACCTCAACAGAAATTTCCTTGCAGTTTTTACTTCAAGCGATCGCCTCAACCTGATTCGGTCTACCCTTCAATAACAGGCTGATTCCTCCTTAAAGTCATCCCTTCACAATTCTCCAAATTCGTATCTTATTTAACATGAACTAAACCTTAAAAACACTGGATAAAGTCTTTTCCCCTGATAGCATCTAAAAACTGTTTCAGGGTAGGGAACTATGGGTGTTAAGTTTTTTTCTGCGATTCTAGTTGCATCACTATCCTTAACGAGTTCCCTTGCATCGATTCAGCCTGCCGCTTCTGCGGTGTCTAATACTCCTTTACCTAGTGATGCGCCTATTGAAGTGGCGATCGCCCAAGAGCCTGATCTGCCTGAATCTGACTTAGCAAGCTTATCCTTCCCCGCTACTCAGTGGTTGATCGCGCTTGGATTGATTGGAGGGGCGATCGCGATCGGCTTTGGTGTCTATCGATACAACCAAAACGAACGTTGGTACCGAATTGAGTTTTTACGTAAAACTGTCAAAGAATTTGAGCAAGATCCAGACATTTGGAAAGCGCTCAAGATTCTGGACTTTGAGGAATATCGAGATTACGAAATTAAAAACGGAGAAGACAAAATCGTTTTTCGGGTCAATAACGAACTGCTTTGTCGGGCACTAGGAACCCACGAAGACCGCAGAATTTATCAGAAAGAAATCGATCAGCTTCAGCAAAAAGTTAATGCCGCAGAACAGGGAAGTACCGTCGATGAAGAAACCTTAGAAGGATACAAAAAAAAGCTGCGGCAATATCACATTGAAACCGGGCTAAGAGACTGGTTCAACAAAATGCTAAATGGGCTTGAGCATTTTGGCTACTTTGTTGAATCAGGCATGTTCACTGTTGATGAAATTCGCCCCTGGATGATTTACTGGATTCGACTTATTGCCGACCAGGAATATAAACGTCAGGACGCTTCCAAATTTTATGATCAGCTTTATACCTACATTCATAGATATGGTTTTTCAGGTGTAATCAAACTCTTTGAGCGGTTTGGTTATCGCATTTTACCGACCCCTTACAAAGAATTTGACTTCGCTGACTTGTCAAAAGGTTTACACGAATTTGATCTTCAAACTGCGCTCAGCTTAGCCAAAGCAGCCAATCTAGTTTACTCAGATTTGAGTTATATCAAAGAAATTTGTGTCCGCCGATGGGGCATTCAAGACCTAGAAAACTTTAAATATCTCAACAACCGTGAGCGAGACACCCAGGCTTTTATGTTTAAGACAAAAGATTATGTCATCATCGCTTTTCGCGGCAGTCAAGAAATACAAGATTGGAGAACAAACGCCAGAACACGCTTTGAAAAGTTTGCCATTGCCACAAGTATGGAACCTTTAGATGAAGATACGACTCCACCGATTGGTCAGGTACATCGAGGTTTCCAAGCAGCATGGCGGAGTGTAGAAGAAGGTGTGTTAAAACAGCTTGAAATTTGGGGTGCAGGACGAAAATCTAATTTCCCAATTTTCATCACCGGACATAGTTTAGGTGGCGCACTAGCAACCGTTGCCGCATCCTCGTTAGTCAAACGAGGACGGAAGAATATCCAGGGTGTTTACACGTTTGGGCAGCCCCGCGTGGGAGATTTGGTGTTTGTGAATGAAATTGGTCGAGCATTAAAAGGAAAAGTTTTTCGATTTGTCAACAACAATGACATTGTGCCTCGCGTACCGCCGCCTTATTTGCCCTGGAATCCTACACATATTTATATTCACCTGGGGACAACGTTCTATTTCAACGCTTTTGGGGGTTTAGTTAAACAACCCGGTTGGCTCTATCGGCGGTTTGATTCTCTCATTGGGTTTAGCCGTGCTGTATTTAAGCAAGGTTTAGATGCAATCAATGACCACCGCGTAGAGTTTTACATTAGCAATCTCGAAAAAGCCCTGGAGATTGAAAAAGAACGTCAGGTGCTTGAATCTGAAGAAAGGGAAATAAGTAGCCAGTGAGCTACTTGCCGCCCACAAATGGGGTTGCCCAAAAATCCCAATTTTCTTTGTTGAAGGGCGATCGCCACTTATAAATCAAAGCTGACTCTAACCGCTGTCGGGGGCGAGTTGTTACGGGTGCTTCGGTCCAAAATGCGATACCTAACATAGACGTGAGTTGATGCTGATAGTGAATCTGTCGGTAATTCAGCAAATAGCGCTTGCAGTCGTGTACGCCTTTCCAGCGTTGATTTGACTTTACCGTCTCACCCACATAGAGCAAAATCGGTAGCTCATAATCGATCACAAAATAGAGAGCTGCCGTACCCTGATCTGCTGCTTTCCAACGCCAAAATTCTGTATTCTGTTGCGGCAGGTTGAATGGGTTAATACCGTCAGGGTCAGGCTGGGTTGAACTAGAAGTAAGTCCCGGATCAAACAGCGTTCCTTGCTCTGTCGGAGGGCTGATTTTCACCTGTTGCTGATATTGAAAGATGCGCTGCTTCCAGGATTGCAAAGCAACACAGTCCATTTCTAAAAACTCTTCCTGTCGTCCTAAGCTTCGGTAGCCGCGCAGATCTTCTGGAGAAAAAAGCAGAAGCTGATCGTCGCTCACGATGGCTAAACCTCTATCTATAGCGTATTCACTTCATACACTACGCTAAATATGTTGTAGAGGAAACCCATCTGGAATAGGGGTTGGGAGGGGGCGATCGCCCTCCTATTTGTAACGAAATTTTTCCTTACGATACAAATCTTTCTAATCGCATAATCTTTCTCAAGCTATATTGATCCTGACTCTGCACTCTCCGCAATACGCGCAACACAGACAGTAGATTTACTCATCAGTCAGCGCTGGTCTATCCTCGGTCAATCCTCAGTTCATCCTTGTTTTTGCTTCATTAATACCTGTCAGTTTTGGTCTGTAAGTAGTGAGTGCTTAGCAATGCTCGGTCATTTGATACGCAGGTTCGATGTTAAAAGCCCAAACACAATTCACCCTTAGGAGGCACCTGAGTGGACATCGTAGACTTCAAGCAGCAGTATTTGCAGGGACGACGAGACTTTAGAGAAATCGACTTAACCGGAGCAAACTTAAACTGGACAAACCTGATCGGAATTGATTTAAGCGGCGCAAATCTGCAAAACGCCAGGTTCAGTGCAGCAACTCTTAGACAGGCAAAACTCGTTGGCGCAAATCTTCAAGGGGCAAACCTGCGGGCGGCTGACCTGAGAAATGCAAATTTGACAGGTGCAAACTTAAAAAGTGCTAATTTAGGGCGGGCTGATTTGATGGATATCACCCTGGAAACAGCCGATTTAACCCATGCAGATCTGACGGAGACAATTTCTAAACAGGCAAAGCTACGAAACGCCAACTTGTATGGAGCCAACCTGGGTGGATTAGATCTGAGCCATGCTGACTTGGCAGGTGCAGATCTGCGAAGCACAAATCTAATGTCAGTCAATCTTACAGAAGCCAACCTCCAGGGGGCAAACCTCAGTCAACAAGACCTCACAGGCGCAAACTTGAGAGGCGCTAATTTGAGAGGCGCTAATTTGAGTGAAACCCGGTTGAGCCAAGCTGAACTATATGGAGCTGATTTGAGTGAAGCAAACTTGACCCATGCTTGCCTGGAGCAAGCAAAGCTAGCTGGAGCAAGGCTTCCCGTTTGTTTGCTGTGAATCGTGTGTGCTGTCAGTTCGTGTGTTTCTTGTATATAGTGCTAGTTACTTGAGTTAGAAAAAAGAAGGCAGGGCTTAGCCCTGCCTTCTTTTTTCTAACCTTTCCTCGTTTTTATAACTTGCTAATAACCAGGACACTTCCTCAACCGTCCGCCAAAGTTTTGTGTCTGGACAGGCTTCTCACGCTAAATAGAGTGACACAGTGAGAAAAGCGGGTGACAGTTGACAATTTGGAATTGAATTGACGTGAGCTACATCTATTCCCCAGCATGATGCAGGTATTAATTGCTGCGTGATTAGCAGTGTGGCGAAGCTACGCTACCATTCACGCTTCACAACGTGCTTTACGTAGGAATTGATTTAAACGCTGCAAACCGCAAGCAATTGAATCGATCGTTTATAGCCACAATTCCGCTATACATATTCTTTTGGGTGAGCGTCGGAGTATGTCGTTTCAACCAGACCGATTGATTGAGCTAAAACTAGTAACTCAAGCCCAAGCAGAATTATTGCAAGGTCTGGAAACCTGGTTGAGCCTTGACTTGATTTCTGCTGATGATATCGAGCTGACGCTCCTTTTAGGGAAAGTTCCAAATCGGTCAGAGCTATCTCAGCCAGCCATTCAGCTTGACTTTAGCACTCAGATTTCGCCTCAAAAGCTGCTGGAAGGATTAGACGCATGGCATCGCTTAGGGTTGCTGAAGTCAGGACAGATTGAGGTAAAGCTTTCATGCTTGGCATCCCATGCCAATCTGCTCAAGGGGTTAGAGGTTTTGCTAAAGCTAGGGTTACTTCCTGAAACCCAAGTTAAGGCATTGGGTCAGGTAAATCTTGCCTGCGATTTACAGAAGGCGGAGGCAGATGATTTTGCGCCGATTGCCCCTCCTCAACCTGTGAAATCGCGAAAACCCGCCCCTACCCCAAAGCCACCTGAACCTGCTGCGCTTGGTCTAGTTGCACAAATGCTGCATTCGCTGATGGCGGAACTCAGCGTCCTGTGGCTATTGCTGCTAGGGATGTTTTTGGTGGTGGTTTCCTCTGGCGTGTTGGCAGCGAGTCAGTGGCAGCGATTCCCGGCAGCGGGGCAGTACGGCATTTTGTTGTTTTACACGTTGGGCTTTTGGGGTGCAAGTGTTTGGGCAGGAAGGCAGCAAAACTTACGGCTAACGGCTCAAGCACTACGGGTGGTGAGTCTGCTGTTGCTGCCCGTAAATTTCTTAGCGATGGATAGCTTTGGGTTGTGGAGAAGCTTATTGGGAGCAGGAATTGCAGCGATCGCCACTCTCACTCTCACCGCGCTCGCAATCTACCATTTCCGGGCAAATCGTCAGGACCCCCAGCAGACTCAACTGACATTGGTAAATCATCTAGGGCTGAGTTACCTGCAATGGGGCTGGGGGTTACCTGGATTTGCCCTAATTGCCGTCTATGCGGGCGTGATCGCAACAGCGGCGATTACCTTGCTTCAAAGTCGCCAAGAAACTTCACTAGAGCGTCCGTTCCGTCCATTCAGCCTGAATCGAGCGCTGATTGTTTATACCCTGGCAATTTTGCTGATTCGAGCGATCTTTATTGCTGAGGTAGAAGTTGAGCGTCTGGGTTTAGCGGTCGGCATCTGCGGCTTCTTGCTAGCATGGCTAGCTCGCCAGGAGATTGCTCAATCGGGGCGATCGCCAACTCCCCTTTCCCCCCTTCAGCCCGCAACCTGGGAAACTATTGGAGGAATTTTGTTGGGGCTAGGCTGGCTCATCTCAGTTGGATCAGTTCCCTGGCAGGCACTTGGAGTTAGCGGACTGGGGTTATGGTTCTTTGGCGATCGCCTCTACCGTTTTCGCTACCGCCGCGATCTGGTGATCCTGTTCCTAATTGGGTTGCAGATGCACTGGCTAGCGTGGCGATTGCTGCCATTGGTTGTGCAGCAGCAAGCTGTAACACTAGCAACACAGCTTACCGGAACTCAATCTAACCCGGATGTGCTGCTTTGCCTGGGGCTGTTTCCTTACTTAGTCTTAACGGTCGTAACAGCAGATTGGCTAGACCGCCGACAGCAGCGGAATTTGACAGCCTGTGCCGATCAAATTGCCATTTGGTTTGGGGTAGTGCTGCTGTTACTGAGCTTGTTTAGCCCCATCCTCAGAACGATAACCTTTGCGCTTTCTACCTTGACGTTGGCGATCGCCAATCACCAGCGCTGGAGCAGAGGCAGTGCTCTCCTCTCTTTGCCACAAAGCGCTAAAGTCAGCGAACTCATCCGCATTGGTAGCGCAACTTCTGAGCATTTATCCTCTACCTCCTCCCGCTCCACGCCTCCATCCTTTCTCGCCTCGCACCGCTCCTCGTCTTATCTAATCCACTTGGGAGGACTAGCTACCGTTCTGTCGGCTGTTGACTGGATTCTACCGACGCTGAATCTAGGCTTCTGGGCAGGCATTTTGCTAGTGCTGGCAGTTAGTGAACTGGTGCTGAGCTTGGGGCTTCACACCACAAATCGAAGGAATGGGGATCAAAGGAATGGGAATTGGGCGATCGCCTTCTGGACGCAAAACCGCCCCAATCGACTTCATTCTGCCTACCCGCCTGCACTCTGGCGACAAAGTTTTTGGACATTCGGTTTCATCTTGGCAGCTTTGAGCTTTGGACTCTTCTGGTTAAACAATCTTTTGCTGTCGGGTGCAGAGACAAGCTTTGGGCAACACGGGGTCAGTCCAAAAGGGTGGGGAATGCTCTGGCTAGTAGTGCCACTGTCTCTCACTTGGATTGCCAGTCTCACCCGTCCGCCCCATCGTCAAACGGCAAGTTGGGCTGGCGTTTGGACATTAATGGTGGTTCAGGTGCTAACCCTGCCGCTGCCTACGCTTCGGCTGGTTGGGTTGGGACTGGCAACCGGGCTAATGGTGCTGCACACGCGCACTTTGTGGCATCTAACTGCTGCTGCGATCGCCGTTGGCTTTGGCTTGGGGTTTGTTGTGACGCTCTTGGCAGAGGAACTGCCTGGATCGCCGCAGCTTTCGGCACGAGACTGGCTACTAGTGGTAGCGATTCTGCTGACCGTGCTTTGGGTCTGGCGCAGTGTCCTGTTGCGCCGTTCAACTCCATTGTCCCAGCTTTATGCTAGAGCAATGGATGGATGGGCGATCGCCCTCTACCTGATTGAATTACTCTGCCTCACCTTCGACTCGCTCGGCGTTTACTGGGATCTTTTGCCTGCCTCAGCTCTGGCAATTGGCTCGGTTGCGTTGATACTGGGGGCGATCGCCTACCGAAGCTGGCAAAGTCCCACTAATTGGGCAATTTACGGCTTTGGCTGGGGTTTAGAAGTTCTGACGATTGAAACTTTGGGATTAACGGGTCGCTCTATAGCGGCACTGGCGATCGCCAATCTGGCGTTAGGGTTAGCCTCCCAACTGGTTGGTGACTGGTGGAATCGCCGCTCTGATAACCGTCAAATTCTCAGCAGTTGGCACGTCATGCCGCTTGTCTACGGAGCATTAGGTGCAACTCTGCGTTGGGGAATTGTTGAAGACTGGACAGGCTTAAGCACGCTGGGTCTATCGCTGATTGCCATTGGCGTAGGTCGCCGCAAGGAATCCTTCAAGCCGCTGATCTATCTAGCGTTAGCAGGTCTGTTTGCTTCGGGCTGCGAGATTCTGCTCTACCAGGTTGCTGGACTCAGAGCCGGGGATCAACTCGTGGCGATCGCCGCCCTCGCAACCAGTTTCGTCTACGTCTACCGCATTCTGACCCCGTGGCTGATTCCCTTCCTGCGACTGAATACAGACGGGCTAACAACAATCGCTCACCTACATTGGGCACTAGGCAGCATTTTTCTGGTTGCCGCAACTCAACACCCAGTCTCAACCTACGATCTGCTAGCAGTGGGAACGGGAATATTCCTCGTGCGCTATGCCCTTGCTCAGGGACGCATTCAGGACAATCCTAGAGACGCTGACGGTTGGGTTTACGCAGGCATCTTAGAAGCAGTAGGAATTGCGGTGTATGGACTCACGCTGCTGCCCGACGATCTGCTGGCTCAAATCTTGCCCTGGCGCGGTGCGATCGCCACTCTCTTTGCCTGCATCCTGCACCTATTGCCCTGGCAGGAGTGGGGTTGGCGATCGCAACCCTGGCAGCGATCGGCTTACGTTTTACCCCTGGCAGCTTTGATCTTAAGTAATGCCAGCATTCAGCCGCTTAGTTTAGTCGTTGCCGCAGCGAGTTATCTTCTATTTGCCCGGACTCAATACCAAATTCGCCTCACCTACCTCAGCCTACTGTTGGTGGAATGGGCGATCGCCCTCTGGCTAACTGACATTCAGCGCACCTTTGACTTGCTCTATCCCAGCCTGGTTGGGCTATTTATTCTTTATGTCGCTCAAGTTGACCCAGACCTAAAGCGCCCAAACGCGCATCGCCTGCGCCACCTCTTGCGAACGCTGGGATCGGGCATCATTTGCCTATTTGCCCTGCTGTTTCATCACCAAACGGGAATCTTGCCCGGTATCATCAGCTTAGTGACACTTTTTGCGGGACTTTCCCTGCGCGTCCGAGCATTCCTCTACGTCGGAACAATTATCTTCCTGGTCAATGCCTTTTATCAACTGGTTATTCTGATCTTTGACTACCCACTGCTCAAGTGGATTGTTGGCTTAATGGTCGGAATTGCCCTCATCTGGCTAGCTGCCAACTTTGAAACTCGTCGCAGTCAGCTTGGTTCCTTCTTGAGAAACTGGTTTACCGACTTGCAGGGATGGCAGTAGCTGCAAGTCATAAACCGCTACCACCCCTCTTCATGTCAATTAATTTCAGCAACACCAACTCCATTTGGGCATCGGTTTTCGTGGAAACGCTCAGCCGACTGGGACTCAAAACAGCAATTATCTGTCCGGGATCACGCTCCACCCCATTAACATTAGCCTTTGCAGCACACAAGGATATTGAGGCGATCGCCATTCTAGACGAACGTTCCGCTGCTTTCTTTGCTTTAGGAATTGCTCGCAAATCCGGTTTACCCGTCGTCCTAGTCTGCACCTCGGGTACCGCAGGCGCAAACTTCTACCCTGCCGTGATTGAAGCCAGAGAAAGCCGCATCCCACTGCTTATTCTCACTGCCGATCGCCCTCCCGAACTGCGCGAGTGCAACGCCGGTCAAACTATTGACCAACAAAAACTCTATGGCACCTTTCCAAACTGGTACAGCGAGCTCACTCTCCCCTCGCTGGAGCTAGACACCCTCGCCTACCTCCGCCAAACGACCCTGTATGCCTGGGAAAAAACCCTTTACCCCATCCCCGGACCCGTCCACCTCAACCAACCCTTCCGCGATCCCCTCGCTCCCCTTCCTCAATCTGCTGCTCAATCACTTCAAGCTCACTTCCCAAAAAACTTCTTCGCTGCCCTCAATCCCTTACTCCTCAACCCTAATCCCCAAACCTCAATCCCCACTCAGTCTTCAAAGGGCATCTTGATTGCTGGAATTGCCCAGCCCCAATCACCCCAACGTTACTGTGAAGCGATCGCCCACCTCGCTAAGTCCCTGGGCTTTCCCGTTCTAGCAGAAGGGCTATCTCCGGTGCGAAACTACGCTGACCTTAACCCCTACCTGATTTCCACCTACGACCTGATCTTGAGGAATTCGCAGTTTGCCGAAAAACTCACTCCAGAACTGGTGATTCGTATTGGAGAAATGCCTACCAGTAAGGAATTGCGCCAGTGGTTAGCAAAAACCCAACCCACTCAGTGGGTCGTGGATGAGAGCGATCGCAACCTCGATCCGACTCACGGCAGAACCACCCATCTACGCTGCTCCGTTGAACAATTCGCTGCAAATCTACAACAGGAATCTGCTCCGCCCAACTCCTACCTTGACCATTGGCTTACAGCCGAAACTCAGGTCAGACAAACTCTGGATCAAACCTTAAGTCAGACGGAATCCTTATTTGAAGGAAAAGTTGCCTGGTTGCTGTCGCGCTGTTTACCTGAAGGCACTCCTTTATTCATCGCCAACAGTATGCCCGTACGAGATGTGGAATGGTTTTGGCAACCCGGAAACCGCCACATTCGGACCTGGTTTAACCGAGGTGCAAATGGCATTGATGGAACGCTTTCCACCGCTCTAGGAGTGGCTCATCGTCACCAGAGCAGCGTGTTGCTTACTGGAGATCTGGCGCTATTGCACGACACCAACGGCTTTTTAATCTCTCGTAAGTTTGTCGGACATCTCACCATCGTGCTAATCAATAACGACGGTGGCGGCATTTTTGAGATGTTGGCGATCGCCCAATTTGACCCACCCTTTGAAGAATTCTTTGCGGCTCCCCAGTCCATCCACTTCAACCAACTCTGCGCCACCTACGGCGTTGAGCATGAACTAATTCAATCTTGGGAACAGTTGCAGCAGCGGTTAAGCGTTCTTCCCGAAACGGGTATCCGAGTTTTAGAAGTTCAAACCGATCGCAAAATCGACTCAGCTTGGAGAAAAGAACATCTGGGGCAGTTTGCAGCAGAACTGTAGATCATCTTGGAGATCATTCAACACTTCGGAGTAATCCTTGCTCTAACACCAGATCTACCCCTAATGTTTTGTATCCCGCATCGTCAAAAAGGATAACCATTTTGTCTCCCTCGTAGCGCATCACCATTCCCTCACCGAGTGACTGGTGTTTCACACGACTGTTAAGTGGAAAGGGTTGTTTTGCATCTTCAATGGTGATTCCGGCTTCGCAGCGATCGCACTTTCCACAAGGCGCATCAAACTCTTCCCCGAAGTAGTTGAGCATATATTTGCGCCGACAGTCTTGTACTTCGGCGTAACCGCGCATCATTTCCAGCCGCGATCGCTCATACTGTTGATGACGCTCTTGCACCTCAATCGCTTCTGCCGCAACCTCATCTAAATCGAAAGGTTCGGTTGTCGTAACTTCCCCCGAAGGGAGAATGGCGATCGCACCCACAGCTTCTAAATGTCCCAAGGCCGTTTGCACCTTAGATTTAGAAAGATCGGTTTGAGTTTTTAGCGTCTTCAAATCAATGGGTTCCTTCTGCGCTTGAACCACAGTAGCAACTTGTTCTACTTGCTCCAGGTCAATTTGTCCACTGCTGGCAAAGAAGCGGCGCAGATTCAAATCATCCGGGTGATAAAACAAGATTGCTTTTGCAGACTCACCATCCCGTCCGGCTCGACCAATCTCCTGATAGTAAGCATCGACTGAATCGCTGATACTGTGGTGAAACACAAAACGCACGTTTGGCTTATCCACACCCATACCAAAAGCAGTCGTCGCAACAATGACTTCTGCCTCATCTCCCATAAAGGCAATTTGTGCTGCTTCCCGATCTTTTGCTTTCATGCCAGCGTGGTAAAAGATGGCATTAATGTTTTGCGCCTGAAGTAACTCCGCAACTTCTTCTGCCTGTTTGCGAGTTGCAGCGTAGACGATACCGGGCTTCTCAGCTTTCACGACTGCTTTAATGAGTGCCTGCTGTTTCTCACTTTTGTCTTCAAACCGCAATGCTCCTAGCCAAATATTGGGGCGGTCGAATCCTTGCACCACAATGTGCGGATCGCGCATCTCCAAACGCTCAACAATCTCTGCTCGCACGGGTGGTGCAGCCGTTGCAGTAAGTGCTAACACCAGTGGATGATCTAACGCTTCAACAAGGGTGCCTAACCGCAGATAGTCAGGGCGAAAGTCATGTCCCCACTCATTAATACAGTGAGCTTCATCGACCACAAATAGAGAAGGTTTAACTGCCTGTAGCTTCTCCAAAGTTTCTGGATTGTTGAACTGTTCTGGAGCCAAAAACATAAACTCCAAATCGCCTTTTTCCAGGTCTTCAAAGGCTTCGGTGCGATCGCTCGCTTTCATCATAGAGTTTACCTGAATCGCACCGCCCACATCCTGTGCTTCTATTGCATCTACTTGGTCTTGTTGCAACGCAATCAAAGGCGAAATTACCACCGTTGCACCCGGAGTCAACAGTGCTGCAATCTGATAAATTGCAGACTTCCCTGACCCCGTTGGCATCACCGCCAGCGTATCGTGACCGTTGAGCAAAGCCTGAATTGCCGTCTCTTGCCCACCCCGCAACGTCTCATAGCCAAACCGCTCCTTGGCAACCCGCCGCACTCGCTGAACATTCTTTTTGCTTGCCATCGTTCCCTTTCCTGTACGGATTGCCTTTGAGAAATTGCTATAGACGAAAGTAACGAGTGTCGCTGTAGCAATCCGTCTGTCTAGAGATATGGCTTTAAGATGAGATTCTGAAGACACCAATAGAGAGTTCAGGATAGACGTGACGGAAGCTAAAAACAGGGAAACTGCCGATATTTTGATTCTTTCAAATGGACCGGGCGAGTTAACAACCTGGGTGCGACCTGTGGTGAAAGCGTTACGGCAACAGTTGGGTAAACGTGACGAGGTAAGAATCTCACTAGTCTTATCTCCCTGTCCTAATGCCAGCGGGCGAGAAGTGGCGATCGCCCAACGCTACAGTGAAATCGATCGCATTCAAGCCGCCGAACACTTTTTCCCGTTTTTGCTCTGGGGCAAAACTGCCGAAAACTGGGATTGGCGTGATCGCGGTGTGGTCGTATTTCTGGGTGGCGATCAGTTCTTTCCGGTGGTGATTGGCAAACGCTTAGGCTACCGCACCGTCATTTATGGAGAATGGGATACCCGCTGGCACCGCTGGATCGATCGCTTTGGAGTAATGAAACCGGAGCTAATTGACCGGGCATCCCCTCGATATGCCAACAAGTTCACCGTTGTAGGAGATTTGATGGCAGATACGGCAACTGTCAGGAATTTATCTTTACCAGAGAGTATCTTATCCCAAGCCCCCAACCCCCCAAGTGCTTTAAAGGTTGATTCTTCGGACGCTTCGTCCACAAACAGTCAACCTTTAAAACACTCCTCAGAGACGGAGCTAATTGGAATGTTACCTGGGTCAAAGGCAGCAAAGCTGGCTCAAGGTGTGCCGCTAGCATTGGCGATCGCTCGTCACTTGCACGCTGCCCGTCCCCAAATCCGGTTTGTCATTCCGGTTGCGCCCACTCTGGAACTGCAAACCCTGGCTCGATTTGCTGACCCCCAGCAAAACCCGGTCATTCACCAGTTGGGTAACGTATCGGCTGAACTAATTACCAGCCAGGGTCAACCTTTCCTCAAGACTTCGGATGGACTGCGGATCGAGCTATACACCGATTCACCTGCTTATGATTTGTTGACCCAGTGTCGCCTTTGCCTGACCACCGTAGGAGCCAACACAGCAGAACTGGGTTCGTTGGCAGTGCCCATGATTGTGTTGTTACCCACCCAGCAGCTTGATGCAATGCGAGCCTGGGATGGCTTACCCGGATTGCTGGCTAATCTGCCGGGAGTCGGTTCCGCTTTCGCCAAACTGATCAACTGGCTATTTTTGCGGAAATCTCGACTGTTGGCATGGCCCAACATTTGGGCAGGGGAAGCCATTGTGCCTGAACTGGTCGGACAACTTCAGCCCCAGCAAATTGCTGACCTTGCGCTTGATCTGCTCACCCATCCTAAGAAGTTAGAGCAAATGCGCGATCGCCTGCGTCAAAGTCGAGGCACATCGGGTGCAGCAAGCAAACTAGCAGCCTTAGTGATTGAGGAACTGAATCAAGGGAGATCATCAAACCTTCCGTAAGTCAGAAGACAGATTTGGAACAGGCAGGGTAAGTTACGATTCTAAACAAAACTATCAGGACAAGCCTGTGGTTCCTCTACGTGACGATAATCCAACACAAATCACTCCATACGTAACCTACGGGCTGATTCTGCTCAATATCCTGGTTTTTTTCTATGAAGCTAGCCTATCGCCACCTGCGCTAGAAGCATTTTTTCGAGGATGGGCAGTCGTCCCCGCAGAACTGACCGCAAGCTTTCAAGGACAAGCCACTTCTGCTACTGGTCCAGAGTGGCTCACACTGATTACATCCCAATTTCTGCATGGCGGTTTCCTCCACTTGGGGGGCAACATGCTTTATCTGTGGATCTTTGGCAACAACGTTGAAGAGCGGTTGGGACGAGTCAAATACCTTATCTTTTATCTGCTGTGCGGTATTCTAGCTTCTCTAGCACAGTGGTATTTTGCTCAAGGGTCTAACATTCCCTCTCTTGGAGCCAGTGGCGCGATCGCAGGTGTAATGGGAGCTTACATTCTTAGATTCCCTCAAGCTAAAGTGCTAACGCTGATTCCCCTCGGCTTTTTGCTGTACCCAATTCGCATTCCGGCCCTCTTTTTCCTGGGAATCTGGTTTGGGCAGCAGGCGCTTTATGGTTTAGTTAGCCTCAATGCCCCCACCAACATCGGCATGGAAAGCGGCGGCATTGCCTACTGGGCTCATGCCGGAGGATTTGTCGTAGGTGCAGTGTTAGGGCCATTATTTGGCTTGTTTAGCGATGCAGGCAAAGCTCCAGCCCGTCGCTATCGTTAAAGTCGATGCTTGAAAAGCAATGCTTGCAGTGTAACGCGGATCAGTATTAAGATTGTAGACTGTGTCGAATTAAGCTAAGTCATGCCTAAACTCAAAACTCGCAAAGCTGCTGCAAAGCGTTTTCGGCGCAGCGGCAGCGGTAAGCTGATGCGTCGGAAAGCATTCAAGAATCACATGCTTGAGCACAAGAACGCAAAGCGCAGAAGCCGTCTTTCTAAAATCTCGCTAGTTGACGAGCGCGATGCTGAAAACGTTGAACTGATGCTCCCCTATCTTTAGGGGTTAAGAGCCAGGGGCTAGAAATGCTCTAGATCCTTAAGCTCTCCCACAACCGCCCCCAAGTATTTCGCGTACATCGATATCGATAAGGATTTCTAACAATGACAAGGGTTAAGCGCGGGAATGTGGCTCGTAAACGCCGCAATAAAATTCTGAAACTCGCTAAAGGGTTTCGCGGCTCCCATTCCAAGCTATTTCGGACTGCTAATCAGCAAGTGATGAAGGCATTGCGAAATGCCTATCGCGATCGCCGCAAGCGTAAGCGTGATTTTCGTCGGCTGTGGATTACTCGCATCAACGCAGCTGCTCGACTGCACGGTATGAGCTATAGCCAACTCATCGGTAATCTGAAGAAAGCGGATGTCCAGATTAACCGCAAGATGCTGGCACAAATGGCAATCCTCGATCCAGCAGGTTTTGGCAAAGTTGTTGAGGTAGCTGCGGCTCAAACTCAACGCAAGTCTGCTTAAGAACAAGACACTGTAGGGGCTTGGCAATGCTAAGCCCCTATCAATTTCAGACCTATTTCATTCTCAAGCCAGGTAGATTTCTACTGTGCGAAACCCGATTCTTCATCTCAGTCTTGGTCTTGGCTTGAGCATTGGGCTGATTGCAGGGAATTTTTGGGCTTCTCAGCTTGCTGAGGCAGCAGAGCTAGAAGAAATTCAGGAACGAGGCTACCTGATCGTAGCGGTGAAAGACAATGTGCCGCCGCTAGGGTTTAGAAACGAGGCAGGCGAGCTGGCAGGGCTGGAAGTTGATCTGGCTCGTCGATTAGCACAAGAGCTTTTAGGCAGTTCAGATGCGGTGGTGCTGCAACCTGTGGCAAATCAGGACCGGTTGGCTGCGGTGCTGCAAGGTGAAGTAGACATGGCGATCGCCAGAGTCACTGTTACCGCTTCTCGTTCCCGCATTATCGACTTCAGCCTTCCCTACTATTTGGATGGCGCTGCTCTCATTACGCCAGATCCGGCTGTGCAGCAGTTTGCAGACTTGCGGGGGCAAACAATCGCCGTCCTCAATGGCTCCAGCACCATTTCTGTGGTGCGATCGCGCCTTCCTTCGGTGCGCCTGACGGGTGTTGAATCTTACGAAGCAGCTCAGTCTCAACTGGAATCGGGAGAAGCGATCGCTTTCGCCGCCGATGCTAGCGTTCTCAGCGGTTGGGTACAGGAAAATCCTGATTATCATTTGCTGCCGACGCTGCTATCAGCAGAAGCATTATCTGTCGTCATGCCCAGAGGCGTACAGTACGACGATTTGCGCCGCCGAGTAAATGAAGCGATCGCCCGCCTACACGAAGAAGGCTGGTTAGAGGAACGCGCTACTTACTGGGGACTGCCGTAGAAGAAACCGTATAAATGGGTTTTCTTTTTCACCCCTCATCCCTCATCCTTCTGCTGTACCCTGAGAAAGTAAAGACAAAAGATTTTTCAGTTGATGGAAGGTTATGGACGATAGCATTCTTCCAGTTGTCTATCTCAGCATCCTGGTGGTTTTGCTGTTTGGTGCAGGCATAGCGCTGTTTCGCCAGGTGCTTAAAACTCGGCGGGTTGAAACCACGCTCTCACGATTGCAAAACAAACTTAACAAAGAGAAGGGCACTGCCCAGGAATATTACGAGTTAGGCAGCATTTTTCTCGATAAAAAGCTGTATTCGCAGGCGATCGCCCAGTTCCAGAAAGCCCTCAAAGCAAAAGACTTGGAACCGGGAGAGAATGCAGCGCTGGTGCTTAATGCGCTGGGGTTTACCTACGCGGCTCAAGAGCAGTATGACCTGGCAATTCGGCAATACAAAGATGCGCTAGAGCAAGACCCAGGGTACGTGACCGCCCTGAACAACATGGGCTTTGCTTATGAGAAAAAGCAGTTGATTGCCCAGGCAGTTGAAGCTTATGAGGCAGCCTTGGAGAGAGAGCCTAAAAATTCGATCGCCAAACGACGCGCTGAAGCCCTCAAAAAGCGGATTGCCTCACCTGCTTAAGTCTGGTCTGGCATAATCGTTGGTCATTCGCTCCCCATCCCAGCTCGCGGCTAGCGCCTGACCAATGACCCCAATTAACCATGATTCAAAATCAATCTGCACAACGCTCTAGTACCGTTGGGGCTGCACTGGTGATGCTTTCAGCCAGTGGGTTTGCGACGCTGCCAATCTTGGGAAAGTTTGCCTACGCAGATGGGCTTGATTTACCTAGCACTCTGTTTTGGCGATTTGCCGGAGCGGCGGTTGTGCTGTGGATGTGGATGCTATGGCGGGGCAATTGGCGATTGCCCGTGCAGCAAGCGATCGCCTCTACGCTTTTGGGGGCAATTGGGTTTGCGATTCAGTCAGGCTTGTTTTTTGCAGCGCTGAACTATGCGGGGGCAGGCATTACGTCGCTGCTGCTTTACACCTATCCCGCCTTTGTCACCCTGCTGGGCTGGAGGATAGAGGGCGATCGCCCCAGTTCTCCCCAGCTCGTTGCCCTGATGCTGGCGTTTATTGGTTGCTTGCTGACCATTGATTTGAGTGGGGCAAGCGCTACACCAGTGGGGTTGGGATTAGCGATCGCATCTGGAGCGTGGTATGCCCTTTACCTGACTTTTAGTGCTCGCGTCATTCGTTCCGTTCCACCTGTCACCATGACTGCTTACCTATCAACAGGGGCAGGCATTTCGTTTATCAGTATTGCCTTGTTAGGAAGCGGGCTGGATTTTCCCTACAGTGTGCCATCAGGGCTGACCCTCACAGGCATTGTCCTGATTGCGACCGTCATTCCCATCATTAGTATATTTGAAGGAATTCGGCGACTCGGAACCTCTCAGGCTGCAATCCTTTCCACCTTAGAACCCATTGTTACAGTTCTGTTAGGCATTGCTTTTCTTAATGAAGCAATGTCAGTCAAGCAAATTCTTGGCGGCTTGCTGGTCATTTCCTCTGTCATTGTTCTACGGGCTTCTCCGCAAAAAAGTCCTGACAGTTAGATCAAATCCCGTACCAGCCCAACATAAATGCCCTGAATATCCACAAGAGAAACATTCACATCGGTGGGTGGATACATCGGGTTAGCGGGTTTCAGTGTCACAGTATTTAACTTGCGAAAAAAGCACTTTAAAGTTGTTTTTCCTTCAACTCTGGCTGCAACGATTGTGCCATTCTTAATTGCTTTTTGGTCAGAAAGCGGCTTCATAATGACGACATCACCGTTGTCAATCAATGCACCAATCATGCTGTCTCCCCGCACTCTTAAAGCAAAACATTGAGAGACTTCGTAGACCGACATTCTTCTAAATTGCGGAAAACAGAAAAGGTTGATTCGTTCAACTTCCTGATCGGGAAAAACCTCGGTCAAACTGTGGGCTGAAATCGTTCCCCAAATTGGCACCATCCCCACTTTGGGAGAAAGCAGTTGATAGGCACGAGAATGGCTCCCGCTCCAGTCTAACCATCCTTTTTCTCGCAGCTTTTTCAAGTGATAGCGTACCGCAGACACAGATTTCCAGCCGATCGCCTCTCGCAACTGTCGAGTTGAGGGAGAATAGTTGTGCTGAAAAATATATTCTTCAAGCCAATCTAGAAGTCGCTGCTGAACTTCGGTGAGAGGTTCCATAGGGGTGTGCAAGACTAGAACATTTGCACTACTATACCTGTAATCTCAACTGATAATGCGGCTGAATCTGAAATTTTCGCTTCATTTTCTATAGCAAGGGTGATTCACCAAGGACGGGGGCGATCGCATAATACTCAATGGCTCGTTAACCTGGAATTTACTCAAAAAGAGGCTGCTGTGATTCATCCTGGTGTGACTAGAATTTTGCTGACTGGGGCGATCGCGCTAACGGGAATAACCCAAGCAGCTTGGGCCATTCCACTCACCTCAAGCCCGCAACCAGAAGATTTGGCTCAGGTTGAAGCGAGCGAAGACAACATTACACCCGCTGCCACACCTTCAGAAGCGGCACCCAGCGACCTCAATGGAACTCAACTACTACTGACCGATCAAACAGAGCAATCTCCTGAGTTCTCGCAATTTTTGTCCCAGGTGCAGCAAGCAGTGCGCGATCGCAATGCCGACTTCATGCGCAGTATCATCACGCCTTACACCCTATTTGGAGACGATGGTGACTTGGTTCGATTTGAAAACTTTAACCTCGATAGCCCCACCGACCCTTTCTGGTTTTACATGGAGCGAGCCCTTTCAGACGGCTGTGTAATTGAAGCAAATAACTTACAGCCTGTTTGGGAAGCTGACCAAACCTGGCTCTGTCCCATTGCACTGTCTGCTTTTGATGCAGCACTCGCAGAACAGCTAGAGCTAGACCAACCCAGCATCACTCCTTACGAAGAACACGTCGTTGTAATTGGGCAAGACGTAAGTGTTCGCACCCAGCCCAATATCAACAGCCCTGTGATTCAAACCCTTTCAAATGAAATTGTGCGGTTAGATCGCCAAACCTTTCAGGCGGTTCCTTTCCAGTCACAAGCAGAAATCTTTAGCTTCAACAACCCCGTTGGCTGGATTCCAGTGATTTTGCCGGACGGGCAGAACGGCTACGTCTCTACTCAAAATGCCTACCAACCCATCGGTACACGAGTTACATTTGCTGAAGTGGAAGGCGTTCTGAAACTGCAAATGCTAACAATAGTTGACTAAAGTTAATTAAACTTCATTTATCGTTGTCCTAAATGTAAACAGGCAGTTTAATAGCATAGGGTCATGGAGGAAGAGACACATCTTCCTTTTGCTTTTTAAAAATCAATCGCTATAGCTAGACGGAAATGACTGCATAGCAAATAAATTATGTAAAAGCAACACCAAGAAATTGCTATGGTTCATATTCCTGACTGCATGAGCGGCAGAGCGTTATTCTGGTTTTGGATTCAGTTTGTGACAGTAGATCAACAAGAGGCTGCAAGAAACAACTTTTTGCGGTTTGTGGTTTCTGTAGAGTTGATCGCCCAGTACCAACAGTGGATTGCCGCTGGCATAGATGCTGACGACTATGTTTTAGAGTCCACCAGAAGACAGCTAAACAAATACAATCAAACCTTGAGAACCCGCAGCCAAATCTTACGGGCTAAGAGCCGTCTTTACGTTGGTAAAAGTCAATTGCTCAGAGCGCGCAGCAAACAACTGGTTCAGAAGAATCAGTTGACGTAACTAAGTTGTCGCCGCAATTCTCATCTGCAGGTAGGCTCAGCAGCACCTAGAGAAGCATGAGATAGGTCAACGATTGAGTATGCGTGCAAAATCTGCGGTAAGATTAAAGGCTGCATAAAATCACCACGCCTGCCGCAAAGGAGATAACCCTATGGCTCGTATGTATTACGACGCTGACGCAAACTTAGACCTTTTATCTGGAAAAACCGTTGCCATCATTGGTTATGGCTCTCAAGGTCACGCTCACGCCCTCAACCTCAAAGACAGCGGCGTCAACGTCATCGTCGGTCTATATGCAGGGAGCCGTTCGGCAGCCAAGGCAGAGGCAGAGGGGCTAACTGTCAAACCAGTTGCAGATGCAGCCGCAGCCGCAGATTTCATTATGATCTTGCTGCCCGACGAAGTGCAAAAAACGGTTTATAAGCAAGAAATTGAGCCACATCTGACCGCTGGTAAAGTGCTGGCATTCGCTCATGGCTTCAACATTCACTTTGCTCAAGTAGTGCCTCCCGCCGATGTGGATGTAGTGATGGTCGCCCCCAAAGGCCCCGGACACTTAGTGCGGCGTACCTATGAGCAGGGAGAAGGTGTTCCCTGTCTGTTTGCTATCTATCAGGACGCAACGGGACAGGCTCGCGATCGCGCTATGGCTTACGCGAAAGGTGTCGGTGGCACCCGCGCCGGAATCCTGGAAACTACCTTTCGCGAGGAAACCGAAACTGACCTCTTTGGCGAACAGGTCGTGCTCTGTGGTGGCTTGAGTGCCCTGATCAAAGCCGGATTCGAAACCCTGGTTGAAGCTGGCTATCAGCCCGAGCTGGCGTATTTTGAATGCCTGCATGAGGTCAAACTAATCGTAGACCTGGTAGTTGAAGGCGGCTTAGCCAAAATGCGCGACAGCATCTCCAACACCGCTGAATACGGCGACTACACCCGTGGCCCGCGCATCGTCACCGACGACACCCGCGCCGAAATGCGTCAAATTCTCAAAGAAATCCAAACTGGACAGTTTGCCCGCGAGTTTGTCCTGGAAAATCTCTCTGGCAAAGCTGGTTTCACCGCAATGCGTCGCCGCGAAGCTGAACACCCCATTGAAGAAGTGGGTAAGGATTTGCGCGCGATGTTTAGCTGGCTGAAGAAAGTGTAGAAAAACCAATTGAAAGGTTTGATTTTCGCGCACGAACAATCAAACCTTTCAATCAGAGCCTAATCCTCTAACACTGGACGTTTCTCACTCCACCGATTCACCGACTCGATCTGAGCTGCCAGAGCAATAATAGTGGCTTCGGCAGCGGGACGACCTACGATTTGTACGCCAACGGGTAACCCTTCTGGAGTGAAGGTTGCGGGGATGGCGATCGCAGGCTGTCCAGTCGCGTTAAACGGAGGACAGGGCGCAATCCAGTGAATGATCCGCTGGAGCGTTTCTTCAGGACTTAAGTTTGCAAATTCGCCCACACGGATTGGGGGATGCAGGTAAACAGGCAATACCAGCACATCATAGTTTTCAAAAAAGGCGACGATGCGACGGGCGATCGTCTGCATTGCCCAGACTGCCCTTAAGTAGTCGCCGCTAGAGTCATTGTGAGACAGCAGCCAGCGGTTAAATGAACCAAGCGCTTCAGCAGGAATACCTGACGCAGCAACACCTGCCCGCCAAACCACGCTAAATGGCTCAATCAAATCGCTGCAATCAGGACAGGCTTGCTCAACGGTATGACCTAATTCTTGAATGAGAGTAGCTGTTTCTAACACGGCTTGCTGTCCCACCGGATCAGCTTCCCCAATGGGATGAATTCCCGTACTGAAGGCAACTTTAAGCGGCTGAGCTAGTCCCTGCTGTGAGGTTTCGATAAATAGTGAACTGGGAGTCGGCAGCCAGTAAGGGTCACCCGTTTCATAGCCTGCCATCACGTCCAGCAAGGCGGCTGCATCAGTGACAGTGCGGGCGAGCGGACCGTTAGTAGCAATACCACTTTGACAGTCGCCTACAGGCGCATAAGAAACTCGACCGCGTGACGGTTTGATGCCTACCAAGTTGCAGCAGGAGGCAGGACCCCGAATTGAGCCACCCCCATCAGAGCCTTGAGCAATCGAGCAGAACCCGCTGGCGATCGCCGCTGCTGCTCCACCACTTGACCCTCCTGGCGTGTAGTCTAAATTCCAGGGGTTGCGCGTCGGCGGGAACCCTTCCGGCTCCGTATAGGGAAGCGACCCCACCTCAGAAGTCGCTGTTTTGCCCAAAATAATAAATCCGGCTTGCTTCATTCGACTGACAACCGCTGCGTCATGGGTGGCAATCTGATCCTTGAGCATCGGGTTACCGTAGCTACAGGGTACACCCGCTAGTGCATTCAGGTCTTTAATTGCTGTGGGCACACCAAAAAAAGGCGGAAATTTTTCCTCTGGGTCTGCCTCAGCCAGCGCTTTAGTCTTAGCTTTTGCATCCTCTAGCGCCAAATCAGCGATCACCGTGAAATAGCTGCCAATCCGAGAATCTAGCCGTTCAATTCGCTCTAGATAAAGCTGCACCAGTTCTAGTGGCGAAACTTCCTTCTTACGAATCAATCGAGCCTGTTCAAGTGCAGGGGCAAATGCTAAATCAACTGGGTTCATAATCCTATCCACGAGTCCTGATGCTGACTTTATCAGCGAATGGTAAACTTCGGTCGCTAAGAGCTACCACATTGGAAATTGGCTAAAGAACTTCCTAGCACGTCAAAATTAGAACGTTGGGTTGCGCTGCGCTTCACCCAACCTACCAAATTACAGGCAGTAGACCTGTAGGTTGGGTTTCGCTCTGCTCCACCCAACGCTTTAGTACTTGCCGCACTCCTCCCTCAGCACGGCGATCGCCCCATTCCATCCAATTACTTTGAGCCTATGGTGCAGGTGGGACATCAGACTTTGGTTCTGGAAAAGCACACTCCACCGTGATTTTGATGTTGCAGCCAGCCGTACCAGAGGCAATGTAGGGAACACCTCCCACACCTGTGACGTTTACACCAAACTCCAGAGTTACTTTCTTGACCTCGGCGATCGCCAACTCTTTAAACGCCTTTAGCGTATGTGATGTATACGTGCGAATCGTGCCCTCGATCGCCTGGAAGCTTCGTGCCATCTGCTCTGGCGGTTTAGAGAATGCTCCCTTTGCGCCCCCTCGTCTCACTTCTCCCTCAGTCTCTTGCGGAACGGTGATAGGCGTTTCTACTTCCTCAGTCGCCTCTACATAAATCACCGTGTTTTCGTCAACCTGAATTGCCTGAAGTCTGCTCATGTGAATTTTAGATAAACGCTAGCTGGATTATTCCCGGATTCAAGCTTAGGGTAGTGAGCAGAATCATCACACGGTATTTCACCCATCACTTCAGCCCATGCGAAACAGCTGTGTCAGAACTGCGATCGTGACATCAGCTATTTCGTTTTGGCGAGCACCCTTCTGGTAAGCTACATTCGGCGTAACTATGGAAGTTGTAGCTTGCCAACGCAACAACAATCCAATACAGCAATCTTTCTTTGTCAGTTGCTATCCAATCTGTACCAGCCTATTCAAGTTTTCCGTTACGACCAGAAATTGAAGACAATTTACATTCAAGCTGGGGGAGCTGACGAGATCACGTTGATAATTAAAGAAGATGGCAATTGGGATTTTGTCCTATGACACAAAACCTGTATCAAATGACTAATGCAGAACTAAAGCAATTTATTTCAGCACATCGAAACAATGAAGAGGCATTCAGAGCAGCCTTGGAAGTACTGATGAGCCGCCGTGATCCCAATGCTCCATACCAACCTTATCCCTTTGACTTGAATGATCCTGAGGGTGAGGTACAGTCCATTTTTGAAGAGAAGCTTAGAAAGACCGAGCAGTAGCAGTTCAATAGAATATGTCTTCAACGGCGATCGCAAGATGCCAGCTATTGGGAAATCTGTTGTGATAGCAGGAGTTGATAGAGTTCGCTAAGCTGGCTGACGATTTTATTCCAACTAAATTGTTTGCGAACTTGTGCTAATCCACAGGCACCTAGCTGTATTGCCCAAACTTTATTGATTAAGAGGCGATCGATCGCCGTTGCAAAAGCTGCTGTATCTTGGGGCAAAACCCGTAAGCCCGTTTGCTCGGATAGTACTGTAGACTTCAAGCCACCTACATCCGAAGCAATGACAGGGGTGCCACAAGCCATTGCTTCGATCGCGACTAACCCAAACGGCTCGTAGTGGCTGGGAACCACACACACATCAGCCGCTGCATAGTAGAACGGCAACATGTTGTGTTTCACTTGGCCTGCAAATAGAGTTCTCTCATTCAGCCCAATTTCTTGAACAATTCGTTCAATTCGGTTGCGCTCTTGTCCGTCGGGTTGATCTGGGCAACTGCCTCCGACAATGATAAGTCTTAACCGACCTGCAGCAAATGCCTCAGTTTTGACACTAGCGCGAACTAATGTTTCGATTCCCTTGCGAGGATCACATCGTCCTACGTACAGCACAATCTGCTCATCTAAGTTCAATCCTAATCTGGCTCTGGCTTCGGCTTTAGGGATAGTGTGGAAAATCTCAAGGTCAGTTCCATAAGGAATAATTTCTACTCTTCCCTTACTAGATACCAGGGTGTAAAGATACTCCTGTTCTTGGGGACTGGTTGCAATGACGCAGTCTGCTTGCTCAAGAATTTGTTTTTCAACCGCGAGTCGAGTGAGGGCGATCGCCGGTTGATGAGCCAGCGTTTGATACTTAACAGCTCCCAATGAGTGATAGGTGTGGACAAGTTGCACAGGATGACGAGCTTTTAACTGCAAGCCAATCCAGGCAGAAAGCCAGTAGTTTGTGTGGATGAGAGGATAGTGAACTCCTTCATGACGGCCAAATGCCTCAAATGCTTCTACAAATTGGGGCATATACTCAAAAATTTCATCTCTAGGAATAAACCGCTCCGGTCCCGCAACTAGACGAATGGTGCGGCAATGAGCAGAATGCTGAACAACAGTAGGATCGTCTGGTTTCACTTTGCGAGTGAACATATCCACCTGCCATCCCAGCTTCGCTAGAGTTTCTCCAACATAACGAACATAAACGTTTTGACCGCCTGCTTCTTCAAATCCAATTTCGGCTGCGGGGTCACCGTGGTCGGAGATTAGCGCAATTCGCTGCCTATTTGAACGTGAATGACTTGGACGATTAGCGTCGCATCCTATATCAAAAGATTGGGGAATTGCCTGACAAACTCTGTTTGAGTAGTAAATCTCACTGTCCATTATTTTATTTACTCAAATGCTCCCAGCGCTTTTAATGAGGCTTTTTGCGGGTCGGTAATGCCCGTAGCTCCGGTGATTTTCGTGTCCTGATAGGGTTTTTCACTGCTCAGAAGAGTGAGACGTGTTCCCGTTTTAACATCCCAAATAATGATGGATTCGTCATCACTGCCGCTAGCGATCGTTTCACCAGTGGGGCTAAAGGCGATCGCCTTCACCCAATTGGTATGACCTTCTAAAATCTTGAGACATTCGCCCGTTTGAGTGTCCCAAAGCCTAACTGTTTTGTCGCCACTACCACTGGCAAAAATGCGTCCATCTGGGCTGAATGCTACCGACCGGAGAGGACTGCTATGTCCTGCTAAAGCACTGTATTCACCGGAATCAATATTCCATAATCGGGCAGTACAATCCTCATTTCCACTCGCCAAAATACGACTGTCAGGGCTAAAAGTGACAGACCAGACCCAGTTATCATCTTCAAGCGTTTTAACACATTGCCAAGTGCGAACATCCCACAGTCTGACAGTTTTATCATCACTGCCACTGGCGAGGAGCAAACCATTTGGGCTAAAGGCAACTGAACGCAGACGACTCGTATGTGTATTTAATGGAGTGAGACATTGCCAGGTGCGAACATCCCATACCCGAATGGTGCAGTCATCACTGCCACTGGCAAGCAACATTCCGTCTGGACTAAAGGCAACTGTAGAAACCCAATTGGTATGAGCCTTCAGAATTTTGAGACATTGCCAGGTGCGAACATCCCATATCCGAATAGTGCAATCATCACTGCCACTGGCAAGCAACATTCCATCTGGACTAAAGGCAACCGTCCCTACCCGGTTTGTGTGCCCGCCTAAGGCAGCAGAACTTCTGCCAGTGCGACAATCCCAAATTCTCACTTTGCGGTCATCACTGCCGCTGGCGAGAATAAATCCATGCGGACTAAAAGCAACAGTTCCGATGCGATTAGTGTAACCGTTGAGGATTTTGAGGCATTTGCGGGTGTTTGTTTCCCATAGCCGGATCGTTTGATCTTCACTGCCGCTGGCTAGCACATTGTTGGAATTGAAGGCGATCGCCCCAACCCTATTTGTGTGTCCTTTCAGCGTCGCGTCACAAGTGCCATCAGTAACATTCCATAGCTTGATCGTGTGGTCATCACTACTGCTAGCTAGTACCGTTCCATCGGGGCTAAAGGCAACTGACCACACCCAGTTGGTATGCCTTTCTGTTGCCTGCCCAAACACAGTGAGACATTTGCCAAGCCGCACATCCCATAGGCGAATACAGCAGTCTCCACCGCCACTGGCGAGCGTGATACCGTCTGGGCTAAAGGCAACGGATGAAATCCAGTTTTGATGCCCCTCCAAAGTGTGAATACATTGTCCGGTGCGAACGTCCCACACCCGCACGCTGTGATCTTCGCTGCCACTAGCAAGAAGGACACCATCAGCACTGAATGCAACTGACCACACCCAGCCTTTGTGCCCTTTTAAGGTGTTGAGACATTTGCCCGTATTGACATCCCACAGCCTGGCGTGACAGTCATCTCCTCCACTAGTGAGTAGGGTGCCGTCCGCACTAAAGGCAAGCGATCGCACCGGGCCACTGTTTTTCACTTTGTAGGTACGCAAGCAAATTCCTTGATTCACATCCCACAGTTTGATCACCTGATCACCGCCACTGCTGGCGAGACGTGTGCCATCCGGGCTAAAGGCTACAGTTCGCACCCAGCTATTGTGTTTTCCCTGCCACGCTAAATGATGTTTACCGTCCGCGATGTGCCACAACCGAACTTCTCCATCTACATCTCCTGTGGCTAACTGTTGCCCATCAGGACTAAACATGAGCGACAAAATACTGCTCAACGTTTCAGAAAAAACAGATTTTGCCAGATCAGCGCCCGCCAAATTGACATGATGTAAGCTAACAAATCGCAGATCGGCTTGCCAAACCGCAATATCAGAAAAATCATACTCACCACCAATCACCTGCTTAATTTGGCAGAGTAAGTTGATAATATTTCCGCCTGCATATCCTGGTGTGATCGGTCGTTGTTTGGGTAGAGCCGCAAGAATTCGCTTAAGCTGCTGTTCTACTCCTTCTGCACCACCAAAGATGGCAAGTAGTCGATTGATGATTGGTTGAAGAATTGAGCGAATTTGCAAGGCTTTAACATAGTCTTTGGACTCCGCTTTGAGCAGAGCATAGCGATTAAACAGATCGATTTTCTCAGTCTTAATTTCCTGGCAGACCTGTTCAATTAGTTGATCTGTCATGTATTCCATGACCACGGGCTGTAGTGTAAAGGATGATCGTTGCTCAACCTCAATCAGCGATCGCCGTCTCAAAGACTCGATGATTTCTGACAGTTCTCCAATAGAAATAGGTAAAACCGTGTCTCTTCGCAGTTCCGCCACTGAAACGGGTTCCAAATTGATGGTGAACCAGTACATCACATCTTTCTCTAACTCAGAAAGGCGCTCAAACTGCTGATCTAACAGGCTACGAATATCTCCTAAAAAGATCGAATCCTCTTCCTGTCCTAAAAAATCTGAAATGTTGCCACCAAAGGTTTCTTGAATTGTGGTTGAAACAATTTTCAAGGCTAATGGGTTTCCTCGATACCGTTCGATCAGTCTCTTGCACTCATCTAGCTCATGTGTTGGAATGGACAAACCTCTCGATTGCAGTAGTGCTTGTGCATCTGTCGCGTGTAACCCTTGTAGTCGAAGCGATCGCACCGTTGATCCTGCTGCTTCTAATAGTGCAACTTCTTTGGGTTTCTCTCGGCTGGTCAGCACCAGGCAGCTTTGATGAGAACTAACCCCTACCCTCGTGAATAACTCACCATAATCCTCATATTCATCTTTATAAGAACCGACCAGCACACCCTGTTGCAGAATTGCCTCTACATTGTCCAGGATTAACAAATAACGATGACTGTTTAGCCAATCGATGAGTTGTACTAGTCTTCCTTCTACATCTCCAGACAGTTTAGTTGCGGGTAGATGAGCCAAATTCTGCAGGATATCAGATAAGACATCTTTGAGGAGGGGGGTGTTACGCAGCGATCGCCACAACACCCCTTCAAACTTGTCTTGCGATCGCTCTACTAACTTTGCGGTCAACGTAGTTTTTCCAATCCCACCCATGCCCAACACAGTCACTAAAGCGCAGTGGTCTACGGTAATCCAGCTTTCTAGCGTCTGTAGCTCAGCTGTGCGCCCAAAGAAAATGGGAGCGCTAGGAATATCTTCTAAACCCGAAGGCAATGCAGTAGACAACGGCTGAAAAGAGCGTTGCTTCTCCAACAAAATTCTTCGCAGCGCCTCTAACTTTCCAGGTGTGCCGCCCGGTATCGCAAATTTGTTGTAGACCGAACCCAACCGTTTACGGACAGCAACCGCGCTAACCCCCAGCGTTTTTGCACTTGCCTCTGCCGTCTGTCCTGCCAGAGCATGACGTAATGCTAGTAGCTCAGCGCTTGATACTTTGTGGGCAACGGCAATGTTATTCAGGAAATCTTCAGGGAACTCGGTCATACAAGAACACCTCTGCACAGGTTCTCAGAGGGCCATTGATTTGAGCTACGACCGAGGAGAACCTAGCTGACTATTTGATAAATCCAATTCTACCGATTGACAAGTCAAATTACCAACCCTATACTCATATTATCAACTTGATAAGTCATCTAGAATTAGTTGATAACTCGGTGTGAGGCTGCGTGGCTAAGACATAACCTGATGTAGAGGTATATTGATGTACCTACAGCCCGGTACTCCTGATTCCCTCGATGCACTGTTTGCATCATTAGAGAATGGCATTTATCTATGTCACCACTCTAAAAATGGGGAAGTTGAACTGAATGTTAAAAAGCTGAGTGCTAGTGAAATTGAGATCAGCGTTTATTCGTACTGCGGTTCAATGCGCTGTTCGCCCGACGTGTTGAGAGAGTATTTGGAAAGCTGGACAGATAATGCTAGCAGCGACATTGTTAATCACTGCGGTCATCTCAGACGAGAGGTGCTTAAGGCTTTACCTGAAGGTTACTTGTCTGCAAAGCTGGACTTCTCCAAATGTAAGAGAAGCAATATCTCTCCTGTGCTTTACCTAACGGCTTCTTACCTAACCGATCACAGACGTTGAAATGAAAACTACTCTGTATCAACAATACTAAGTGGCTGTAACAGCTACTAGTTTTGCAATCTATAACTGAATAACTTTTCAGCCAGGAGAGTTTAGTCACTAGCTACAAAGGCTGACAGTGAGATATTGCTGTCAGCCTTTTTGATTAGTACTTGAACTTCCCTTAAAGGCAACAATCACAAAGGATCACAACGTTTGATACGGAATCCGGCTGTGGAGTAACACTATAAGATAGAAGGATGGGACGAACAATTACACTGGCAAAACACCTCAGTAGTGAGGGACTGAAAACTCGTTATCAAAATAGCAGCGACCGGGTTGAGTCGCGACGCTGGCACTTGCTGTGGCTTGTCTCACAACGGTGGTATCTACTTGATGCCGCCGAGAGCGTGGGAATGAGCTATTCCTATGCGCGCAAGGTTGTTTATGCCTACAACAAAGCAGGAAGTGAGGCAATCAGGAATGGACGGCAGGGGCGGCAGATGACTAGTCGTGCCTTGCTGAGCGTTGCTCAACAGGAGGAACTTGACCGAGCCTTGCAGGAAGCCCCTGAAGATGGTGGGATTTGGAATGGACCGAAAGTGGCGCAATGGATTGCCAAGAGAACGGGTCGAGAAAAGGTTCACCCCCAGCGAGGATGGGATTATTTGCAGAAGCTCAACTACAGTGGACAACGTCCTCGTCCGAGTCATGCGAAGGGGGATGCAGAAGCTCAAGCTGCATTTAAAAAAACTTGCCGCAACGAGTTGAGCAATTGAGACAAGCTTATCCTCAAGCTCAGGTTGAAGTTTGGGCGTTTGATGAGCATCGCTTGGGGCTTAAACCCATTATTCGCAAAGTATGGGCAAAGCGAGGACAACGTCCAAGTGCAGTAGTACATCATCGCTATCAATGGCTTTATCTGTATGCGTTTGTTTGTCCTCACAGCGGACAGAGCGAGTGGCTCATCCTACCGAGAGTCAGTGTGACTTGGTTCAACCAAGCCTTGCAAGTATTTGCTCAAGCGGTTGGAGCGGGAGGCAACAAACAGCTTTTGTTGATAATTGATGGAGCGGGTTGGCATCGAGCCAAGCAAGTTGTCGTACCAGAAGGCATTCATTTAGAATTTCTGCCTCCCTATTCTCCAGAACTGCAACCTGCTGAACGGTTGTGGCAATTGAGTGACGAACCACTAGTCAACCGCAAGTTTGACAACTTGGATGCGCTCGAGGAAACGTTAGCTTCTCGTTGTCTTACCCTTTCAGCCATGCCACAAACCATTCGAGGACACACACTTTTTCATTGGTGGAAGGAGGAATAAATTAGTGTCACTCTACCATCCGGATTCCGTATGAGAGGTGCATCAAATGGACTTATTTCTACCCGATCGCCCTGAAATCTTTTCAACTCCAACTCAGGGCAAAGTTGATCAAACCATTACCCAAAATCGCCCCGGAAGAGTCGAATGTTTTGGCACCTGTTGGGCTGCACAGCTTTATCCGACAGATTGCATTACAGCGATTTTTCCCGGACAACTTGTCAATGTAATTGGGCGTAAAGGAATCACGCTACTTGTAGTACCGAGTCACTATCACATGGATGAACTTGAGGATTTAATTGAACCGATCTCGATTTGCGATCGCCAAGACATTTCGTGCTGAAGCATTTTCCAATCAACCGAAACGGAGGTTAAGTCATGAAACGGATTAGCTTTAAAACAACGCAAGTACTTTGCATGGGATGTTTAAGTTTGGCGATCGCCGCTTCCCCTTCTATCCAAGGAACAAAGGCTTTTGCTGTATCGGACTCGGTAAGTTCTAGTTACTCAGTGAATACGTTGTCTGTTAACAACAGACCAATAACAAACGAACCCCAGCCCACTCTCTCCTCTGAGGTGACCGGTGGTTTCGTGTTAGGTATAGGAGCAGTACTTGGAATAATTCTGCTTCTTGTAGCATCAAGCCGAAGCAACAGCGGTCAGGCAGGCAACAGTGCTCATCTTGCTCGTCCTTCGAGGAGAAAGAACCTTGATTCTGCTGACTTTTGGAGCACCATGCAAGCTACCAATGACCTGAGCAGCAGCAACAGTACGAGCAGTGATTGTAGTAACAGCACTAGCAACAGCAGCACTAGCGGTGACAGCGGCAGCACCAGTTGGAGTGGCGGTGACTGCAGCGGTGGCAGTAGCTGGGGCGGTGACAGCGGTGGCAGTAGCTGGGGCGGTGACAGCGGTGGCGGCAGTTGGGGTGGTGGTGGTGATTGCGGTGGCGGCGGTGGTGATAGTGGTAGCGGTAGTTAGGGCAGTGGTTACTAGTATTTCCAGGTGGAATCTGGGAACAAGAAGATAAAAAATGGCACATCTAGTTAGATGTGCCATTCTTGGATTTTTGGGTCAGAAGGGAGATCGCCTCTTATTCACCTTCGCCCAAAATCACCTGGTCAATCACTTCGATTTGACCTGCATCAGTGACAGTCCAGACATCGTAGTTGCCGACCACGTCACCGTTTTCATCAATGTCAACGTTGCCGCTAGCGCCCTGGTAGTTGATGTCTTCACCGTTTCGCAGTGCTTCTAGTCCAGCGCAAACGTCAGTGACTTCGGTGCCGCCTTCTGCCACATTACGGAGTTCAGCGGCGATCGCGCTTCCCTCGTTCGAGCCAGCCGCCTCAGCCGCCAACATTAGCAAAGCCGCAGCATCCCAAGTGTGAGGCACAAATGCTCCGGGTGGTTCGCCCTTAGCGTCTTCCCACTTAGTGGTAAAGTCTGCTAGAGCAGGGCCGCCTGCACCAGGTACAGTCCCGATCGCTCCTGCCAGAATATAGCTACCGTCAGCAGTTTTACCCACCGCTTCAGGAAATTCTGGAGTTTGCACCCCGTCAGTTAACAGAATCTGCACCCCTTCAGTCAAGCCCTGTTCGTAAGCCGATTTGAGTAAGAGGCTACCCGTCTCAGCGTAGAGAACTGCAACAACTGCGTCTGGTTCACCACCAAAAGCCGCCGCTGCTTCAGATTCAAAGGTGGTAGCTTTGGGGTCATAACGGGTGGGGTTGTCTTTGTTAACAACTGTGCCGCCACGCTCTTCAAATTCTCTGACAAAGGCTTGCTCAAATCCGACTCCATAGTCGTTGTTGATCACAACAGTAGAGACGTTTTGCCAGCCTTCATCGATCGCCAGTTGAGCTAGCGCTTCTGCCTGATAGGTATCCGGTGGAGCAGTCCGGGCCCAGAAACCATTAAAGTCGCCTGCTGCTGCTTTCTCGGTAAAGACGGGGCTGGTGCTCCCTGGAGACACCATTGGCACCTCAGTCCGAGCCGCGATATCGACTGCTGCGGTAGACACACTGCTAGCAAAAGCTCCTACAACTGCGCCGACCTGGTCTGCTTCAACCAGTTTGGTCATTGCTTCTGCACCAGCAGTTGGGTCAGTCTGGTCATCTTCAACCACCAGGGTGACATCTGCATCATTGACACCACCGCATGCGTTAACCTCTTCCACAATCAGGGGAAGAGCATCTAGCATAGGCTGACCGATAGAGGACAGGTCGCCCGTTGCAGGGAGGAGTGCGCCGAGCTTCAGACCGTCTCCGCTAGCAGCAGCGGTTTCTTCTGTTGCAGGAGCTTCGCCCTCAGCAGCAGGTTCAGTTGGGGCTTCTTGACAAGCCGCAGCCAGGAAACCAACGGTTAAAGTGGCGATCGCTAAATTAATTGCACGAGGCTTAAGAGTGCCTTTGAAATCAAACTTTTTCATCTGAAAATTTTACTCCTCGACTTGTCAAAGGAATGACAGATGGATGACCTGATCAAATCTCAGGTTCCTCCAAATTTCTGTATCTAAGTGAGCCTAATCATAAAACAATATTGCGGAAAAAGTAATCAAATGAAGGGTGACAGGCGAAGAAGCCTATGCTAAGCCTTCAGCTATTTGTCGCTACAGTACTGCCCCTTATAGGGTTGCTGATCCACCAGGACGGATATCAGACAGATACAAAGAGGCGAAGAGGGGCACAGACCAATTCCTTCATAGCTCCTCTTCGCTTATAGCTCCGACTACACGGATCGCTTCCTACAGACTCACTCGTTTTAGGTTGCTGCGTGGGTCAAAGGTGCGGCTGCTGCGAATTTTTTCGTAGTATTCTCGCTCGGTGGCGCTTAGCTCTTGTGGGGCGACGATCACAATTCGTACCAATTGGTCACCGCGATCGCCTTTTGGCTTCGACCAGCCTTTGCCGCGCAGTCGCAGCGTTTGTCCAGAGCGGATTCCTGCCGGAATGTTCATCGTCACATTGCCGTCAGGGGTGGGAACCTCAATCGATCCTCCTAGAACAGCCTCGTCTGGGGCGATCGGCACCTCACACACCAGGTTATCTCTCTCAAACTTGAAGAAAGGATGGGACTGAATTTCCACATTCAGGTACAGGTCGCCTCTCTGTTGCGTGTAGGGGCTAGCCTGTCCCTTGCCTTTTACCCGAATTCGGCTCTTGGGCTTGGCTCCCGGTGGAATTCTCACGTCAATGACTTCACCGCCCAGGTTGAGCCGCTTTTGAACGCCTCTAAAAGCTTCTGATAGCGTAAGTGACAGCGTTGATTCTAAATCTGTGCCTGCGGACATTGAGTCGTCAAACCCAGACGCGTCCTGAAAGCCACCAAAGCCACCGAACGGGGAACTGCCGCCCGGACGGTAGGAGTAGGTGCGTCGTCCCCCTCCTGCTGGCGCACCGCCAAAGCGACCTAACAATTCGTTGATGAAATCGTCAAAGCTACCGTACTGGCTGAAGTCAAATCCGCCAAAGTCGGTTCCAGCGCCGGACGGCCAGCCACCACTGCCAGCCTGTTTCCAATACTGTCCAAACTGGTCGTATTTTTGCCGCTTGTCAGAGTCAGACAAGACTTCATACGCTTCACTGACTTCTTTAAAGCGGGCTTCTGCAGATTTGTCGCCAGGGTTCATATCAGGGTGATACTGCCGCGCCAACTTCCGATAGGCCTTTTTGATTTCGTCAGCGCTGGCAGTTTTGTTTACTCCCAAAATGGCGTAATAGTCTTTGAAGTCGGTCGCAGCCATCAACCCGTTTCCTCCATAGGCTCTGATTCTAAGCTACCAGGCAGTCAAGTTTGATGCGGTTCGGTTCCTGCCTGATGTGCGATCGCAATTTCCACACCCTCGACCACCATAACCTCTGAATCAAGCTGATCAGCCGTCTTGAGCAACTTATAACCCGCTTTGTGAAAGGCAGAATAGCGGAGCAAGTCGTGCATTCCCTCCTGCACACTGGGTATTGCACCCATTAAACAGCGATGCATTCGCAAAATTACGTCTTCGGGCACCTGGCGATCGCGGTTGCGGCTGCGCTCCAGACACGTTTCTAGATCGGTATCCAACCACAGTCCTGTAATTCGGGTAAAACCTGCAACTTTGGCTGCAACAATTACCTGCCGCCGATTTCGCCGCACTGCATTAGTTGCGTCAAAAATTGCCGATCGCGCCTTTCCCTGATTGATTTGATCAACGGCTTGCTGAAACTGTCGCTGCACCTCTGCCCAAATTTTAAGCCAGGAACCCTGAATCGCCTCATCACCAAAGAGCTGTTCTCGAATTGTGTCGGTTGAAATCAGCAAAGCTCCCGACCCAGCAAGCTGCCGCGCCAGGGTAGATTTTCCACTTCCTGGTAATCCAACCAGGAGTATGAGTTGGGACATACAGATAAGGCTACCGTGTATACGCAAGCCTTATCTAAGCCCAAGATGCTGCATTTCGCCCCAGTTCCCGAAACGCAGGACTTCTAACCCCTAGCTGACTGACAAATCTTCTAATGTAGTAGCGCGTCAAGCTTAGAACGTTGGGTTACACTGCGCTTCACCCAACCTACCCAACTTACGAATAGTAGAACCGTAGGTTGGGTGGAGCAGAGCATAACCCAACACTTACCTAGATTTCGTTGGGTTAACACACTCGCTTCACCCAACCATGGCATAACCCATAGTTTTGGGAGTTTTGTCAGACAACCAGTTTCCAAGCCTACAAACAGGAGGGTGTTAAATCACTGTCCCATCAGGAATAATGGCATTCTTGTGAATCACAACAATGCCGTTGATGATATGAAACCCATCCTTCTCACGGTCTGCTTCTTCAACGTGATCTTTGTTGATAATTTGCACATCACAACCAATATGAGCATTTTTGTCAACGATGGCGCGACGGATGGTGGTGTTTGCGCCGATTCCTAGAGGAACGTCGGTGCTAGAACAGTCACTCTGCCGCTCTGCGAAAGGTTGGTAATAGTCCGAACCCATAATCAACGTGTCTTGAATCACGCCGCCTGCTTCTACGCGGGTACGAATTCCCAGCACTGAATGATGGATCTGGCAGCTCTTGAGAATGCAGCCATCGCCAATCATCGACTCTGTTACCTGGCAATCCAACAGCTTGGTTGGAGGCAGGTAGCGGGCGCGAGTATAGATCGGAGCACCTTCGTCGTAGAAGCTAAAAGGTGGCTGTGGCTGTTGAGTCAGCGCTAGATTTGCGTCATAGAACGATTCGATCGTTCCGATGTCTTCCCAGTAGCCCTCAAACAGATAAGCCTGAATGTTGTGGTCTTTAGCGGCGGATGGAATGATCTCTTTGCCAAAGTCGGTTTGCTCAAGCGATCGCTTCAAAAGCTTGATCAAAACATCTTTCTTAAACACATAAATGCCCATGGAGGCAATGTAGGGGCTTTCTTTAGCCTGCTCTGGCGTCAGTCCTAGCGTTGTGGTGTCAACCTGCATCCGCAGCAGGTCTTCGCCCTTAGGTTTCTCAGAAAAGCTGACGATCCGCCCAGAGCCATCAATCTTCATTAAACCAAAGCTAGAAGCCCGCTTTTCATCAATTGGCACCACCGAGAGGGTAATGTCCGCATTGGTTTCGCGGTGCCGCTGGACAAACTGGCGATAGTCCATTCGATAGAGATGGTCGCCCGACAAGATTAAATATTCGTCAATATCCCACTCTTCTAGCAGCCAGAGATACTTTCGCACCGCGTCTGCCGTTCCCTGAAACCAACTGGGGCTATCGGGGGTTTGCTGTGCTGCCAACACCTCTACGAAACCGTCTGAAAAGCCTGGAAAGGTGTAGGCACGAGTAATATGGCGATTGAGAGAAGCGGAATTAAACTGAGTTAGAACGTAAATTTTGAGAATTTCTGAATTGATGCAGTTGCTGACGGGGATATCGATCAGGCGATACTTTCCTGCTAAAGGTACGGCAGGTTTTGCCCGCTGTTTTGTCAACGGATACAAGCGGGTACCCGCGCCGCCACCCAGAATAATTGACAATACGTTTTTCACAATGACCTCTTAACTGCCTCTTAACTGCCATTCCATTCCCAAGTCCAGTGTCCAATTGTGAGTGGCAGTTTGCAAGGGGATCAAGGAAGAAAAAGGCTCATTCTTTAGATAGAGGCGGTTTTTTTGACAAAATTTTCCAGAGGATAGATCATTTGCTCTCGCAAGATCACTAAAGATTGTTGATTCTTCGCCTCCGGTAGCTAAGCTTTAGTCGCAAGGCTTCGTATCCCATAAGCGAACATGATTGAATCAAGATAAAAATTTTAGGTTGGGGGCTTGACCCTGCTAATGTCAAACCCGTCTGTAAAGCATCGGTATCGGTAGGGCGAAGCATTCGGTTACAATCCTTTGCCCCTGAAGCACAATTCTTTTGCCGAATGCTTCGTCCGTACATCAGATAGGGCTTCTTCACAAAATGGCTTCCGGGCTCAATCCACATTTCTGAGTCCGATCGCCTCATGAATGTGGGTTAAGCCATGTTCCTCTAGTTTTTGTACCAGCCCTTCCAAAATGCGGCGCACCATGGCTGGACCTTCATAAATCCAGCCTGTATAGACCTGTACTAGACTGGCTCCAGCAGTAATTTTTTCCCAGGCATCTTCTGCGGTAAAGACACCACCAACGCCAATAATGGGAAGCTTTCCCTGAGTTTGCTGGTAAACAAAGCGAATCACTTCGGTCGAACGCTGACGTAGGGGAGAACCGCTAATGCCGCCTGCTTCTTCAGTGACGGGCTTACCGGTTTTGCTAATAATTTGGGTTTTAAGCCCATCGCGGCGAATGGTCGTATTGGTGGCGATAATGCCCGCTAGTTGGTGTGCTTGCGCCAAGTTCAGGATGTCGGCGATCGCTTCCCATTCCAAATCGGGCGCAATTTTGATTAGAATTGGCTTGCGCTGGTCATTTTCTTGCTGTAGCACCTGCAAGATTGGTTCGAGTTGTTCTGTTGCTTGAAGCGATCGCAACCCTGGCGTATTAGGAGAAGACACATTCACGACAAAATAGTCTCCCCAGTCTTTCAGCAAACGAAAACTGCCCAGATAATCTGCGGCAGCCGACTCTAGCGGTGTTAATTTAGACTTACCTAAGTTAATGCCCAAAGGAATGTTGGGGCGATCGGCAACCAGCAAGGAACTAGAACCCTCATTTCCTTGCCCTTTTACCCTAGTGGCGATCGCCTGTTTATCGCCCATTGCCTCCAGCCTTACCGCCATTGCAGCTGCGCCCTGGTTATTAAATCCCATCCGATTGAGAGCCGCCCCATCTAGAGGCAGGCGAAACAACCGGGGACGCGGGTTGCCAGGCTGCGGCTGCAGCGTTACCGTTCCCAACTCAGCAAAACCAAAACCAAAACCAGACCAAATGCCAGCTGCCAGACCATCTTTATCAAACCCAGCCGCTAACCCGACTGGGTTTGTGACCTCCAGATCCCATAGCTTTTGCTTTAGGCAAGGATGTTCAAAGCAGTAGGCATTCTGAATTTGCTGATAGAGCCAGTGCGGAGGGTCATGATCGCGATTTTGGCTCAGCCAGCTAAATACTTTAATTGTTTGCTGATGCAGCCATTCTGGATCTGCCTTTAAGCCGGAAAATAGAAGAGGACGGATGCCCGTTTGATAAATGTCCAAATTGCCAATTTTGTCGCTAATTCGACTAAAGAATTCAGCTAAAGTTCAGGAGATGTCGAAATGTCTATCTGCCCAAACCAGATGCTCTAACTTCAGAATACCAGTCTATATCAGTCAACTTGACTACATTAGATTGTTCAAACTAGATCGTTCACAGCATTTTGCCCAGCATCAAATTTAGGATAAAAACCATCAGTCAAAAATCTGAGCGTAAGGAACTGCGGGAACGATGCAGAAGCCTTGCTACGTCAGAAAGTTCAAAAAAAGTTCAAAAATTGGGGTGCTTTGATTCAAGCAGATCGGGTAAAGGAAAAAGGGCAACTGGGAAAGTAAAACCATACCTTCAACGGGACGCAACCGAACCAGATGGCTGTAGCAGTTCTACATCATCTGTACTGCGTGTTGGCTTGGCTGCTTTTGGGTAAGATTTTCCCAATCACTTTTCTTTCACTATTCTCAATTTTCTCGATTCAAAGTTAACTTGCATTAGGGGCAGCCCGGACAGAACCGGAGTTAGGTGACATGGGCCAACAAAAAGAGCCATCTGCTTATGAGAGACAACTTGTCGCCTTGGGACGAGCGCTGCAAGTCTTGCGTGAGGAGGAAGATGCAGACGTTCTGATTGAAACGACTCTGACTTATCTCCAGGCTGAATTTGATTATGCGCTGATTTGGATCGGGCTATACGATCGCCTGGATCATCGTCTGCTGGGCAAAGGAGGCAAGACTCCCTTGGGCGATGTCGCTCTACTCAAACAGCGACTTGCCCTACAGCCCGGTGACTTGCTGGAGCAGGTTGTGATTCAGCAGCGGCTTCTGGGTGTGCCCGATTTAAGAGAAGAAGCACGGGCCGGAGAATGGCGCAAGGCAGCTCAAAAATTTAACATTCAAGGCACGATTATTTTTCCGATTCGCTACAAGGACCGATGCTTTGGGGTAGCGCTGTTAGGGTCACACCTGTGGGGCGTTTCTCCCCACTCTGAGGAAAAGGCAAGACTGTCGATGATGCTGGGCGGGCTGGGCGCAGCACTTTACCAAATTGATGCAGACTGGCAGCGACAACAGACGAAGCGGCCAGGGACTCCTCTCCTCACCCTGCTGTCACGGATGCGATCGCTCCCTGCCCTCGATCAGCGGCTAGAGGCAATCGTCACCGAGACACATCAGTTCATTGGCTGCGATCGCACTAACATTTACTGGTTTGAGCCCAACCAGCGCTTCTTTTGGCGCAGAATGGGCAGACAAAAAAGCACCCTGGGTACGCCAGACGTAAACCCACCTGCCGCTGAGATTACGGTGCAGGAAGCACCCAACTTTTACCAGGCACTTGCTGCCGACCAGATTGTTTCCATTGGCGAAGCTCACAGTTCCCTCAAAGCGGACACAACCGGGCGACTGATGCAGCAAATTCGGGCGCGATCGCTCCTGGCTGCACCGATTTTATTTCAAGACGAACTGCTCGGTTTCCTGGCATTAGAGGGCAACGACGCTCGAATTTGGCTAGAGGAAGAAAAAAACTACGTGCGCGGAGCCGCCCAACTGGTTGCCCTGACCTCGCCGCTGGAAAACATGGAAGACACCATCCAGCAGGTCAAAACAGACCAAACCCTGACTGCTGAAGTTGCCTATGCCATCTACAGCGATGAAGACTGGGTCTCGACCCTGAGAAAGTGCGCTAATCGCCTCTGTGAGCGGCTTCAGGCAGAACGATTCATCGTCCTGCTTTACGACGCAGACCAGGAAATTTTTGAAATTTGTTTTCAAAGTCAGCCCCAAAATCGCCGTCCTTTCTCTGCCCCCCTGGAAGCCCTGAATGAAGTAGACTGGCAGATGCTCCAGCGCAGCACCGAAGCCGTCGGGGTAGAAAATCTTGATGATGACCTGAAGCTGATGGCGTGGCGGGAGGTCTTGCTTGAACAGGGGGTGCAGTCCCTTCTGGTATGCAGTACGGCGATCGGTCGGCCGCTAGAAGGACTGTTAGTAATCGGGCATGAGTCAGCCCGCACCTGGAATCGAGCAGAACGAGAAATCATTCGAGTGGTGAGCCAGCAGATTGGCTTGATCCTGCGGCAGTGGCAGCTTCAGCGCCAGATCGAGCAACAGCAGAAAGTTCACCAGACGATCCAGTGGGGCTTGACCACGATGCAGCAAACCCAGCAGCTAGAGCAGCTGGAGCGATCGGCTGTACAGCATATTTCTCAGGTCTTACAGGTACCATTGGTAACGCTGGTGACGTGGTCGCCAGGGCGAAAGTCTGCCAAAGTTGCAGCCATGTTTTCGAACAGTCAGCCGTTTTCGGTAGCAACCGGCATGGAGATTCCGGTTTACACCGATACGCTGATCCAGTGGGCACTGCAAACGGATGGGCTATTGCCACTGAGCATCAATGATATCGCTCCAGAAACTCGGCAGTGGCTAAACGGGGAAGGCATTGGACAAATCTTGGTGATCGCCATGCGGACTGCTCCAGAGCATGAGCCTGCCGGAATTGTACTAGTTGCCGATCGCCTGGAACGCTACTGGCCTGAGCGACAGCTTAATGCACTGGGAACGCTGGTCAGCCAACTAGCATGGTCACGCCGTTACCTGATTTTGACCGATACCTTAACCGCCCAGCGCCAGGACTTGGAGCGATTGAACTGGTATAAGCATCGGCGGCTTGAAGAAGTGTCTCGATCACTCAGCGTTGGGCTGAGACGGCTAAACGAACTGAGCCACCAAAAAGATGCGCTTGCCAGTATGCGCTATCACCAAATTTTGCGGCAGTTGAGCAACACGCTCTCGACCATGTCCCCACTGCTGAAGAACGAGCAGTGGCAGTTGCATAGCGAGCAGGAGACGATTCCTTTAGCCAGTCTGCTGAAGCGATCGCTAGAGCGGGTCGAGACTTTGATGAAGCAGCGCCAAATTTGGTCTCAGGTGCACAACGAGGGAACCGTCACTATCGGCGGTGATATCTGCAAAATTGAGTTTGTGCTGTGTGAGTTGCTTACTGTTGCCTGTCGGCGATCACCCATCAGCGGTCGAATTGACATCTGGTGCCGTACCCTTGACCCACACTGGCTAGAACTATCCATCACCGACAATGGCGTGATCGAGCCGCGTTTGTTAGAGGAACTGCACACAGGGCGATCGCAAGACCTACTAGCCCCCTCCACCCTCGACCAACCCCCCGGCTTGCACCTATTCATCTGCCAATCCCTCATGCAGCAAATTGGTGGCGAATTTAACCTCTACAAGCTGGAGGACAGCCGCATCCTCAGCCGTCTAATTATTCCAATTTCCGCCGACAGCAGCAGTGCCAACACGGTCATCGTTCCAAAGACTAGCATCCAGGATGAGTGGTGAAGAGAGGGGTTAGGGGTTGAGGGGCTAGGGCTGAGCTGAGTGCTGAGAGAGTAAGGAATCCTGGAACTGGCAGCAGTCCCTCATCCTTCGTCCTTTTTCCCTACGTCCCCGCTCTAATCTTCACCGCTTCTAAGACAGTCCCTACCTCCGCTTCATCAAGAATTCACTCTGCTGAGGCATTATTGTGATTATGCTGAGATCACGCAGCGAAAGCGGCTAAATTCTACGTGGTTTCCTTGAAACCGGTATAGATTCTTGTATTTCTACTGAACCAAGCAACAAAAGCGACTGCCAGCATGATTAGCCCTTTTGATGAGTTGAACCCCTTGCGCCGCGAGATTTTCAAGTCATCAAGCTAATCGCACAGCGATGGCATCAGCTGATCCAGGTTGTCAGACACACTTAGGCGGAATCCTTCCGACTTACAGGCTCTCCTGGAAGTCTTCGCTTGGAAAAAAACTTAAGCAAATTTAGGTTTTCTCAATGGTCTGACTAAGTTTTGCCTGGCAAGCTGCAACTTTCCTTGGTTTAAGTTGTCAAATTCCACATAAAGCAATCGTCAACTCAGGGTGCACAGTTGGAATGCCATTTGAAGAAGGTTGAGGTTTTTGGTTGACAACAGCCATTCTTTTTCTCTAGAGCAACTTCATCACGAAGCAAGAGGTTTGAAGTGTAAAGACTCCGGTTAGCAGTCTTCCGCTTCATTATTCCTTAAAACTTCTTGAGCTAGATGTTGTCATAGATCCGCTGTTGATTTTTGTGAAGGCTTACAGCACAGCCATGCCTTAAATCACAGCAGGCTTAGAAAGAGAGCCCTTAACCTGGTGGCAGACGATCACTTCCACAACGATTTGAATCAACCGGGGAGACGGTTAAACGATGGGAACGGGAAGCGACCTGGGGCACGATTTGGTTAAAAAGGCTTGGGAATTGCTCGAAGACTCGATCATCTATTATGGCGATCGCCCAGTTGGTACGGTGGCTGCACGCGATCGCGAAGTCGAAGCCTTAAACTACGACCAATGTTTTGTGCGAGATTTTGTCTCGTCCGCTCTCCTCTTTCTGATCAGCGGCAGAGCAGAAATTGTGCGTAACTTTCTGATTGAAACTCTGGCGTTGCAAAGTCACGACAAGCAGATGGACTGCTTTAATGCAGGACAAGGACTCATGCCTGCCAGCTTTAAAGTCGAATCTTGGAACGGGAATCAGCACATTGCCGCTGACTTTGGCGAACATGCGATCGGCAGAGTCACTCCCGTTGATTCTTGTTTGTGGTGGATGATTTTGCTTAGAGCATACGTCAAAGCCACTGGGGACATTGACCTGGCCCACCAGCCCGAATTTCAGCGCGGCATCGTACTCATTCTCAAACTTTGCCTTGCCGATCGCTTTGATATGTATCCCACGCTTCTGGTTGCAGATGGGGCGTTTATGATCGATCGCCGCATGGGAGTCTACGGCCATCCGCTGGAAATTCAAGCGCTCTTCTACGCTGCCCTGCGTGCTGCACGAGAACTGCTACTTCCGGGTCGGCGCGGCGACATTTACATTCAGGTGATTAACCAGCGCCTCAGCGTTCTCAACTACCACATTCGTGAGTATTACTGGCTTGACCTGAAGCGGCTCAACAATATCTATCGCTACAAAGGCGAAGAATTCGGCATCGCCGCTGTCAACAAATTCAACATTTACCCCGACTCCATTCCCTACTGGCTCACCGAATGGATGCCTGAGCGAGGCGGCTATTTGGCAGGCAACCTTGGCCCTGCCCAAATGGATTTCCGCTTTTTCTCCCTGGGCAACCTGATGGCGATCATCTGCTCTCTCGCCAGCGTCGAAGAATGCCAATCTATCATTGATTTGATCGAGCAGCGCTGGCACGACTTGATTGGCTACATGCCCATGAAAATCTGCTTTCCTGCTGTCGAAGGCTTGGAATGGAAAATTCTTACGGGCTGCGATCCCAAGAACGTACCCTGGTCATATCACAACGGCGGCAACTGGCCCGTACTACTTTGGACGCTGGTAGCCGCTGCCCAAAAAACTGGACGGACAGAACTTGGCTGGAAGGCGATCGAGATTGCCGAAAGACGACTAGCCGAAGACGAATGGCCAGAATACTATGACGGTCGCAATGGTCGCTTAGTCGGAAAGGCTTCTCGAAAGTATCAAACCTGGACAGTTGCCGGATACCTTTTAGCCAAAGAGCTAATGGCAAACCCTGATCACATGAAGCTGATCAGTTTCGATGAAGATCCTGAAATGCAAGAGCTACTTGGCATTCTTTCAGAATATCGGTGTGGATAGGGACCTGGGTGACTGACAATCTCCTGATGTAGTAGCGCGGCAAGCCTAAAGGGTTGGGTTCCGCTCTGCTCCACCCAACTTACGGTTCTACTGCTTGTAGTTAGGTAGGTTGGGTGAAGCGCAGCGGAACCCAACGTTCTAAGCTTGACGCACTACTACGACATACCCATAGTTCTGGGAGTTCGTCAGTCACCAGGGATAGCGAAGACTCCTGTTAAGGGCGTAGCGGGGCAAGGACTCTGGGACTACTCCAGGGCTATCTGCCGAATGCTACGCCTCTCACAGATTTTGCTCGCTACCAAATTCATTACAAAACTCGTTCCCAGGGTTTACCTTGGGAACAAGTTTTGTCGCCCCGCAAACGCTAAATGATTACAATACAAAGCAAACCTACGGTGCAGGTGTTGCGATGACTTCTGCTTTCACAGATCCTGTCAAATTTGAGCCGCTGCCCGACCACACCCAGCTTCCAGAGTCGGACGGTACGTTTGTGAAAAACTTTCAGGAGCATCCCCAGAGCATTTTGCTGACGGAATCGATTTGGTCCACTCTGGAACGCCTGCACCCTGATGCCCAATTCTGCATTGGTCAAGACTCTGGCATTTACTGGCGGATCACTGAGCCACCCGAACGCGGTGCAGAAGCACCCGACTGGTTCTATGTACCCAACGCGCCACCAACCCTAAATGGAGAAGTTCGTCGCTCCTACGTGCTGTGGCAAGAACACATTGCCCCTCTAATCGTGCTGGAATTTGTCTCGGGTAACGGCTCTGAAGAGCGAGACAAAACGCCCTGGAAGGGCAAATTTTGGATTTATGAACAAGTTATTCGCCCAGCATTTTACGGCATTTACGAAGTGAAGCGAGCCAGCGTTGAGGTGTATCACTTCATTGAAGATCACTATGAGCTATTGCCTGCAAATGAGCGAGGACACTATGCCTTGCCGCAAATGGGTGTAGAACTGGGCATTTGGCAAGGGCAATACAGAAATCTAGATCTACCCTGGTTGCGCTGGTGGGATGACCAAGGAAACCTGCTGTTGACTGGGGAAGAACGGGCTGAACAAGAGCATTTACGAGCTGAACAGGAAAGCCAACGGGCTGAGCGTTTGGCGGCTCAGTTAAGAGCTTTGGGTATAGAGCCAGAAGTTTGAATCAAAAGGGGAAGTGGGCGGCAATACCCCTCTAAGCAGGCGTGAACACCGATCCTAGCGATCGCCCCTTACTTCCTACAATTAACTCATACGCTAGTGAGAATGATCTGGAGTTTTGAATTTTGAGTTATGAATTTTGAATTGCTTCTAAAACTCAAAACTCACTACTCAATTCCGCTCTTATAGTTCCTGACTCCCGAACGCCTATGCAACCTACTAACCCGAATCAGTTTACAGAAAAAGCATGGGAGGCGATCGCCCGCACTCCCGACCTGGTCAAGCAGGCGCAGCAGCAGCAGATTGAGACGGAGCATCTGATGCGATCGCTGCTCGAAAAAGAAGGACTCGCCACCAGCATTTTCAACAAAGCTGGGGTGAACGTAGAGCGACTGCGTGACTATACTGAAGAATTCGTTAACAGCAAGCCCAAAGTATCGGGGAGCGGCACCTCAGTGTATTTGGGGCGATCGCTCGACACTCTACTTGATCGGGCTGACGAAATCCGCAAAAACTTTGGCGACGAATACATTTCCATTGAGCATCTCTTGCTAGCCTATGCCAGAGACGACCGCTTCGGAAAGGCTCTGTTCCAGGAGTTTAAGCTAGACGAAGCGAAACTAAAGACCATCATCCAGCAGATCCGGGGGAATCAAAAAGTGACCGACCAAAATCCAGAAGGCAAATACGACGCGCTGGAGAAATATGGGCGGGATCTCACCGAATATGCCCGTCAAGGTAAACTCGACCCCGTGATTGGTCGAGACGATGAAATTCGCCGCACCATTCAAATTCTCTCTCGCCGCACCAAAAATAACCCAGTGCTGATTGGTGAACCCGGTGTGGGTAAAACTGCCATTGCTGAAGGTCTGGCTCAGCGGATTGTCAAAGGCGATGTGCCGGAATCCTTGCGCGATCGCAAACTGATCGCTCTTGACATGGGAGCACTGATTGCCGGAGCCAAATATCGGGGCGAATTTGAAGAGCGTCTGAAAGCCGTTCTCAAGGAAGTCACCGACTCTCGCGGTCAGATCATCATGTTTATTGATGAAATTCACACCGTCGTCGGCGCAGGTGCAACTCAGGGCGCAATGGATGCCGGAAACCTGCTCAAGCCAATGTTGGCACGGGGCGAACTGCGCTGTATCGGTGCAACCACCCTGGATGAGTACCGCAAGTACATTGAAAAGGATGCTGCCTTGGAGCGCCGTTTCCAGCAGGTTTACATTGACCAGCCGACGATTGAAGATACTGTCTCAATTTTGCGCGGGCTGAAAGACCGCTACGAAACGCACCATAACGTCAAAATTTCTGACAGTGCATTGATTGCGGCGGCGACGCTTTCCACCCGGTACATCAGCGATCGCTTCCTACCTGACAAAGCGATTGACCTGGTGGACGAAGCCGCCGCCAAGCTAAAAATGGAAAGCACCTCTAAGCCTGATGAACTGGACGAGGTCGATCGCAAAATTTTGCAGCTCGAAATGGAAAAGCTATCGCTGCGAAAGGAAGTTGACCCCGCCTCCAGAGAACGGGTAGATAGGCTCGATCGCGAACTGGCTGACCTGAAAGAAGAGCAAAGCGCCCTTAATGCCCAGTGGCAGGCAGAAAAAGAAGTCCTGGAACAGCGCAAATCTTTGAAAGAGGAAATCGACCACATTGTTAACGTCGAAATTCCCCAAGCAGAGCGCGACTATGACCTGAACCGAGCCGCAGAACTGCGCTACGGCAAACTCACCGACCTCCAGCGCAAGCTCGAGGAAACGGAAGAAAAACTGGAGTTGACCCAAAAGACCGGGCGATCGCTGCTCCGTGAAGAAGTCACCGAAGCCGACATTGCCGAAATTATTTCCAAGTGGACAGGCATTCCTGTTAGCAAGCTGGTCGAATCCGAGATGCAAAAACTTCTGCTACTGGAAGACGAACTGCACCGTCGAGTCATTGGTCAAGAAGAAGCGGTTACTGCTGTCGCAGACTCAATTCAGCGTTCGCGTGCCGGATTGGCTGATCCCAACCGCCCCACTGCAAGTTTCATCTTCCTCGGCCCCACCGGAGTGGGTAAGACGGAATTGGCAAAAGCCCTTGCCGCCTATCTGTTTGACACCGAAGAGGCAATGGTGCGAATCGACATGTCCGAGTACATGGAGAAACACGCCGTGTCTCGCCTAATTGGTGCGCCTCCTGGATACGTGGGCTACGAAGAAGGCGGACAGTTGACCGAAGCAATTCGTCGTCGCCCCTACGCCGTGATTTTGTTTGACGAAATTGAGAAGGCACACCCCGACGTGTTTAACGTCATGCTGCAAATTCTTGATGACGGCCGCGTCACTGACTCACAGGGCCGCACGGTGGACTTCAAAAACACCGTAATCATCATGACCAGCAATATTGGTTCTCAATACATTCTTGATGTGGCAGCCGATGATGCCCGTTATGAAGAGATGCGATTGCGCGTCATGGAAGCGATGCGAACCAGCTTCCGTCCCGAATTCCTCAACCGGATCGATGAAATCATCATCTTCCACAGCTTGAAGAAGTCGGAACTGCGCGAAATCGTCAAGCTCCAGGTACAGCGGTTGGCGAAACGGTTGAGCGATCGCAAAATGTCCCTGCGTCTCTCCGAATCTGCCCTCGACTTCCTCGCCGAAGTTGGCTACGACCCCGTATTTGGTGCCCGTCCGCTGAAACGAGCCATCCAACGCGAACTCGAAACCCAGATCGCTAAACACATCCTGCGCGGCGAATTTATTGACAACGACACCATCTTCGTAGATGTCGAAAATGAGCGGCTGGCCTTCAAACGCCTACCTGCTGAACTGGTGACGATGTAATTATCTACGCCAAAATTTTCAACAGTGTTAGAGGGTGGTTAATGACCACCCTTTTTTAGTCCCCAAAAACTGAACTGGAGTACCTTAAAATCTGTGCATTCTTTTGCACAAATGGCTCAAAGCGTTTGCCTCTCTCATAGGATTAAAGACATGAGGGAAGCAAACTTTAACGCCATTTTTGAAGAGCTAACGCCTCGACAGCGCAAAGTCCTGCAAGGTTTTCTGGCAGGAGAGACGGACGAGGCGATCGCCACCACACTCTGTGTAGAACCTTCAACCGTTCGCCGTCATCTTGCCAATATCCATAAGGAATTTGGCTTGAGCAACCTGGAAGGAGAACACTATTCTCGTCGAGATGAGTTAATTGAACTGTTTACTCGCTATAGAACCCATTTGATATCCTTCGGGAGTTGAATTAAGGTGATGAGAAGAGTTTAGTCGAGTTAACTATACCCTATCTCATTAGGACTTGGACGGACTGCTACAACGGGGCTGTAGCTAGTTGCGACCTTATTTTGCTCATAGTAATGGCACTTCTGGTGCTAACAGTGAGGAAGTCCGTCAGATGTGTACCTTCAATGATTCAAATGGGTAAGGGTTTTGAGTAAGTGTAATTTGTCCTCAGGCTTTCTATGATTAATTTGTGACTTTAGAAGCGAGAAAGTTTGAATAGGCTTACATCGTGGTCAGTTTTACCTGCGATCGCCAACTCCATCAAAATCTTGCCCACTAATGTACTGAACTTAAACCCATGCCCTGAAAAGCCTGCACTAATGACGATTTGAGGATAGTTAGGATGGCGATCGATTACAAAATGTTTGTCTGGAGTCACAGTGTAAAGACAGCGACGGGTAGAAACCAGTTTGCCATTGGCACCAGGAATGTAGCGACGGGGAAATTCTCGTAAGCGTTCAATCCATTCCAGGTCGGGCGTGTAATCTACTTCACTCGGATCGCTAACAGTCTTCCAACCGTAAAACGGAGTAATTTTTACGCCAGAGCCTTGATAAGTAGGAATGCCGTAAGGACTCTCACCATAGTCTGCATTCAGGTGAGCAATAAATACCGGAAAGCGTCCTGGCTCATAGTCTGTCGGGTTATCGGGTTCAAAAAAGGCAAGTTGGCAGGGCATTACCCTGAGCGGTAGATCGATTCCCTGTTCTGCCAATATTCTTTTTGCCCAACTGCCTGCCGTAACGATCAGGCGATCGCCCCCATATTTGCCCCTAGCGGTTTGCACCTCGACGCGATCGCCCTTCACCCCAATCCGCATAACCGGAGTTTGATCTAGCACCGTTGCGCCACTTGCCTGAGCCAAGCGAATATGGGTCAACACACAGCGAGAAGCAGCCAAAAAGCCTGTGTCTTCCTGGTAAATCGCCTCCATTCCCTCGTCAAACCGAAACTGGGGGAAAAGCTTTTGGGCTTCGTGGGTAGAGAGGCGATCGTGCGGTAGATTAGTTTGCTTCAGGCTGGCTTTCAGGTTCTGCATTGTTGGTTCTGAGGGCAAGCCAAAATCAATTCCTCCCGTTTTGAAATAGAGCTGTTCTCCGGCTGCTTCTTGCAGCGCAAACCAGAGCGGATAGGCATCGCGCATCAGGTTCACATAAATTGGATTGTCGTAGGAATAGCGAATGACCCGTGACGGTCCATGAGAACTGCCCTTCTGATGATCCAGTTCAAACTGCTCTAACAGCAAAACGCGCTGTCTAGCCTGAGTTAAGTAATAGGCTGCGGCACTGCCCATCGCGCCTGCACCCAGTACGATCGCATCAAATTCGTTAACGTTTGCAGACATAAGGCTATTAAGTCAGGAAACGGTGACTCAATCAGTGGACTGGTTTATCTACAATACAGGCACAATGTGTAGAACTCTTTTAGTGTTCTCAAAAAGATGGAGTCCAGCGTTTAACAGCTTATGGTTACTCTTCCTGCAACTGTCAACGTTAATCTATATGTGCATCGCCAAAAGCCACTGTGGAATGCGATCGCCATTCTCTACAGCTTGTTGAGCTATATCGGTGGAATTTCTCTGCTGCTGTTGCCTAGCGGTTGGCTTAATGCCGCCGGGGTCGTGCTGTTGACTCACGGCTTAGTCTTCTCAGCTTACCTGTCGCACGAATTCATGCACAGTACCATTTTCGGGAATCGGCGCTGGAATGCCATTTTTGGCACCCTAGTGCTGTGGATTACGGGTGGCTGCTACGGACGCTTTGACAAGCTAGCAAAACGTCACATCGCTCATCACGTTGATCGGGTAGATTTTTCTGCGTTCAACCTAGCTGAAACGCTGGAACAAATGCCGAAGCTGTTGCGGCAAACCATCCTCGCATTGGAATGGCTTTACGTTCCAGTGATCTCATTCTGGTTGCAATGGCGCTCTATTTTCAACACATTTCAAGATCCTGAACGTCAGGATGAGCGGTTACGTGTGGCTGCGCTACTACTGATTCGTGGCAGTTTGTTTACACTATTGGCAATTGTTTCACCGAAAGCATTGTTACTTTACTTCTTGTCTTACATTGGCATGATTACAGTGTTGCGGTGGATGGATGCATTTCAGCATACCTATGAGGTTTTTCCACCGGGAACGCCTCTACCAGAGCGCGATCGCGCCCATGAACAGGCAAACACTTTCTCGACACTACTTTCTCAACGCTATCCCTGGCTGAACTTGCTGTTGCTTAACTTTGGTTATCACAATGCTCACCATGAACTGATGAAATGTCCCTGGCATTCGTTGCCTGAACTGGATGCAGAACTATTCAGTGGTGAAGAAGTTCACTACGTTTCCCTAGCTCAACTATTGGACAACTATCATCGTTTCCGAGTGACCCGTATCTTTTCAGGGCAAGGACAGGCGGTAGACCATCAAGGAAGCCCTACACCAGATACTTTCTACGGTGCAGTTGGCGTTTCGTTTTTAGTTTATTGATGGATGTGAGTAAAACAATGTGCAACCTGGCACTTACTTGAGTTTTGTCGGGTCCCGCTTTGCTTCAAATCAACAACGCCGATGGTAATTCTGTAAGTGAATAGATTATGCAGAGGGATACGAGATTTCGTGTCCCTTCTTTATTATCCCAATTTTCAGCAATACACATCACCCGCTTAGGGGCTTGGCATTGTCCTGCATTATGCATAACGTTGATAATGGGTTCAATTCAACGTTGCACTAACACATAACCCTAGAATATTTCTACAAACGGAGACTTTATGCCTCAAAAGATTGCAGTCGCGGTAATCCACGGCATTGGAGAAGCAAATCCTGAATTTGCTCAAAAAGATAGCCCCAAATTTACTAGTGGATTTGCAAAAAAGCTAAAGTCAGAGCTTGCCGAAGTGTTAGATGAGGAAGTTGACACGATTGACGCAAAACTGGTGATCGAGCCAATCTACTGGGCTGAGGTAGTGCAAACAATTCAAGATGAGTTGTGCGATCGCCTCCAGATTGAAGGCAAGCTCAAAAAATTCTTTCGACTCGGTGAGTTTATTTTTCACTCCCTATCCGACAGCGTTGCCTATCAAGTGACTTCTTCCTCCGCAGCATCCGATCGCCACATTTACGACGGCATTCACCAGTGTTTCTCCGATACATTAAAGAAACTGGCTACCAGTGCTGGTGATAAAGCACCATTGTGCATCGTGGCTCATAGTCTGGGTTCTACGATCGCCAGCAACTACATTTGGGATTTGCAAAATAGCCAGGCACAGATACCCATAGGCAACACTCCTTTAGAGAAAGGTGAGACCTTAGCACTGTTCTACACCTTTGGTAGTCAGATCGCCTTCTGGTCACTGCGTCATAAAGACTTTGGTACTCCAATTAAAGTCCCTTCACCCAAGCTCTCTCAGCATTACCCTAACCTCAAAGGGGAATGGGTCAATTTTTATGATGAGGATGACCTACTGGGCTATCCTATCCAAAACATTAATGAGGAATACAAGAAAGTTGTGAAGGATAAAAAAGTGAATGCAGGCGGAATGTTGCAAAACTGGAATCCCACATCTCACAACGAATATTGGAAAGATAGCGAAGTCATCAAACCGATCGCCACAGCATTAGCCGATACGTGGCGATCGCTCAATCCTTGAGGCTCTACACATCCATCGTTCCTGGCAGCATGACGTAAAAGGTACTGCCCACATTCAACTGGCTTTCTACCCAAATTTTGCCGTCATGCTGCTGTACGATCGCACTACAAATCGGTAGACCCAGTCCCGTTCCTCCCTTTTGACGAGCATCAGATACATCAACCTGCTGAAATCGCTCAAAGATCAGATTGAGTTTGTCGGCAGGAATGCCACGTCCCTGGTCTTTGATGTGAATCAGGAGGGTGGAGATTGGAGATTGAGGGTTGGGAGTTGGGGATTGGAGGGAAATGGGCGGGGATTGGGTTGCAGTTGTGGGCTGATGTGTTATTGCAGATTGGTTTTGGATTTCGGCAGTGAGCCAGACAGTGCTGCCTTTGGGGGAGAATTTGATGGCATTGCTAAGTAAGTTGGTAAACACTTGCAGAAGGCGATCGCTATCTCCCATAAACCGAACCGATACCGCAGTAACTGAAAGCGTCACTCCAGCAGTGTCAGCCATCGTCTGCATCGTTTCGGCAGCTTGCTGGATCAAGTCAGCTAAGTCACAAGGTTGCTTGGACAGAGTAATCTTGCCAGATTCGATGCGCTCCAGGTCAAGAATGTCATTAATCAGGCGAATCAAGCGATCGGTGTTGTTGATCGCAATTTCTAACATGCGCTGCCCTTTGTCGCTCAAGCTGCCCAGTTTACCCGTTCCCAATAACCCCAGTGAGCCGCGAATTGAGGTAATCGGGGTACGCAGTTCATGACTGACGACAGAAACAAATTCATCTTTCATCCGGGCGATTGCCTGCCGCTCAGTGATGTCATTCAACACCAGCAGCAAGCCATCTAGAGGAAATGCGGTTTGTGAATTGGGAGCCATCGCATAGACCAGTGGCTCTAGCTTGATTTCCAAGCAGCTTTCTCCTCGTTCTAGCTGCCTGGACTGAGCAAAGCCAGACGTTTTCAGGCTATGCAGGTCAACCTGCCATTCTGCCTCGCTTAGCCAGTGAGGAATTAAGTGAGAATGCAGGCGATCGCCCACCTGCACTCCTAGCCACTTTGCTGCTAAAGGATTGCAAAACCAGATTTGCCCGTTCAGGTCTGCCGCTAAAAGCCCAATAGGTAAACTGCGGGCGATCGCCGCCTGAGCCGACTGGGAGCGTCCAAACTGCTCTGCCAGTTCTGCCAGTTGGGTGACTCGATGCAAAGCAGCAGGACTCTCAGGTAAATCCGAAATCGGCAACGTGTCTTTGCGAGAAACTACTACATCCTGATAGTGACTTTGCCAGAGATGTTCAATTTCTTGCTGGAGTAAGCGATTAAGTTGGAGGCGATCGCCCACCGCCACCACCACTACCGTTCCAGTAAAAAGACCAATTGGTGAAGCGATTGGCAACCAGTAGTTTGCTCGAAACATCAGCAAGCCAAAGATTCCCCAAGCTAGACATAGCCCCAACCACACGGTTGCCTGTAGCTCAGTTCGCCAGTGACTCAAACACCAGCTTAAAACTGGACCCGCAAGGAGCAACCCAAACAGCACCCACCGCTGAGCAAATACATGGAGGAAATTTCCTTGCAGCAAATTGTTGATTGCCGTTGCCTGAAGGTAAACCCCACTCGTAGGCAAATCTTGATCAAATGGTGTCACTAAAGGATCTAAGCCCGTTGCGGTGACTCCAACCAAAACAATTTTGTCTTGAAACGCCTGTAGTGGCACTTTGCCTTGAATTACATCTACAAATGCATAGTGAGGAGCTTGCTCAACTCGACTCAGCCAATTTATTCGGAGTGGTTGGTTTAAGTCCGGCAGATTAATCGGCTCCTGAATCAGGCTGTAAACCTGAAGCACTGAAACCGATAAAGCAGGCTTCTGCTGAATTTGCAGATTGATAGCATGAGTCAAGCCATCCGGGCTACTGTGCTTGAGAATGTGCCCCGTGGCGATCGCCCCCGCCTCCAGATCAGGCGTAGGGGATAGCGGTAAACCGAGCCCATCCCAGGCTTCTGCCAACACAACTAGACCATGACGCTCCATTGCCGCCTTAAGCTGCAAGTCCTTTGGACTTGGCTCTGACCAAATCAGGTCAAACGCCACAATGTTGGGCTGCGCCTCCGATAATCGATCTAAAAGTTGGACATAGCGCTGTCGCGAAAATGGAAAACGCCCTAGTTGCCGCAGACTCGCATCATCAATTTCAATCACAACCACCTGGTCATTCCAGGGCAGCGCCCCTCGCAGCCGAAACAACGCCACATAGGCGGCTTGCTCCAGCGGTTGCCAGCCTCCCCACATTGCCAAAAACACGACTGCCAATGAGGAGATTCCGCCTGGTAATAGTCGCCACCCCATCCGCCGAAGTCGCCTCATACCTGCCCAGATTAAGCTCGAATTACTAAACCTTGACGCAGTAGTGCTTCTGCCATCGTTCGATCAAGCGGCTTAGAAAAGAAAAAGCCCTGCACATATTCACAGCGCAATGCCTTAAGTTGCGCTAGTTGCGATGCCGTTTCGACCCCTTCAGCAATGACATCCATGCCCAGATTCCAGGCTAATTTGACGATAGCTCTAACGATTTCTAGCTGCTCCCCTTCAGAATCAATCCGGGTAATGAAAGAACGGTCAATCTTCAGCTTATCAATCGGTAGACGATGCAAATACGCTAGAGAAGAATATCCCGTGCCAAAGTCGTCTACGTAAAGCTGTACCCCAAGCGCCTTGAGCTGTTCCAGTACGGCAGTCGCAGTTTCAAGACTGTGCATAATCGCACTTTCTGTAATTTCGATTTTCAGACTTTGTGAGTCTAGCCCCGTCTCCTGGAGAATTTGCTGCACCTGCTCAGGTAAGTCTGATTTTGAAAACTGCTGGGCAGAGAGGTTGACGCTGATAGTCAAGGGTGGCTGACTCGGAAACTGCTGCTGCCACTGGTGCAGTTGGGAGCAAGCCTGATGGAGAACCCACTGGCTAATCAAGCTCACTAGCCCCATTTCTTCTGCCAAGGGAATAAATTTTGTTGGAGTTACCAGCCCTCGCTGTGGATGTCGCCACCGAATCAGCGCTTCAAAGCCGCTGATCTTACCAGTCGCAACCGCTACAATCGGCTGATAGTAAAGCTGAAATTCTTGGCGCGCTAGGGCTAACCGCAGGTCAGTTTCTAGCCGCAGTCGAGAGGATGCTTTGACTCGTAGCTCAGCATCAAAGAGTTCATAACGAGCTTTGCCTAGCGCCTTTGCCTGATACACAGCGGAGTAGGCGTTGTGTAGCAAATTTTCAGACTGATCATGCTTTGTGCCTGTCGCGATGCCAATGCTCACTGAGAGGAATACGTCTTGACCATTGAAATTAAAGGGTGAGGCAAAGGCTTGCTGAATTTTTTCGGCAACGGCGATCGCCTCATTCGTATCCTCAATCTGTTCTAGAAAAATGCCAAACTCATCTTCACGCAGGTGAGTAATCGCCTGCACTAGAGGTAAATTTAGAATCAGTCGTTGAGCGATCGCCCGCAGCAATTGATCGCCGACTTCCCGTCCTAAGCTGTCATTGATTACATTGAAGCGATCGACATCAACTAGCAAAATTGCCAGCGTTTGATCAGCTTGGGCAATGGCGATCGCCTGCCTCAACTGCCGCATGAACACCATTGGCGTGGGTAAAGCAGTTAACTCGTCATTACAGAATTTTTGCTGCCAACTTAATGCTGCCAACTGATGCAGCAAAGGTTCTGATCCTGACAGTTGATGAAAAGCAGTAAATTCACCGTCTGATTCCACATCAGACTCCAGCACATCAACCAAACGCATCAAGCGCTCTGTATTGCTAAACGCAATCTCCAACATTCGTTGCCCTTTTTCTGGCAAAGTGCCGAGCATTCCGGTCAACAGCAAACCCAGTGCCGCCCGAATCGAGGTCAGGGGTGTTCTTAGCTCGTAGCTGACGGCTGAAGCAATGTCATCTAGCTCTGAATCCAGCTCTGGCGAAAAGCCACGCACTTCTTCAGAAAATTGAGAGTTTGACTCAACGTTTGGCTCAACCATTTCTAGAGACTCCATCCCAGCACTGCGGCAACCTGACCAGCCAACGCAACAGGGTCAAAAGGTTTAGACAATACAGCCGTCACTCCCAAATCGGCAAATCGGCGCTGATCAGCCGCCTGCACCTTGGCAGTAAGTAGCACAACCGGAATCTGCTGCGTTGCAGGCATGGACTGGAGCTTTTGAAACGTAGTCGGGCCATCCATGTCAGGTAGCATGACATCTAGCAAGATCGCATCAGGCTGCTCCGCTTCAGCTAGAGCCAGTCCTTCACTGCTAGAACTAGCAGTAATCACCTCCCATCCTCCCATCATCTCAAGACTCGCTTGAGCAACTTCCCGAATATCATCCTCGTCATCGATAATTAGAACTCGCTTAGTTGCCACCAGCTATACCTCCGCTAACTAAATTAAACCGCTCACCACCTGCTGTCGCTCGATTGAGTAGTCGCATGATTAGCGCTTCTAACGCTTCTGGAACAGCCCGGCTTTTGGTAATGAATTCTGTTTGACCCAGGTGACTCAGGTGTAGACGCGAGCGCTCCACATCTCCTAATTCTTGGGCAGTGTAGATTATCAATGGCATTTGGCAGAAGTGTTCTTGCTGGCGCAACCACTCTACAACGGCAAATCCACTTCCCTTTGATAAAGTCAGGTCTAACACGAGCAAGTCAGGAATGAAATGCTGGCACAGTTCAATGGCGGCTTGCTGAGTTTGAGCATATGCAGTTTGAACCTGATGGCAACCAAGCATCGCAGCCAAAACTCGCGTTAAGTCTAGGTCATCTTCTACAATTAGCACTCGCCCAACCTGTCCTTGCTGCATCGCGAATTGCTTCAGCATTTGAAACAGAGAAGCATAATCAGCCGATTGATAGACCCAACCCATTGTGCCCAATAGTTCAAACTCAACTCGTGAAGAGGGGTTATTGAAAATGATTAGGGGAATATCTGGAATGCTATTGCGCTGTTTTAGCAGCGTCAGCAGTTCCCAGTCATCCGTCTTAGGATTATCCAAGTCCAGCAAAATCGCCGTTGGCTGCAAGGCTGCTGCTCTGGCGATCGCCTCTTTCACCGACTTAACGACAACCACCTGATAATTCTGTTGCTCCAGCAAACCTTGCAGCGTCTCAAAATGAGTTGACACATCGTGGCACATCACAATGGATTGCTTGTTGCCAACAAGCAACCCTTTCAACCCATTGGACTCAGCTAGGGGCAACGTCAGATAAAAGCAACTCCCTTCACCCAACCCACTTTCTACCCAAATTTTGCCGCCGTGTTGCCTGACGATATTGCGGCAAATCGCCAACCCTAGCCCTGTTCCGCCTTTTTGCCGTGAATCAGAAGCATCAACCTGCTGAAACCGCTCGAAGATAGACTCTAGCTTTTCTGGAGGAATGCCACGTCCCTGATCTTTGACCGAAATCAGAAGCATAGGAGGTTTGGCACTACTGTCTTTTTCTCCTGGTGGAACGTAAGTTTCTGCGGTCAGCCAGACAGTGCTACCCGCAGCCGAAAACTTAATCGCGTTGCTAATCAAATTGGTGAAAACTTGAATTAAGCGATCGGGGTCAACATTGATGCTGACCGAAATGCTGGAGCAGCAGAGAGTCACGCCTGCCCTTTCAGACATGGGCTGCATCATTTCAGCTACCTGTCGCAGCAAATCAGCCGCATTGCAAGACTGCTGATGCAGGGTGAATTTATCAGATTCTAGACGCTCCAGGTCAAGGATGTCGTTAATTAGGCGAATCAGGCGATCGCTATTGTTGACAGCAATCTCTAACATGCGATGCCCTTTTTCAGTTAGGGTGCCCATTTTGCCAGTCAGCAACAACCCCAGAGACCCTCGCAAAGAAGTCAGCGGTGTGCGGAGTTCATGACTGACCGTAGAAATAAACTCATCTTTCATGCGCTCCATAGCAGTGCGATCGCTAACATCTCGCCCAATCATCGAAGCCCCCGTAATTTTGCCAGTCTGGTCTTTTACTGGAGACAGAGTTAGAAATACGTCAATCAGCCTGCCATCTTTACGCCGATGTCGGGTTTTGTAGTAATCAAGGTGGGTTTGCGGTTGCAGGCTCTCAGGAATGGGCGATCGCTCATCTTCATTAGGCGGCAGCAGCAATGATGTAACGGTTTGCCCTAGCGCTTCCTCGGCTGAGTAGCCGTAAATTTTTTCTGCCCCCAGGTTCCAGCTTGTAATCCGAGAGTCGAGGCTGGTGCTGAGAATAGCATCATCAGAAGATTCAACAATTGCAGCCAGTTGAGCTAGCGCCGCCTCAGCCTGCTTGCGATCGCTGATGTCTCTGACGATTACCAGCACTTCGTCTTCACCGCTAACTACTATTCGAGCTTCTTGCGTGTGTAGTACTCCAGCCATCTGAAACTGAAACTCATAAATCTGCATCTCACCTGTTTGCAGAGCGCGATTTACATACTGCATTCGTTGATGAGCCAGCTCAAGTGGTATGCACTCGTAAACATTCCTACCCTGCATTTTGTTAAATGGGGCAAACTTTGCTCCATCTTTAGCTGAGACAAAATCTAGGTATGTGCCGTTTCGATTCATCCGAATCAACAAGTCGGGAATTACTTCCAGCAAGGCGTGAGTGGTCGTTTCACTCTTTTGTAGGGCTAACTCCGCCTGACGGCGTTCGGTGATGTCAATCCCAGTTCCAATGATGTATTCCACCGCCCCTTTTGGATTCAGCAGTGCAGTATTTGACCAGGCAATTAGCCGCTGCTCTCCCCATTTGGTCAACCAATAATTCTCGTAGGTGTTTGGAAACTGACCTACCTTTAAGCTGAAAAATTCTGCTTTGACGGGTTCTATCTCTTCAGCAGTCAAAAACACGTTCCAAAAGGGCTTATGTCTAACTTCCTCAAAAGCGAAGCCCGTTGTTTGGACGCAGCGGTTGTTAAAGCGAATAATTTCCCCTTGAGGGTTGAGAACAACGACCAGAGCTCCAACAGTGTCGAGTACTGCCGCACTAAAGTCACGCTCTTGCTCTAGCTTGACTTCTATTTGCCGATGTTTAGCCATCTCCTGACGAATCAGAGAGAAAAACAGCGTTAAAGCTCCAATGTTAAGAGAAGTGACCAGCAGAAATTCACCTCGGTGGGCGATCGCACTCATTCCAATTGCCAGTGCTGCAACCACACCAAACCCTAACGCTAGCTTTTGCCGAAAAGAACCGTAGCGCTTTGTCTTCCTGCGCTCGATCGCCATTCGTTCTAGGTCGGTCAAGTTTCGACGTAGTTCAAGTTGCCGAACAGCCTGTTGTCCTAAAACCTTCAGTGCCTCCACCTGCTCGGCGGTTAGCTCCCGTGGCACCCGATCCAGTACACACAAAGTTCCGAGAGCGTATCCTTCAGAGGTCAGTAGCGTCACCCCAGCGTAGAATCGAATGTGGGGATCGTTTGTCACCAGCGGATTGTCTGTAAACCTTGGATCAGCCAAGGTATCCGGAACAATCAGCATTGATTGCCCAATGGTGTAGCTACAGAAAGCAATATTTCGGGGTACCTGGGGCGTTTCCAAACCAACTTTAGACTTAAACCATTGGCGATCGCTTTCTAACAAACCGACCAAGGCGATCGGAGTCTGACAAATTTGGGCAGCGAGTTGGGTAATGTCATCAAACCCGCGTTCCGCCGCAGTATCCAAAATTCTGTACTGGTGAAGCGCTTGCAGTCTGTCTGACTCGTTAGCAGGTAAGGGAGCATTGACCATATTCTTGAGAACTATCCTGAAGCTCACCAGCCCAAAGGTGCAGGTCTGTATGAATGGTTTCGCAAAATTTGCACAGCTTTGGATTTAGCATTCCCTAAATTAGCGATTGGAATCCTGTCTGTATTCTTGAAATAGTTGCGGTTGTGAGGGAGTTGGCTTCGTCCGCTCCTACAACCACAATCCATAGAGTTGCAATGCCAGCTATAAATTGTCAGTATCGCTAATTTTTAGGGAATCCTTATGGTGCGGATTGAGTTTCTAGGCTCAGTGATGGATGTCCATGAGAATCTTACTGGTTGAAGATGATGAGCATCTTGCAGAACTGCTCACCGACACGCTAATCGAACAGCACCATACGGTCGATCGAGCCGAGGATGGATTATCAGGCCTGACCCTTGCAGAAGAGCTAGCCTATGACCTAATTTTGCTGGACGTAATGCTGCCCAAGTTGGATGGCATCAGTTTTTGTCGTCAGTTGCGGACGAAGGGCAGTCAAGTTCCAGTCTTGCTCATGACTGCCAGAGATACCAGTACCGATAAAGTCATTGGGCTAGATGCCGGAGCAGACGACTACCTGGTTAAGCCGATTTTTCCTCAAGAACTGCTGGCTCGCATGAGAGCGCTGTTGCGACGGGGAACTTCCTCCCGATCGCCCCTCCTAGAGTGGGGAGAACTATGCCTTGCCCCCAGCACCTGTGAGGTAACTTACAGCGGCACGGTAATGCACTTGACCCCTAAGGAATACGCCATCCTAGAGTTGCTTTTACGAAACAATCAGCGTGTCTATAGTCGGAGTGCCATTTTAGATCAGCTCTGGGGATTTGAAGACCTGCCCGGAGAAGACACCGTTAAAGCTCACATCAAAGGACTACGGCAAAAGCTCAAAGCAGTTGGAGCAACGGATGTTATAGAAACGGTCTATGGTTTGGGCTATCGCTTAAACATGAATTACTTGAAAAATCCACCGCTGGAAAAGACTGCATCTTTGGTCACCCCTCTTCCCTCAAGCCCGGAGCACCAAACGCGATCGCTCGTCGCCAAAATTTGGGAAAGAGCCAAAACCAAAACCCTTCAGCAAATCGAAGTTTTGGAAGCAGCAGTGGTTTTAACCCCAATGCCAGACAAGAGCGATCGCCTATGGAAACGCGCCAAACAAGAAGCACACAAGCTGGCAGGTTCTTTAGGAACGTTTGGTCTGGCAGAAGGCACCCAGCTAGCCCGTCAAATCGAGCAGCTTTTGCAGCTTGAAACGGCACTCAGCCCCGACCAGCAACAGCAGATTCAACAGCAGGTGGTAGACCTGCGCCAACTGTTAGAAGCGGCAATTTGCCCTTCCTTGCCAAAGCAGCCTGAACCTGTAGCAGAAGTTAAAACATTGGTCAGTGCAAATACTCAGGAACCTCTCCTGATGATTGTGGATGACGATCAGACATTGGCAGAACTCCTGAGCGCAGAAGCCCAAAACCGGGGATTTAGAACAGCGATCGCCCCTAACCCTGACATTGCTAGAGTCGAAATCAACCGTAACTCCCCTGATGTGTTGCTGTTAGATTTGTCTTTTGTAGAGTCTGATGAAACAAAATCTAACCACTCAGAACTGGATGAAGCTGGGCTAAAGCTTTTAGCAGAATTGAGTCAGCGCGTTCCTCCCATTCCCGTCCTCGTGTTTACTGGAAGAGGGCAAGAAGTCGATCGGGTTACGGTTGCTCGCCTTAAAGGCAGACGCTTTCTACAAAAACCGACGACTCCCACCGAAGTTTTAGAAGCCGTGACTGAAGTTTTAGCCCAAGATAGAAAAGTAGAGTCGAGCGTTTTGGTCGTCGATGATGACCCATTAATTTTGCAGGCGCTTCAGACTTTGCTGCAGCCTTGGGGGTTACGGGTAGCAACACTAGATAACCCGTTGCAGTTTTGGGATGCCCTAGAAGCAACCAAACCCGATTTGCTCGTCCTTGACATTGAAATGCCAGAACTAGATGGCATTGAACTGTGTCAGACCCTACGCAACGATCCTCACTGGAATTGGATGCCTGTGCTTTTTCTGACTGCCCATACTGATGCAAGCACAATTCAGCAGGTGTTTGCGGTTGGGGCAGACGATTATGTCAGCAAACCAATCATTGCCCCAGAACTGATTACCCGCATTCTGAACCGCATTGAACGAACTCGACTCCTACGAAATCAGACAGAAACAGACGCACTTACGGGTACGGCGAATCGACAACAATCTACTCAAGAGTTAAGCAAGCTCCTACAACTGGCACAGCGCTCTCAGCAGCCCCTCTCTTTGTCTGTCTTGAGGCTGGATCACTTGAAGCAGATAAACAGCCAGCATGGGCATCGGTTTGGCGACCAGGCATTGCGGCAGGTAGCGCAACTGCTGCGACAAAAGCTTCGCATTGAAGATGTGGTGTCTCGCTGGAGTGGGGCAGAGTTTGTGATTGGCATGTATGGCATCAACCGCAGCGCTGGTATAGAGTGGCTGGCAGAAATTCTAGAAGCCCTGCGGCAGATAGAAATTACGGTCGAAGGTAAAACCTCTCTTCCGATCACGTTCAGTGCGGGGGTGGCTCAGTATCCCGAAGACGGTCTGCTGCTGCGCGATCTTTACCAGTCAGCCAATGCAGCGTTAGATCTGGCTGAAGCAGCGGGAGGCGATCGCGTTCTCCCCGCTTACTGGCAACCAATTCAGGCTGAAGCACTACTCAAAACCGATGTGGTGCTAGTGCATCCCGACCCAAGCTTTGCTCAACCACTGCTGTATGCGCTGGAAACCAGGGGATACCACAATCACTGGCTACAGGATGGCGAGACAGCGATCGAACTTCTAGCGGGAAACGAGCCTGAGGTGCGATCGCAAATTATCTTGATTGGGAGAAACTTACCGGGAATAGACGGACTCGAACTGCTCAAGCACCTGGCGCAAGAGCAGGTGACGCGCCACTCAAAGCTAATTATGCTATCGCTGCCTCCGAGCGAGGCAGAAACAGCTTCAAACCTTGGTGCCTTTGACTACATCTCAGATCCTTACCGCTTGCCTGTTGTAATGCAGCGCTTACGACGAGCTTTTGTGACTACTACAAAACTTGACATAAGTTGAATTATCAACTGGCTTTAATGCGATCTCCCCATTCTGATAGACTCTTAGACTGAGGCTCAGTCCGCAAAACGACGCAAAATCAGTAGTTGGGAGGCATACCTGGTGGAGAATACACTCGGTTTAGAGATTATTGAGGTAGTGGAGCAGGCGGCGATCGCCTCTGCCCGCTGGATGGGTAAAGGTGAAAAGAACACTGCTGACCAGGTGGCAGTGGAGGCCATGCGTGAGCGCATGAACAAAATTTACATGCGCGGTCGCATCGTGATTGGAGAAGGAGAGCGGGACGACGCGCCCATGCTCTACATCGGTGAAGAGGTGGGAATTTGCACCCAGCCCGATGCTAAAAACTTCTGTAACCCAGATGAGCTGATTGAGATTGACATTGCCGTTGACCCCTGCGAAGGCACCAACTTGGTTGCTTATGGTCAGAATGGCTCAATGGCAGTGCTGGCCATTTCTGAAAAAGGCGGATTGTTTGCTGCACCCGACTTTTACATGAAGAAACTGGCTGCTCCACCCGCGGCTAAGGGCAAGGTGGACATTAATAAATCCGCCACTGAGAACCTGAAGATTCTTTCGGAGTGCCTCAATCGCTCCATTGAAGAATTAGTCGTGGTGGTGATGAAGCGCGATCGCCACACCGAATTAATCAAAGAAATTCGGGAAGCGGGCGCACGGGTTCGGTTGATCAGCGACGGTGATGTATCTGCTGCCATTTCCTGCGGGTTTACGGGCACCAATATCCATGCGCTAATGGGCATCGGTGCGGCTCCCGAGGGGGTGATTTCCGCAGCAGCAATGCGCTGCCTAGGGGGTCACTTCCAAGGACAGTTGGTCTACGATCCGGCGATCGTTAAAACGGGCTTGATTGGCGAAAGCAAGGAAAGCAACATCGAGCGCCTGACCTCAATGGGCATCACTGACCCCGACAAGGTTTACGATGCTAACGAGTTGGCTTCTGGCGAAACTGTCCTGTTTGCGGCTTGTGGCATCACCCCCGGAACGCTGATGGAAGGCGTTCGTTTCTTTCATGGCGGTGCCCGGACACAAAGCTTGGTTATTTCTAACCAATCTCGCACAGTGCGCTTCGTCGATACGATTCACATGCTGTCTGAAGAGGCACCCTCTTTGCAGTTGAGATAAATCAACTCCTCCCCGTTCTTGCAGGGATGCGATTCATCAAGTCTTTTCCTGGTGAATCCCACTCCTGCAAGAGCAGATCCCCAAGATCCCCAAATTCTTGAAGAGTCTGGGGATCTTAAGTTCTGCATAAAAATAACCGACCGTTTACCCCTACAGATTAGGTACACTAACCAAATTCTTCCCTTAACTTCATGAGTGTGCCTCTGTAAGGTGCCTTACCTGTGTGGAGTTAAAGATTGACAACTTGAAGAATTGTATCTCAGGGCAATTCATAAAAATTCATGTAGAAAAGTGCGGTAGAAGCAGCTTTGGCGCTCTAGTCGCCTACCTTAAGTTGATAAACTTCTTTTAGATTGCTGACTCTTATGGGTCAGTTGTTTATATTACGAAAACTTGATTAATCTCTAGTCTGGCTGATGTTCAAATGCAGTTGTTAGGGTTGAAAAGAGTCGGCTGTTAAAGCGCCTTGTTCGACATACCTAAAAAGATCCCTTTCAGCAGAAGGGCGACCTACTCATCAGCAGACCCGTTCAAAAACTTTGGGAGGAACGATGAATATTGCCGTTGTGGGACTGAGCCACAAAACAGCCCCGGTAGAAGTGCGAGAAAAGCTGAGTATTCCGACTCCGCAAATGGAAGCGGCGATCGCCCATCTCTGTAGCTATCCCCATATTCAGGAAGCTACCATTCTCAGCACTTGCAATCGTCTGGAAATTTACGTTGTCACCAGTGAAACTGAGCACGGAATGCGAGAAGTGGCTCAGTTTTTGGCGGAATACAGCAAATTGCCGATTTACCAGTTGCGCCCTTACCTGTTTACGTTGCTGCACCAGGATGCTGTGATGCATCTGATGCGAGTAGCGGCAGGGCTAGACAGCCTAGTGCTGGGTGAAGGGCAAATTTTGTCGCAGGTCAAGCACACTCACAAAGTTGGGCAGCAGTACAAAGGCATTGGGCGAGTTCTCAATCACCTGTTTAAGAAAGCAATTGAGGCAGGAAAGCGGGTTCGCACTGAAACCAGCATCGGTACAGGTGCTGTTTCCATCAGTTCTGCTGCGGTAGAACTGGCACAGCTTAAGACGCAAAACCTGGCAGCTTGTCGGGTGGCGATCGTCGGTGCAGGCAAAATGTCGCGGCTGCTGGTGCAACACCTCTTACCTAGAACGCCCGCTCAAATCTGCATTCTGAACCGATCGCTAAATGGTGCTCAGGAGTTAGCTAATCAGTTCAAAGAGGCAGATTTGCGGCTGCATACGCTGGCAGATATGCATACGGTGCTAGCGAATTCTGATGTGGTGTTTACCTGCACGGCTGCAACTGAGCCACTGTTAGATCGCGCCAAGCTAGAGATGATCCTGGAGCCAAATCAGCCGTTGATGCTGTTTGATATTTCGGTACCGCGAAATGTCGATGCTGATGCCAACGATTTGTCTCATGTCCAGGCATTTAACGTGGATGACCTGAAAGCAGTAGTGGCGCAGAACCAGGAAAGCCGCAGGCAGATGGCAATGGAAGCGGAAGCGCTGCTGGAAGAAGAAGTTGAGGCGTTTGAGGTGTGGTGGCGATCGCTTGAAACCGTTTCTACTATCAGCAGCCTGCGCGACAAAGTCGAAACAATTCGGGAGCAAGAATTAGAGAAAGCGCTGTCCCGCTTGGGAACAGAGTTTGCCGAAAAGCACCAGGACATCATCGAAGCCCTTACCAGAGGCATCGTTAACAAAATTTTGCACGACCCGATGGTGCAGCTTCGTGCCCAGCAAGACATTGAAGCACGACGCAAGGCGATGCAGACACTGCAAGTTCTGTTTAACCTGGAAGGTGCCTCGAACGAGCAGTATAGTTAGGGGCTAGGAGCTAGAGGCTGGGGCTTTGCTTTTAGCCTTTTGGGGAGGGGTGGATTCTTGAGCTGGTTGCTGTTTTGGGAGCCAGTTCAAGAATTCACCCCTCTGTCGCATTAGGATTGGGTTAGACAATCCCGCCCTAAAGCGACCCGAGAGCAGAATCTATGTTTAGCCGCAAGCATCTTCTACCTCAGAAAAAAGCAGACTACTGGCGCTGGGCTGTGGGGTTGTTCGGCATTCTGTTTCTGCTGGATCTGGTCAGTTTTCTGATTGCCGAAGGGTTGTGGTTTCAGACGGTTGATTCTCTCCAGGTATTTTGGGTGCGGGTACAGACTCAAGGTCTGTTGGGGTTGCTCGCGTTTGGGCTGAGTGCTGGTTTGCTGTTGAGTAATTTGGCGATCGCCCGTCAACACGCCTGGTTAAAACCGCCCGATGATGCTGATCAGCCAGCCCCGGCAAGAATGGGGTTATTGCAACTTCTGCCATTGACTTTGAGCTTGAGCTTGATTATCGGCGTGATGCTGCTCTATCACGGGCAGGTGGCGGTGAGTCACTGGCATCCTCGCCTCAGTTTGTATAGTGATAATTCTCAAATTCCAGTTAAGTTTCAGCCAGAGTTAGTTTGGCAGATTGGGCAAGAGTTAAGTACTCAGCTCTGGCAGGTGGGGTTTATGGTGGGGCTGGCGATCGCCCTGTTGATTTACCCGCAGCCACTCCTAGTGGGAGCGGCAATTCTGATGAGTCTTGCGTTCGGGCTGGTGATTTCAGAGCATTGGGCAAAAGTCTTGCCCTACTTTAACCCAACCCCGTTTGGAGAAGTCGATCCGCAGTTCGGACAAGATATTAGTTTTTATATATTCAAACTCCCCGTCTGGGAATTGCTGGAGTTTTGGCTGATTGGGCTATTAACTTTGGCATTTGTTTCAGTTTTGCTGATTTATCTGCTGTCGGGAGATAGCCTCAGTCAGGGCAGGTTTTCTGGGTTTTCGGGCACCCAGCGGCGACATCTTTATGGATTGGGCGGCGGACTGATGTTGGCGATCGCCCTCAGCTATTGGCTCGATCGCTACACCCTGCTTTACTCCAGACAAGGCGTTGTCTATGGCGCAAGTTACACCAACGTCACAGTCCAGCTTCCTGGTTACACCATTCTTAGCCTTTTGGCAGCCCTGATTGGCGCATTTTTGCTGTTTCGCACCCTCTTCTGGACAGCGGCAAGGAGCAATATTTCCCAGCGAGTGTCAACCCGTCAAACGGCATCCCGCAAATATCCAGCTTCAACCCCGTCTCGCCCTTTACCCCTCGTTCTCGTCGGGTACCTGCTATTGGCGGCAATGGTCGCGGTTCCTCTGCCGCTTGCCGTACAGCGGTTTGTCGTGCAGCCAAATGAGCTAGAGCTAGAGCGACCTTTCATTCAGCGCACGATCACCCTGACGCGCAAAGCGTTCAATCTGGATCAGATTGAGGTTGAAACTTTTGTTCCAGAAGACAACCTGACTACTGAAGAAATTCAGCGAAATGATCTAACGATTAGCAATGTTCGGCTGTGGGATACTCGCCCACTGCTACAGACGAATCGGCAGCTTCAACGAATTCGACTGTACTACGAATTTCCGGGGGCTGACATTGATCGCTACACCTTACTCAACGAAGCGGGTGAAACCGAACGACGGCAAGTGCTAATTGCGGCACGGGAGCTAGACTACAATTCGGTTCCAGCAGAAGCTCAAACCTGGGTCAATAAGCATCTGATCTACACGCATGGTTACGGCTTTACGCTCAGTCCCGTCAACACAGCCGGGCCAGGTGGCTTACCTGACTATTTTGTTCGAGGAATTGAGCAAATTCCCAGCAGCGATCGCATTCGTGACAGCATTCCCCTGGATAATCCTCGAATTTACTACGGTGAATTAACTAATACCTATGTGATGACGCAAACGCGGGTGAGTGAGCTAGACTTTCCCAGCGGCAGTGAGAATGTCTACAACAGCTATGACGGTCTAGGCGGCGTCGACATTAGCGGCTTTGGGCGACGACTGATTTTTGCTAAGCACCTGCGCGACTGGCAAATGATGCTGACTGAAGATTTTACGCCCCAAACTCGGCTGCTGTTTCGGCGCAACATCATGAGTCGGGTAAGAGCGATCGCCCCCTTCTTGCACTATGACCGTGACCCTTATCTGGTAGTGGCAAACGCAGGTAATGGGCTGGGAATAGACACTGCAGACTCAACTCCTAACTACCTGTATTGGGTGATTGATGCTTACACCACGAGCGATCGCTACCCCTATTCCGACCCTGCCGACAATGACTTCAACTACATTCGCAACTCCGTCAAAGTCGTTGTGGATGCCTACAACGGCAAAGTACATTTCTACGTTGCAGACCCGCAAGACCCGATTATCAACACCTGGGGCAAGATCTTCCCTGATATGTTTCAGCCGCTCGATCAGTTGCCTGCTCCTTTGCTGAGTCATATTCGCTACCCGCAGGATTTTTATCGCGTCCAGTCTAACCAATTAATGACCTATCACATGACTGACCCCCAGGTGTTTTACAACCGGGAAGATCAGTGGCGTGCCCCCAACGAAATTTACGGGAACGAACAGCAGTTGGTAGAGCCTTACTACCTGATCATGAAACTACCTGCGGAAGATAGTGAAGAATTCATTCTATTTCGCCCCTTCACACCTGTACAACGCAACAACATGATTGCGTGGCTAGCAGCCCGTTCAGATGGAGCAGGAGAATCCTCACCCAACCTTAACCGCTATGGCAGACTGTTGCTCTATCGTTTTCCCAAGCAAGAACTGGTGTACGGACCAGAGCAAATCGAAGCGCGAATTAACCAAGATCCAGTCATTTCTCAGCAGATTTCGCTCTGGAATCGGCGCGGCTCTAGGGCAATTCAAGGAAATTTGTTGGTGATTCCGATTGAACAATCTTTGCTCTACATCGAGCCACTTTACCTGGAAGCAGAGCAAAACCAACTGCCCACACTCGTCAGGGTGATTGTTGTCTATGAAAATCGGATTGCGATGGCAGAAACGCTGGAACAGGCACTAGCAGGAATTTTTCAGCCCGATACAAGCAATACACCCACCATCGTGCGTCCTGTAGGAGAACTCTTGCCGCCCGAGGGAGGAGCTTTGTCGCCTTGACAGATTACTATGTTTTCTGAACGTGAAACCTTCTGTTCGTGTTCAAAATTAAACACATCTCCATTCAGCAATGCCAGCTGAGGCGCTATATGCTGAGAGAAGGAGCCGCTGAGCAATGACCTATGCAAATTTACCTGGACTATAGTGCCACTACACCCACTCGCCCAGAGGCGATCGCCCAAATGCAGCAAATCCTCACACAGCAGTGGGGTAATCCTTCTAGCCTACATGAGTGGGGACAACGGGCCGCGACTGTAGTAGAGCGGGCTAGAGTCCAAGTAGCGGATTTAATCAATGCAGCACCGGATTCTATTATCTTTACGGCTGGGGGCACCGAAGCAGATAACTTGGCAATTATGGGTATTGCACAGCAGTATTCAGTGCCGCAACATTTGATTATTTCCAGCGTGGAGCATTCTGCAATTTCAGAACCCGCACGGCTGTTAGAGCAATGGGGTTGGCAGGTGACGCGCCTACCCGTGAATGCTCAGGGACGAGTCAATCCTCAAGATTTGCAGGCAGCACTACAGACGAACACAGTTCTGGTTTCAGTCATTTATGGACAGAGCGAAGTCGGAACCCTTCAGCCAATTGAACCGCTAGGACGAATCGCTCAGGCCCACGGAGCGCTGTTTCACGTGGATGCAGTGCAGGTAGCAGGACGATTGCCAATTGATGTACAGCGACTACCTGTGGATTTGCTTTCTCTGTCGAGCCACAAGATCTATGGGCCGCAAGGAGCAGGGGCACTGTACGTGCGTCCGGGCGTTGAACTCATGCCGTTGCTGAATGGCGGTGGGCAAGAATTTAAGCTGCGCTCTGGGACGCAGGCAGTCCCAGTGATTGCCGGATTCGGCATCGCGGCTGAACTCGCGGCTGAAGAGATGGCAACCGAAACGCCTAGACTAATTCAACTGCGCGATCGCTTATTTGACCAATTGGCAGACGTACCGGAACTAATGCCTACGGGCGATCGCCTGCATCGCCTGCCCCATCATGTCAGTTTTTGTTTACTCAATGCCGATGGCGAAAAGCTCAGCGGTAAAACGCTGGTGCGGCAAATGAACCTGGCTGGAATTGGCATCAGCGCCGGATCAGCCTGTCATAGCGGCAAGCTCGTCCCCAGCCCAATTTTGGTAGCAATGGGATATGGCGATCGCACCGCTAAGAGCGGCATTCGCCTCACGCTTGGACGACCGACTACTCTTGAAGACATCGATTGGACAGCCCTGGTATTAAAACAAATCTTGCAGCGAGTCGCCCCTGCTCCCGTTTGTGGCGCTTGTCCTGGCATGTCTTGAGGTATGACTGTTCCCCTGGTATAGCAAGCAACTTGCCCTTTCGACAGAGGTTCAGAGAAATTGCAGCAATTACGCTGCATATCAGTAGAAGGATAAGACTCGGGTAGACAACTGGGAGCTTTACCCACCCAGGGAAAGCAGCTTCAGATTGATCTGTTAGCTGCATCGGATGCGGTAGCATTTCTGATTTAAAGCCCTCAAGAGCCTCCAGCTTGGTGTAAAGCTCTCAGATTACTTTTATTACCCTCAACTTCTTGCCTGACAGAGTATCTTCAGGTCTGGCTAAGAAGCTTATCTTGAGCTGGAATTTTAACATCAAGGTTTCCTCACCATGAATCGACTGAATTGCAAAGGTTTAATCAAAAAAGCGACTGGCGTTGTTGGCGCTGCCACACTAACTTCCCTGATTGGTCTTCCTGGACTGGCACAAGTCAATCCCAGACCTAGCATCCTTAACGAAGCGCCTTACAACAACAACGCTACCGGGGCAACAGGTGAGTTAAATCCTAATCCCGGTGTTTTTAATGAAGCCCCTTACAACGGTTCCACAACTCCCGGAGCCGTACAGGCTTCTCCCGCAACTACACCTGCCAGCCAAACTCCAACTACTCTATCTGCGGCTCCTGTCAGCAGCTTAGATCAGCAGTTCATGATTATGGCTGCTCAAGGCAACAATGCTGAGATCCAAACTTCGCAGTTGGCGCTAGACCGTTCTGAAAACGAAGAAGTGAGACAATTTGCTCAGCGGATGATCCAGGAACACACTCTGGCAAATCAGCAGCTACAGCAAATTGCTTCCCAGTATGGAACAAATTTGCCTGCTGACCCTGGTCCATTGAACCAGGCGATCGCTGAGCAACTAGCACAGCTTTCTGGCTCAGAATTTGATCGGGCTTACATGGGTGCACAAACTAACGCTCACCTAAGAACGGTCGCCCTGTTCCAAACCCAAATTCAGCAAGGACAGGAAGAATCTCTGAGACAGTATGCAACCCAATTGCTGCCATCGGTCGCAGACCACTACGAAATGGCAAGCACCATGGTGCAACAGTACCGCGCTGACGAGCCTAGCCGTCCGCTTCAGTAGTCCCAGAGACTCAGCCTGATTCAGTCTGAATTTAAAGCTGCGCTCCTGAGGAGCGCAGCTTTTTACCTTTCATCCTCAATCCAAGTCAGTTTGTAAGACAGCGGCGATCGCCTTCGATGCCTTTGTACGAAACTCTTGCACATCCACGCGGCTCAGTAGCCAAACTGCAACAAGCATTCCAATTGCTTGACAGGCAAAAACTAAACTAAAGGCAGGGAGCGGACTCTGAAACCAATTTCGTCCCAAGTCGAGCAAAGCTCCTCCCGCAACCGTTGCAGTTGCTTGAGATAGAGCTTGGGACAGTCCCCAGGCACCCACAAATGTCCCGGCAGTTTCTGCTGCGGTCAGGTCTAACATCAGGCTCACCGCACCGTTTGTCAAAATGCCAGAGGCCAGCCCAAACAGCATCACCGCACTTTTGAGCATGACTTGCGTCTCAGTTAAGCCTGACAGAATTACCAGCACAAAACAGCCTGCGGTTAAAAGACAGCCTAATTGGGCAGTTCTTTGCTTGCCCAGACGCGGCACGATGACAAAACCTGAAATCGCCATCCCAGCAAGAATGCCATAGCCCCAAAACTGGTTGAGCCCAGCACTTTCACCAAGCGTCATGCCAAACACTTCACGAGCGTAAGGTTCCAGTACGGGCTGCTGTAAAAATAGGCTGACTGTCATTACCATCAGAAAGGTGAAGAAAATTGCCGTTTGTCGGGAAGCCGTGAGAACTTTAAGGGCTGCGCCAAGGGTAATTCGATCTTCCCGTTCGGCAATCGTGGAGCGCGATTGATAGTGGGAATATTTTTTCTCAATCCCAAAGGTTGCCAGCACTCCTAATCCCACAACGGCGATCGGGAAAATAGTAAAGAGGCGATTAATTGAAGGCTGCAACGTCTCTGGAGTGATGCCTTCAAGCATTTTTTCGCCTGCGATCGCCCCCGCTACAATACCCACGATTAGCATTGCCCAGACAATGCCAACTAGCTTTGAGCGGTTTTCTTCCTCCGATACATCGACCAGCAGCGCTGTAAATGGAGTTGAACTGGAGCTAATACACAGCCCGTATAACGCAAACATAAACGCCAGCAATGCTGCCCAACCCGTACTTTGGGCCGTCCAACCCGCAACGGTACTGGCTCCCAATTGCCAAACCACCTGTACTGCTAGATACAAGCAAACCGCCTGAAGCGCCAGCCCAAGCCAGATATAACCAGTGCGGTGGTGTCCCCAAATGGGTCTGGAGTCCGACATGTACCCAAACCAAATTCGCGCAGGGGCAACGAACTGATACATGGCGATCGCCCCCGCCGCGATCGTTCCTGGAATTCTTAACTCCGAAATCAAAACCTGGTTTAGTACACCCAGCGTCAATAATGACAGCAGCCCCAATCCCATTTGGAATAATCCCAGGCGGAACATCGTAAACAGCCCGATTTGAGGAACTGCCCTATTTGCTGTGGGTTGAGCAAGCTGCTCATCTGAAAAATTACCTGTCGCCATATTTATAAAACTTCAGTTCTAAAGTTATCAATCTTTGCTAGAGGAGCATCCTATGGAAGCGTTTCTCTACTCCTTACGATAGAGAATGTTCACATCCTTGTTAAGAGGCGAACGATCAAAGTTAACTTTCGCAAGGAACAAAACCATCCATGAGTTTGTTAGGAAACATTATCTGGTTAATCTCTCGCCAAACAACACTTTAAACTGCTGGTTATTGCTCTACTTCCCCTCGGACGGGACTTGCGTTAAAAAGCGGTTCTCAAGGTAGAGGCAAGATAAAGTTTTGTAAAGTTACACTCATAGATATCTAACTCTAATTAAATGGAGGATACTTTGAGTACACAAACCGCACAAACCATTACGCTTGGTGCCAATGGCCCAACAGTAGCCGCCCTATGTATTGGGACCTGGGCTTGGGGCGATAAGCTGTTTTGGAGCTATGGCAGAGATTACGATGCAGCTCAGCTTCAAGAAGCATTTAAAGCAGCCTTGGATGCTGGAGTGAATTTCTTTGACACCGCTGAAATCTACGGCTTCGGTGAATCCGAAAAACTGCTGGGACAATTTATGCAGCAGGCATCACAGCCTGTACAGATTGCTACTAAATACATGCCGTTGCCCTGGCGGTTTAGTGGAGATGCGATCGCCAATACTTTAACCGAAAGCCTCAAGCGCTTGCAGGTTAGTAGCATTCCGCTCTATCAGGTACACATGCCGTTTGACTTTTTCATGAGCAAAAAGACGCTCATGGAAGCTCTAGCAGCAGAGGTCAAACGCGGTCGAATCGGGGCGATCGGTGTCAGTAACTACTCAGCTAGCCAAATGCGAGAAGCACATCAACTGCTGGCAGCACAGGGCGTTCCTTTGGCGGTCAACCAAATGCCCTACTCGCTCCTGGGTCGGCAAATCGAGACAAACGGCGTGATGGATGCGGCGCGTGAGTTGGGAGTAACGATTCTGGCATACAGTCCTTTAGCTCAGGGATTGCTGACCGGCAAGTACACACCAGAAAACCACACCACACCGACAGGGGCACGTCGGATTGATCCTCGCTTCAGCCGTGATGAGTTAGAAAAAATTGCGCCTTTGATCAACTTACTGAAGCGAATTGGGGAAAAGCGCGATCGCACCCCTGCTCAGGTTGCACTTAACTGGCTGATCGCCCAAGGTAATGTGATTCCGATCGCAGGAGCAAAAAACGCAGAACAGGCGCGACAAAATGCGGGTGCGCTGGGCTGGAGTCTCGACGAAAACGAAATTGCCGAACTCGACCAAATCACCCGCTCCTACCGATAAAGTTAAGTGTAGGATTTGGTCTTTAAGACATGAAGCTTTGGTCGGACTGGGGATTTAGCCGCGCTGGATGGCGCAATAGTCAGCGGGGTGAATATTGGGTTGTGGCGCAAGCGTTGTTGATAACAGGTTTTGTGCTGCTGCCCGTCTACCGCCCCCTTGAGCTAGCTCTATCTCCTGCATGGCTTTACTTCAGTTGGGCAATTGCGGGGATTTTAGGAGTGGGGGCGATCGCCTTCTTCATCAAAGGCATTCTAGACCTGGGCAATAGCCTTACCCCGCTCCCTTATCCTAGAGAGGACGGACAGTTAGTTCAGACAGGCGTATATGCGATCGTGCGTCACCCGCTTTACAGTGGACTGATTTTGGCAGCTTTGGGCTGGACAGTTTTTCAGTTCAGTCTGCCTCATCTGGTTGGCGCGCTAATGTTTGTTCTATTTTTTGATGCAAAAGCAGCCCGTGAAGAAAACTGGCTGATGCAAAAATATCCAGACTATGCAACCTATCGTCAAACCGTAAAGAAGCTGATTCCCTGGCTGTATTAAAGTGCCTCAACTTTACAACAACCCTTAAGAGCTAGGAGTGTATTGCAGCGATCGCTCCTCTGCGGTCAAGTTCGCCTCATTTACATCCCGTCGTAGCACCTGCCCAGTAGGGCTAGCAATCAAGCGGGGAAGCTGCTGCATATCCACCAGTTCCATCGTTCTTATGTCATAGGTAGTGTAGATCGTTTCCTGTGAGTCTAAACCGACATCAACCACCGTTAATGTCTTTTGTGGCGCTAAGTTGCCGTTGAGCAAGCGACGGGCACCAGAACCCAAAAGACCGGAATACAGTAACTCAAGCTGACCCCGATGCCCCGGATAGTAGGCATGATTGTGTCCACTAACGTAAGTGTGAACGTTGTGACGCTCCATTAGGGCGCGTAGCTCTTCTGCTCCGCTCAGATATTCCCCTGGCTCATCTCGCCCAACCGAAATTCCATACAGTGGCAAATGCCCTATCGCAATCCGCAGTTTGGCAGCTTTTGCCGCCTCTGATTCTAACGCTTGCTCAGCCCAAGCCAGCTGTTCTGCCGGGATAGTTGCCGATGATGCGTCCCAAGTTAAGAAGAAAACACCATTTTGTTGAAAGGTGTAATAGAAAGGGAAACCCGCTCGATCGACAAATTCAACCCCCGGATCATGGCTAGGATTGTTCCAATAAGCAGCAGCGATATCCCGGTCCTGTTGGTAAAGTAGCGTCCCGTCGCTGGCGATCGCCCCCGATGCATCGTGATTACCCAAAGTGAAACCGTAGGGAATGTTTGCATTTCGCAGTGGCGCAGCGACATGCTGATCAAATGCTGACCACATTGCCTCAACCTGGGCACGGGGCAAAGACGCATCCTGACCTGCAATCATGTCACCACCACATAAAACCAAGTTGGGTGCCCAAAAGGGCATCAGCGAAATGGCTTTGTCTACTTCGGGGTCGTAGTCGGTAGAGCCATACTGACTGTTAAGGTCACTGATCACAACAATACGGGCATCGCCTCTAGGCGGATTAAACAATCCTTCGCTGCCTGGTACGTTTTGAGATACTGGGGTTGGAGCTGCCTCACTCACAGGGCTAGGAGTTTGAACTTGGGAGGTTTGGGAGGTGACGGGCTGCTGCTCAGTGCTACTGGCAATTATGCGATGGATCAACAGAGCTAGACTACATCCGCCAACGGCTCCACCTAACACCAAGAACTGACGACGTTTAAGACTCATATTCCCAAAGCTAAACCTGTTGCGACACCAATCCTACCTTACTCACACTGCCACTCAAGTTTAAGAGGGCTGCCATAGTGATAGATTGACGTGAGGGGGCAACGATAAGACCTATCGCGTCCGACTGCTTTTTGCTACGCTGAGTTGCTGCATTCGTCGTCGCCCTTAAGCATTGCTGCCCACCAGGGAGGAGTTATGACACCGGATCAGCCAAAGCGTCCAAAGCCAAACCAGCAAAATTTTTGGCAGCAAATCCAGCCTGTGCTCAAAACTCAAAGTCTTCGAGCTTTGCGAACTACGATCCAGGTGCTCGAAGGAATTGTAGAAGAGCTGGAGAAAACACCTGCACCGACTCAGGCAAAATTGTCACCCCCTACAAAACAATCTGCATCTGAGATCAAAGCAGCTCCGGTTGAAACCCTAGAATTTCCAGCTGCACCAACCATGCCAGCAGCTGAGCCGACCGCTAAGCCAGACGAAATTGCTTCAACGCCACCGGAAGTTAAATCTCCTGAAGATGACGATGACGATATCTGGGGCATGGACGAGAGCTTGTCCTTGGATGAACAATCTACTTTAGGTAAACCGACAGAGGCAATCGCCCCTCCCACACCTGCTCCTTCAGCCACTCCGCTAACTAGCAGAGCCAATACACCACTGCCTGCTTCTCAAGGCAGCTTGTGGGCAAAATGGGTAGCGGTGCTTGATTGGGCGCGCGATCGCCTCCCCGATTCGATCAGTGACAGACTATCGGACGCTGTTCTTACCAGTATTGCTGGTGGAGTTTTGGTGCTGCTGGTGTGGACAACGTCTGCCCTGCTACCCAATCAGGCTGAGGAAATAGCTCAAGCACCTCCCGTACAATCGTCTCCCGTAGTTAAACCCACGCCTTCTCCCCAGCTTAAACCCACGCCTTCTCCCCAGCTTAAACCGACTCCCTCTCCTCAACCCAGCCCGCCAAAACAGGTTGCTCCGGCTCCGACACCTATCGTTGTTCCACCTACTCCAAAACCCACTCCTTCTCCTTCCCCTGTCGTCTCACCGCCTCCAGCTCCACCTCCTTTAGAACTGACTCCCGAACAAAGCTTGATTGCGGCAATTCAAGACCAGGTGGCAGAAGTCACAAATCGCTACGCCAATGGGTTTATTCAATCCATTCAGGCAAACTTCCGCGAGAGTCGGCTAATCGTCAAGGTCAGTATGGGCTGGTATGAGCTGAGTGGCGATCGCCAAAACAAACTGGCTGACGAAATGCTGAAACGAGCACAAGAGCTTGACTTCAGCAAATTAGAAATTACTGATTCTCAGGGTACACAGCTTGCCCGCAGTCCCGTTGTTGGACCAAGCATGATCATTCTTCAAAGGGAAATGAAAACTAGACTTCCTGCATGAATCATTTTTTGAAGCGTGAATGGTGGTGCGGCTTCACCGCACCACCATTCACGCAGGAGATCTCCTGAGCAAGCTGGGTAAACAATTAATGATGAATTAATAGTGTTTAGCCTCTCTGGTAGCGCATTCCGGGTAGTTGAGAGACAAAGCCCATGAGTTCCAGTTGCACCAGGGCACTGAGAACTGAACCGGTGGGTAGCCCAGATTCCTGAGCAATTACATCAAAAGACGTGGGTTCTGGTGGAACTGCCTCCAGGACTTGTTTAATCTCAGGTTCCAGGTCGGTCAACTGTTCGTCCAGAAGCGAGAGTTGGGAAGGAGGGGAGGGCATGACGTGCAGCCGTGGCATTGCACCCAGCATTTCTAGCAGATGACTTTCACCCAAGATGACGTGAGCGCCTGTATTTAGCAATTCCAGGCAACCTTTGGAACGAGGGTTATCCAATGATCCGGGCAGGGCGTAGACATCGCGGTTATAGTCAGTTGCCAGTCGAGCGGTGATCAACGCTCCCGATCGATGGGGCGCTTCTAGCACCAGAATGGCGCGGCTGAGCCCGGCAATGATGCGATTGCGGCGTGGGAAATTGGCTCGATCGGGCTGGGTGCCAGCGGGATATTCGCTAACGAGGAGCCCCTGTTCGGGAATTCGTTTGGCTAGATTGCGGTTTGACCACGGATAAACGACATCGACGCCTGTACCCAAAACAGCGATGGTACGTCCGCCTGCGTTGAGGCAGCTCTGGTGAGCTTCGGTATCCACACCGTCAGCCAAGCCGGATACGACGATGAACCCTGCCTGTGCCAGAGAATCGCTGAGTTTACGAGTCCAACGTCTGCCGTAGTCTGAAGGGTCACGGGTGCCAACGATGGCGATCGCTGGCACCTTCCCCTGGTTCTCTTCTGGAACGACGTTACCGCGATAGTAAAGCACGGGTGGCGGATCGGGAATTTCTAGCAGCAGTCTCGGATAATCGGCATCAGCAGGTGTCCAAAAGTAAGGATTTACCTTTTCATGCTCTTGCAAAATCTCATCAGGATGAAAGCGTGATCGCCTGCTTGCCACAACTGTCGCAGTGTGAGGGCCAAACCCTTCCACCTGCTCTAGTTGTTTGGGGCTGGCTTCCCAGGCTTCTGCCAGACTATCGAAATGGTGATGGAGGCGCATCAGGAGAGTTGGCCCCACTCCTTCAATGCGTGACCAGGCTAGCCAGAATGCACGTTCCCCCAACTGACGCTCCTTAAATGTGACTGAGTCTCAGAAAATTAAAGATTCACTCAACTGCTGCCTGCTGCTTTAAATAAACGAAAACGCTCTTGTCACCAATGTCAGGCGGAATGGGTTGAACTACTTTGCGTAGCGCAAACACGACAAATAAAGCAGCCCAAAGCCCCAGCAGAACTTGCTCTAAAGGAACTGACAAAATTCCAAACAGGTGCCCTAGCAGCAACAAAGGAACCAGAGGGGTCAGCAGCTTGGTTTCAAGACGGTTAAAGCAAAATGCTTCTTTGAAGAAGATACCCGTCAGAGCCGCAAAGATAAAACCGATGCCCAAGATCGTGGTGGGTTGGTGGTAGACCGCCAGAGCAAGGGGTTCGCTGTGAGTGAGGGCAATGGCGATCGCTGCCACAGTGCCAGCCAGCCAAAAAGCCTGCAATGCTCGGTGCAACGGTGCGAGGTAGATATGAATCGTTAGCAGACTCACCGCTAACCCTATAGAAAAGCAGATATAGAGAACGTTCAAAGCGACAGGAACAAAGGTGTAGTCAGCAAATTTCAGCACCAGAAGAGTTCCCAATGCAAAGCTGAGAGCTGCTGCCATTAGCCCTGCCCGATAGATGATTACGCCCTGGCGATCGCTCTCTGTGATCGTAAATTCGCCAAACTGCCCCTGATAAACTTCTGAATCAGCATTCTGGATAGTGGTCATTGTGTTCCCTCTTCGCAGTGCATTTGTTGTAGCGAATTCTGGTTTTAGGCTCTGCCTGTATTTTAACCAAGTAGGAGGGACAGAATTTTACTTAAAAGTTGCTCAATCGTAGAACACAAGCTGCACAGAGCTCCCAACGGTCAAATGTAGTTGAGCATCAGCGCTGCCGCCACTGACAGCAATTTCGACCCAACCGTGACTGCCAATCAAAGCTAACAAACTGCCAGGAGAACTATCTGCATAGGTTTGTTTCCCTGGAATCGTCAATTCTGCGATCGCCACTGACCAACTCTTATGAACAACTTCACGTCCAGGAATGTTGGTAATCAGATTGCCAAAGTGGTCAATGTGCTGAATTGTGCCTGCGATCGCCCCTTCGGTTCTTATACAGCTCACTAAAGGGAATTGCTTGAGGGAAGCTAGATCAATTGCAGTTCCCAGTTTCTCTAAAGGAACACCTGAGGCAAGATGTGCCCCCACCGAGGCAAAGATGTCACGTCCGTGAAATGTTGCGCTTGGCTCAGAGGTGCGCCAGTAATTAGAATTCGTTAGCTCAACGGCGGCGATCGCCAAATGCTGGTCGAGAATGCCGCTAAACAAACCATTGTCTGGACCTACCAAGAATCCGTCTTGAAGCTGAATAGCGATCGCCCTTCTCTCACTTCCCACACCCGGATCGACGACCGCTACATGCACTGTTTCTTTAGGAAAGTACGGATATGCGTTCAGCAAATGAAATCTTCCCGCTGCAATATTTTGGGGTGTAATTTGGTGAGTCAGGTCAACGATGGTTAGGCTTGGGTTAACTTGGGCGATCGCCCCTTTCATCACTCCCACATAAACGTCCTGCAAACCAAAATCACTCAGCAGCGTGACTAATCGCCCTGGCAACACCTCATTCATAGGAAGGCTTGAGAAACGGCTTCTGTGCTGATTCTATTGGTTTCCAGCTTACTCAAACAACTGACGCATTCTATTTAGAGAAATGCAATTTGGTGTCCCTGACTCCTCTACACCCCGTTCTGAGTCAGCGAATAAATCTGCGATCGCCGCGTTACTCTACACTTCGTTGAGGTGCTTTTCGTACAAAACCTCATAGGGCTGATATCCAGACTTTTGATAGAACTTAGCTGCAGATTCGTTGCTGCATAATAGACCCACTCTGACAATTTTCAAATGCAAGTCAAAAAAGTGCCGTTCAGCTGCTCGCATCAATTCAGCCCCTGCCCCGTGCTTTCGCATCGTAGGGACAACATATAGGTCGGAAATATAACCGTACTCCCGCTCTTGTTCAACAATATGGAGGTCGCCTTCATCGAGTTTTTCAACGAAGCAGACGACAAAGCCGACGATGCCCTCTTGAGACTCTGCTACATAAATCTGACCATTTTGCTGTTCAACGGTTTCTTCGAGATACGCCAGATGAGCATCACCCATCTCAGAACCTGGTGTCCTGTTGGGAGATAACTCACGTTCAGCATCTTGAAGTGCTGCCATTAACGTAACGAGAAACAGTCGGTCTTCAGATTTAGCAGTACGAACCGTAAAACTAGACAATAGCCATGCCTCTCAACTCTCATACAAGATAGTTTAGAGAGGACTACCGCACTGAGCCTGTAGTTGACTTTCTGATAAACCAAAGTTTTGCTGGCGACAGAGCAGCACTTGTGCCATGCGCTGCTGAACGTATAGGCGGTGGGCAAACCAGCCAAGAGGCGCACCTAGAAGGATTGCACCAAGTGCAACGCCAATCAGCAGGCTGTTGAGCAAATCTCGCCGCCGAATCCGTTCTCTCTCGTGATGATCATGCTCTGGGGCAACTGTTGAACGTTCCATCGGAGTTATCCATCGGGGTGATAAACAGATCACCTTCTAGCTAAACAACTAAAACTTGAAACTTTATCTCTCTTAAGGTGAAGGTCGTTCGCGCAATAGACAGAGCTTAGACTCAGTCCGCTTCTACGCTGTAAGAGTCTGGTTAATCTAACGTCCGATATAGGTGCTGCTATTCGAGACAGCTTTAACATAACTTTCAGTTGTATTTTTGGATAGAGCAGATGACCTCTCAATTGAACCGTGACTTAGAGAAAACTGAAGCGAAGGGAGCCTCACTATTTGATCGCACCTTTCGAGACAGCGAAGGCAACATTGTAATTGCTCAGATGCCCAATCTGCCTATTCTGCTTGGTTCAGCAGCAGCTTTCCTTCAATTTGTGCTGCCCAGTGGCAAAATCCAAACCGCGTTTGCTCTAATCGCGTTCGGCACTCTGTTCACCTGGGCATGGCAAGAACTGTTTGAGGGAGTTAATTATTTTCGGCGATCGCTTGGTTTACTCGGATTAGTCAGTCTGATCGCGATAGGACTCAACCTCATGGGAGTGTGAGTCTCTGAAGCGAACTCACTAAGCGAATCGCCCCACTCACACTGCGATCGCCACTCAACAGTTTTATTACTCACGTCCTGGATTGCAATCTGCAAAACCTAATGCCTGTGTATCGAGAAAACTTGCGATCGCACTCAAGGTTGAAAGCGGAGGTGCTGAAGCGATCGCACTTGAGCAATAGTTTCAAAATCACGATCGTTGTGAATCAAAAGTAAATTGTTTTCTAAAGCTGCTTGAGCAATACAGCAATCAATTGGGCTACGAACGGTAAGTCCTTGTCGCCGTAGCTCGTAGTAAATGCGGGCAGCCGCTCGCCAAGAATAGGGCGTGAGTTCAACGTAGCTTTGGGCTTCAAGATAATTAGCAAGAAGAGTCCATTCTTGCTCGTTTAAGCTCCCTTGCAGTAATTCAAGCTGAGTGAAGCGGGTCAGTAAAATGTCGTGATTAGCAATTAGAGTCTCAAGCTGCTGACGGATTTGACCGCTGCGATCGCGAAAAACACTAATCCAAACAGATGTATCAATCAGCAACATGACGAGTTTCGCGCAGAGCTTTGTGGTCAAAGTCTGAACTGAACTGAATTTGTCCTGATAGGTCGAGAAGATTTCTCTTGCGGCGCGATCGCACAAGCTCTTGCAGAGCAAGTTTGATCAGTTCTTCTTGAGTGGTAAGGCTAGTAAGTTCGAGGGCTTCATTGACGAGTCCTTCGTCGAGATTTAGAGTGATTTGCATAAGACAACTACTAGGGAAATTGGTTCCAGGAGTGATCAATTTGAGTCTAGTGTAGCTAAACCTCACGCTCTGTTTTTACCATTCTTGTCACGTCATCTGTTCAGGATCTTTCAATCTGCTGCATGTAGCGGTGTGATCGCCTGTCACTAATGCTTCTTACAAAATGACGATCGCACCCCTCAAATTACGATCGCCACTTAACAGTTTTATTGCCCACGTCCTGGCTTACAATCTGCAAAACCTAACGCCTCTGTATCGAGAAAACTTGCGATCGCCATCTCGATCACTGCTTCGATGGGGTACTCGATTTCAGAAGCATGAGCAATAAGAGCGGCATGAATTCGATCAGGTAAACGTCCTAAAATAACTTCGGCATCAGCAGGAGAAAGGTGCTCTTGAAGTTTGGCTTGCATTAACTTCACCTTTCAGTTGGAATTTGGACGTTGTAAGAGGGTTCAAAGGAAGTGAAGGCGATCGCATCCAAAATCTTCCGAGCTTGAACTTGAAGTTCAGAATCATTTGCTGGCATGAGAGCGAGAGGGTGATTACACAGAAGTTATGCTCTCACAAATTCTGTTACAGTCTACGATCTCGCTACAGATAAGATGTGAGAATGCTTAACATAGCGATTGCTCTACTCACATCCGATCGCCACTTACAGCCTTATTGTCCTCATCTTGGCTTGCAGCCTGCAAAACCTAACACCTCTGTATTGAGAGAACTTGCGATCGCTGTCTTCAATAGTTGGGTATTAAACATTTTCAAAGCAGGGACAGGCTAGTACGATCAACAAAATGGTGCGTTTGCTAGTCAGCAACGCACCCTACAAGATGGCGATCGCACTGAAAGATGGCAACTGCATTAACGACTAAGTTCACTCACCAATACTCCGGAGACGAATAGAGCGCGCAATATCAACTAGCAGGTCGAGATCATCTAGTGGCATAGATGATGTGAGTAGAGCAAGTTTTCTTTCCAAAGCTTCCCGCGACGAAAGTCCTGGTTCCAAAACGAGATGTTTCTGTGAAGGTGTTTCTGCGATCTTTAGTTGCGGCTTTGGAGTAGCAACTTGTTTCTCTGCTGAAGTCAAATTTTGTAACGTTGTCCCTGCAGCATGATGACCTTGTTCAGTTAATTTCCAAACACCGCGTGGAGCCGATATATCCAAGTAACCGGACTTCCGAAGGTCATTCCGAGCCCATCTAATCTCATTTTGCCATTGAGGCTCTGTACGCACCATTTGAACGAGTTGTTCTTGAGGAATGTCTCGCCAGTTTACGCCACGTTTCTCTAGTTCGTCATAGCCTGTCCCACTTGGAATTTCGCGCAACCATTCTTGCGGAAATGTGAAGTTACACTCGATTTCTTCATAGACAATACGAATCTGGAGCCCATCCCTAAACCTTTTCAACGTCTGGAGTAGCACAGATTGGAGTACGTCTCGTGTACGAATATTAGACATCTCGATTCTCCTCTTAAAGTAGCCAACAATTGATCCTGACTAAAGACATCTCGCGGGGTGCGGGTGATTAGGCATTAAACATTTTCAAAGAAGAGAGGGCTTAGTACGCCAAACAAGATGGTGCGTTTGCTTGTTGGCAATGTAGTCTATGAGACAGCGATCGTACAAAGTGGCTAGTCTACTAAATTTTCAAGTGCAGCGTGTAGTCTATCAAGAATCGGAAAAGGAAAGATATAATTACGGCAAATACTGTCCAAAGAGAGCGACTAACTATTTGCTGAGTAATTCTTGTATTACTTGCTCTAGTTTTTTCTAATGTATTTTTGTCGCCTCGTGTCATTGAAAACTTTGGATACTCCTCATATCTATCAACTGCTGCACCTAGTAATCTTGCCAAACTTCTTCCAACAACTGTACCAGTTGAAAAAGCAGCCATCATGAGGATAAAAACTTTTTGCAGATTGTCAAGTGACACATTATTACCTATCCCGAAGAAAGGCAATAAATATGGTGAGTAAGAATAAGTCAGTATAAGAAATAAGATAGGTATAAAGTTACGAATAAGCTCTAGTAACAACCTTTCCTGTTTCTTGAGAACTCTCTGAATTTCGTCAGTTTTAGGAGCATCTTTCAAACCCTCGTACCAGTTACTAACAATATTCAAAAGCTCGATGGCGATTATATGATTGACAAAATCAACCTTACAAACACCGGCTGCTCCTGCCTCAAGCAATTCTAAGACATCATCACTTGAGAAGAATAGCTGAAACATATCCTTGGGTGGAATTGCAGTTCCAATCCTTAATTTGAGTGAATGCTTTTGAGGAAGCTCAGATGTTGGAAGCTTAATCAAGATCTCCCAAGTCACACTAATAGATCGAACAGTTTCATTAACTGCATCCCAGTTTGCTCTTTCAAATTCATTCCAAGCAGAGTAATCCTTTACCTTCCTCCCTGAAAGAATGAAGTTGATTGACGTAATATTTGCAGTAATGTCATGAATGGTTAATTTATCTATGATTTGTTCATTAAGATTTTTAATATCTTCTACTGTTAGTATCTTTCCATCTGGAAGTAGACGGAGTTCAGTATCAGGCTTTACATTCAGATAATAGAAAGCAGCTCTTATCCCGTCAGTAGATAATGAAGTTATCGCACGATTAGGAACGATTCTTGCATCTTCTGAAGATTGGAATTCATTCATAGTAGAAATTAGTGAGGTAAAGAGTTGGTAGGAAAGTATAACATTGCAAAAAGATAGTTGTTAGCAATCCAAATATTGACAACATCAAACCTTGTTATAAAGCAATTATTATGAAATAACTGCTCCCTCTTTGAGCGAGAAGCTTTCAAGTGACGGGCTAAAAATATTACTAGAATGGTCTTCTCAACCTAATATCCTAACAATGCCTAACTAGCGAGATTCTTCACATATTAACTTCTGTTTAGAGACTTTGCCTAGATTGTTCATTCAACATTTTTTACGCGCTTCTGATGCTAATGCGTTATCAGCAATCGCCCCCACCCCTCCCAAAACAACCCGCATCCCTCAAATCTTGCTTCTCTAATACATAGGCACAAGCAGAACAAGGCATGAAGCTCCTTAGTTGATGTCATCACCACAAAAGTTGCTGACATCAAGACAGAAACTTCTGACATGGTTACAGAAACTTCTGACATCAAGACAGAACTTACCGACATCAAGACAAAAACTTCTGACATGGTTACAGAAACTTTTGACATCAAGACAGAAACTTCTGCAAGCATGTCGCTATAGTTTTAGTTGACTTCTAGGTAGACCGACTAGGATTTTGTTGAGAGGGCGATCGCCCCACAAATCGCCCTCAGAAAATCCACCTAACTTTATTTAAGCAGCGACAAAATTAGTGTGAAAGTTCGGTGAATTGCACACGTATCGTTCCTAAATTTGCGGGCAATCTATTTCTATAACTGTTTAATAGGAGTCAAAATTGTATGCCTCGTATGCGTCGTGCATCTCGCGGTCTTGAGAAAGCTGAGCTTCGTGCTGCTGGCTTGAGAGCGATCGATCCTCAACTGAGTTTTGGCAATTCAGTCACGCTGAGTGAGTTCACCCGAACCATTGACCAACTGCGTCTGAGAATGGAAGCTTACAATACTGCTCTAGCCGTGATTGATGCTTCACAAACTGAGATGGCAGAACTGGAGAAGAAGCTAGGCGAACTAGGTGAGAAACTGATGATTGCCGTTGCCTACACCTACGGCAACGATAGCCGCGAATATGAATTGGCAGGCGGCATTCGCAAGAGTGAGCGAGTTCGCAAAATTAGAAAAGGACGGATTCGCACAGAGGCAACTAATTCATCTAATGGTGGTTCTTTGACGGCTTAAGTGAGAAGTGTCGGGGCGATCGCCCTTCCCTTCAAAAGCGATCGCCTCCACAAATTTTGTACATGAAGTGGGCAAAGTAGTGCCGTGATGATCTCAAGCAGCACCATACTCTGTGTACTGCCGTTTGTAAGGCGGTTGTAAGCCCAGCACAATATCTTCTCTAGGAACACCCATTTCAACCAGCTCCTCAGCAGGATTCAAATCCGTCAAGTTTTGCTGAAGCCAAATTTTTCCGTCCTTAATATCAAAATGGACGATGCAACGATAAATTCGGTCGAACTGTTGCCAACCTACATTCATCCACTGATAATGATCCCGCTGAGTGTCAAAGATCAGTTGCACTTCAACTTCATTATCTGGAGCGTCATCTTTGGCATACTGGCTCAGTAAGGTCTGAACGTACTCCCGATATTGAGCTACCTTGTCCATTGCACTATCACCTCATTCACTGGGGGCGATCGCCCTTCCCTTCAAAAGCGATCGCCCTCTTCTCTGCTTATCCTTCTCGCTTACGATAGCGGGTCAAGATACTCATCACTTCACCCAGGTCAGGTGCAGGTAAAAGTGGACTCCATGCGCCGACTTCGGCGAAGCCACGACGATGTAAGTTGTGAATCGTTTCAATCACACCATCACGAGAGCCGATCACCAACACTTGCAGTCGTTCGCGTTCTGGAAGTGACGCAGTAGAAAGGTTCTCCTCCACAGGTAATGAGTGGAGAGATTCCAAAAAAGATTGAGACATGAGTTGTGACTCCTTAGGGTTTTCAAGAAAACCCAAAAACCTAGCCACCCCGCATTTATTCACGCGTTGCAATAGTGAGTGAGAGAACCAAAAGTGAGTTTAAATCTTTCACTTTCATGTCCTGAAGGGTCAGCAACGCTTTTTTGACATGACAAGTCGGGGTGGCTAAGGGAGTGTTAAAATTCACCGTTAGCCGCCAGACTGGTATGCACAGTTTGGGGGTTAGCTGCTCAAGGCTGCCGCAAACAGCTTTGAGTAGCGCTAGATCCTTGGGTGTAATCAGTTGTCTGTGTATAAAAGTGACAACCTTAACGTGAGAGCATATCGGGGATGTGAGTCTCTCGTCAAGGTGCTGAACTACGGAAATTTGATCGGGAGATGAGGGAGCGATTGCCCAAAAATGGTAAATTTTGTCGGTTAATTGGGAAATTCACCCAAAGTTCAAGAACAGCCCTTTGACATGAAGTTTGTGTGAACTTGCAATATTAAAATTTGGCGAACTCTCTAGAGGAAAGCCAAACTGTAGCGCAATTAACTTTTCTCAAATGGGGGCAAGGATGACATTCGTTTCTACCGGCAGTGGGCAAGTTGGCGTTCTCAACAATCGCGGCGTGTTTAGACCACTCAAAACCGGCCCCGTTCTCACAGATATTGCCGAGTCCAAGGGAGGTGCCGTTTTTGGCGTAAACTTTGGCAGTTTATTTCGGATCAACAGACGATCTGGTGCAGCAACTCGCATAGGCAGCCTGGGAACCAACAACATGAATGCTCTAGAGTTTGATGCTCAGGGCAGACTCTACGGTGCTGGAGGCAATGGCTTTTACCGCATCAACACGAACACGGGCAGAGCTACCCTCGTGTCTCGCATCTCTCGCTTTAACAGCAGCGGTGATATTGCCTATGACGCGCGCCGCAACCGTTTCTTTGCCACCTCCAATGCTCGAACTTCCACAACTGACGACTTGTTTTCCATCACTCCAGGCGGCAGAGCTAGCCGAGTCGGAGCAATTGGCAGGCGCAATATCTTTGGATTAGACGTTAAGGACAATAGGCTGCTCGGCTATACACCCGGTGGGGTAGAGATCACGATTAGCGTGAGAACAGGACGCAGCACGTTTAAGCGAAACTTGCAGATTAGCAGCCCGATTTTCGGAATTGGTTAGATAAACAGTTAGGCTTGGGAGTAAAGTTCGGCAACCAGCACTGCCTATCCACAGTGCATTTGCACTATCCTAAGAAGTGAGTTGAACTTGCTGTTGGCGATCGCTTGTGACTACTTCTCCCAAGCCTCTTACTCTAGTCAAAGACCCCGAACGTCTGGAGACGCGCCTCAAGGAAATTCCTCCAGAGCCGGGGGTCTATTTCATGCGCGACGCAAACGACAACATCTTATATATCGGCAAGTCAAAGAAGCTGCGATCGCGAGTTCGCTCTTACTTTCGCGACAATCACGACCACAATCCGCGCATTGCCCTAATGGTGATGCAGATTGCCGAGATTGAATTCATCGTCACCGACACCGAAGCCGAAGCTCTGGCGCTAGAAGCGAATCTGGTGAAGCAGCACCAGCCTCACTTCAACGTGTTGCTGAAAGACGACAAAAAGTATCCCTATCTCTGCATCACCTGGTCAGAAGAATATCCGCGCATCTTCATCACCCGCAGACGACAAAAAGGCAAAGGGCAAGATCGCTACTATGGCCCGTATGTCGATGTCGGCTCACTGCGGCGAACGCTGCATCTAGTGAAACGCATCTTTCCACTGCGACAGCGACCTCAGCCGTTGTTCAAAGACCGTCCCTGTTTGAACTACGACATGGGGCGTTGTCCGGGCGTGTGTCAAAAGCTGGTTTCGCCCGAAGACTACCACAAGATCATGCAAAAAGTGGCGATGATCTTCCAGGGGCGAACGCAGGAATTAGAAGACATCCTGTCGGCGCAAATGGAAAAAGCCGCCGAAGACTTGAACTTTGAATATGCGGCACGACTGCGCGACCAGATTCGCGGACTGCAATCATTGGGGGCAGATCAAAAAGTGTCGCTGTCAGACGATACCGTATCGAGAGATGCGATCGCCCTCGTCGCAGACGATCAGCACGCCTGCATTCAGCTTTTCCAAATTCGGGCAGGTCGTCTAGTGGGGCGGTTGGGCTTTGTGGCAGATGCTCAGTCAGGTACACCCGGAGCCATCCTGCAACGGGCACTAGAGGAACACTTCCAAACCGTTGATCCGGTAGAAATTCCCTCAGAGATTTTGGTACAGCACGAACTGCCCGACGCAGAAATTCTGGCAGACGTGCTTTCCGAGAAACGCGGGCGTAAGGTAACAATCATCGTTCCCCACCGCCAAAGCAAAGCAGAACTGATCGAAATGGTTGAGCGCAACGCCGGATATGAGCTAGCCCGAACCCAACGTTTTGCTGACCGCAACAATCAAGCCATGCTCGACCTGGCAGGATTGTTAGACATGCCCGACATGCCCCACCGCATTGAGGGCTACGACATTTCTCACATCCAGGGTTCCGATGCGGTTGCTTCTCAGGTCGTGTTTGTGGATGGCTTACCCGCCAAGCAGCACTACCGTCACTACAAAATCAAAGATCCCACGGTGACAGCAGGACACTCTGACGACTTCGCCAGTATGGCAGAAGTCATCGGGCGACGATTCCGCCGCTATGCCCAAGACCCAAATCTAAAGCGAGTTGGCAATCCTGACTTCCCCGACTTGGTGATGATCGACGGTGGCAAAGGACAGCTTTCGGCTGTCGTAGAAGTGCTGCGCGAAATGAACCTGATGGAAGACGTAAAGGTCGTCAGTCTAGCCAAACAGCGCGAAGAAATCTTCCTACCCGGAGAATCGAAGCCACTACTCACCGATGCAGAACAGCCCGGAGTGCAGCTTTTGCGCCGTCTGCGAGATGAAGCACACCGATTTGCAGTTAGCTTCCACCGTCAGCAAAGGAGCGATCGCATGAGACGCTCCCGTCTCGACGAAATTCCCGGACTGGGACACTATCGCCAAAAACAGTTGCTTGCCCACTTCCGCTCAATCGACTACCTGCGCGAAGCCAGTCCCAAACAAATTGCCGAGGTGCCAGGAATTGGCGATCGCATGGCTCAACAGATTTATGAATACTTCCACCCCTCCGCTGCCTCTACAGAAGAATCCGTTTCATAATCCGTTCGATCAGAGCATCCTTCCTCCCTTTTATTTGCATCACCATCCTGCGGAGCAACTGTGGCAAAAAAAGCAGACATCGGCGGTAAGCGGCTGATTGGGTTAGCTCCAACCGCCTGGGTGCAATGGGTGACACAGCAACCCGATGTCGTTGCTGAGGAAATTCTAGGTTCCGAGTTTCAATGGATCAGCGGAGAAAATGATGCAGTTGAATGCTGTATCGTCAGGCAAATCATGAGGTGGGATATGGCAGTGCTGCAAGAATCACCCTGGTATCAGGAGATTTTGAAAGAAGGTGAGCGGATAGGCAGACAAGAAGGCAGACAAGAAGAGGGGCGATCGCTAATCCTAAAACAACTCACTCGTCGCATGGGCACCCTTCCCCCAACAGTGGTGACACAAATTCAGTCTCTTACACTGGAGCAGCTTGAGACGTTAGGGGAAGCGTTGTTAGATTTCAGCACTCTAGCAGACTTAGAAACCTGGTTAGCAGGTCATTTGTAAAGCGATCGCCTGTCTCAACTTCAATCAATTAGTAAATTGGATAAAAACAAGGCAGGGCAAATTGTCCCTTTGAGGAAATTCCCGGTGCTTTCCTTAAGAAGAGATTTACAAACTTTCGCAAAACCGTTTACATCTATCGCCAGAACGGGGGGTGCTGTAGTCTGCAAGATGAAGCATAAAGGATTAAGTTCTTGCTGCTAAAAACCCTCATCCGGGTGCAACGATGTCCACCAGTACACCTTCCACTGCCACGCAAGCCAGTTTGCATCAGGTCAAACCTCAAAATGACGCGTTTATCTCCTACTCACGTCGAGATAAAGCATTTGTCGAAAAACTAGATGCCACGCTCAGAAGACTCAACCGCAACCCCTGGGTTGATTGGGAAGACATTTACAAAGGCGAAGAATGGTGGAAAGCGATCCAGAGGGGAATTGAATCAGCCAACACGTTCATCTTTGTGGTCAGTCCAGACTCTGTTGCTTCGGCTGTCTGTCGGGATGAGGTGACTTATGCAGCAGAGTGCAACAAGCGGTTTTTGCCGATTGTCTGGCGGGAAGGGTTTGACCCACAGCTGCTGCATCCGGCGATCGCCAGTCACAACTGGATCTTCTTCCGCGAAACGGACGACTTTAACCAGTCCTTGCAAGAACTGATCCAGGCAATGGATACGGATCTGGATCATCTTCGTGCCCATACCCGTCTTTTGATGCGTGCGCTTGAGTGGCAAAATAAAGCCCAAAACAGCAGCTATCTGTTGCGCGGTCATGACCTGCAAGAAGCAGAACAGTGGCTCATGCAAGGGTTGAACAAAAACCCCAAACCGACCGCCCTGCAAACTCAGTACATCAACAGCAGCGGTGAAGCGGAAGCACTGGCGCTCAAGGCAAGACAAAAAGCCAAATGGATTGTGGTTTTAACTACAATTCTGGTGAATATGGTGCTGGTGACGGGAGCCTGTTTCTGGCTCTATAACTCAGCTTCGGGTTGGGCTAGGCGATGGGTCGAGCGACAATTGCAGGATGCGTTAAATGTAGGACTGGTGGGAATTGACGGAGATGAGTTTGAGGCGATCGCCTACTCCCCCCCCAGCCCAACCAATGAAGTGTTTTACCAGAACCATCAGGACTGGCTTGTGAAAGTAAACACAGCCCTTCCCACCGCATTTCCACGCACCTATGCCCCGACTGCAAATCCTGATGAGATTATTTGGGTGGGCGACTCTCTTCGAGATATTACCAATAACGCCGCCAGCCAGCCCATCAGCGCAACTCGATTTCGTCAGCCCTACACCGTTGACTCTGCTTCCCAATATTGGCTAGCAGCCGGGTTAATCGAACCAACCATTACCCAATCCACTTACACTGATCAATTTGGAAGCTGGCTCTCAATCTCTGGTCCAATTCAAAACTCTGCCGGACAAGTCGTCGGCGGACTGAGGGTTGACTTTCGAGCAAACTACGTTCAACAGATTGAGCAGCGAGTCCGAAATGCGTTGTTCAGCGCGTACATCTTCGTCTTCATCTGGTTCTTCATTCTCAGTCTGATCATTCTGCGAGTTACTCGTCCTCTAACAGATTCCTCTTCACTAAAAGCGGCTCAATCTAGAAGAAACAACCCAAGCAAATAGCTGTTTAGAGAGTCCACCAACTTGTAGCGGCTATCCGTACCATCGTCATACGCTAAATAGTCTTCAAATGAAATTTGTGTCGCAGTGAACATCATTGCAGCGACCTCCGGCTAGAGCTATGGTTTTAGCTTATGCCAACTCAGAAAATGGAGCTACAAATAAGAGCAACACCCCGACGAAATGTCACTCTTGATTTGTAAGTCCATTTTTCCTAAAGCGGTGTTACTGAGATACTTCAGCAGTGAGGGGCAAACCGTCTTGAGAAACGGGTTGGTTGTACAGCACCATTGTGGTGGTCGTATTTTCCTCGAAGCCGATACGCTCGTAAAATTTCTGTTGATGCGTGGTCATCAGGTATACTCGCTCAACCCGATTCACATGAGGGTGCATCAGAACCGTTTCAACCAGCTTACGCCCCAATCCTGCGCCCTGATAGTCAGGGTGAACGACAACATCCCAGATTGTTGCTCGATAAATGCCATCGGAGGTAGCGCGGGCAAACCCAATTAGCCTACCGTTATCCCAGACCGTCACAACGGGTTTGCTGTTGGCGATCGCCAATTCCCAATCTTCTAAACGGCGATCGCGTGCCCAGAAAGCCGCCGCTTCAAACAATGCTCGGAGTTGATCAAGGTCAATTTCAGCAGGGCAATTTCCCTGCAAAGCCCCTTCATGAACACAAAATTGAACGTGGCGGCAATCCATCGCGGTCAATCCCCTTCGTTTATTGTCTAGGCTAGACGAGCAACATTCGTACTGACGTTGACCGTCTGGTAGAGAAATGTAGATGTATGTAGGTGGACTGTTTAGTTTTAATAAGTCCCAAGAACCCAGGATAATCCTAATTTTTTAAATCAGGTCAGGATGGGGGATACCTACGTATGGAATTCATGACAAAATCTAGATTGCAAACGAGTTAGGTATGTTCAATTCTTTGAAGCTGTTCCGTCGCACCCATCCAAAACCAGTAGTCATGCCGCGCCGGACTAAGCAGCGGCGATCGCCAATCATCCTTTTCCTGATGCTCCTGCTGTGGAGCCTTGTTTTAGGCTGGGGACTGGCACAAGCCACAGAAACTAACCCAGGCACGATTGATGTCATAGCGCCACGCTACGAACTGGGACAGGATCTTTACCTAGAGAATTGCGCCACCTGTCATATCGGTGTACCACCAGGAATCATGCCCACTGAAAGCTGGCGACAAATCTTGCAAGACCCGGAACACTACGGAATCCAGCTACCGCTGCTCGTCGATCCACCTCGTCTGCTCGTGTGGGACTACCTAGGGCAGTACTCGCGTCCTGAAGCCGAAGGCGAGCAGATTCCCTTCCGCATCGAAGAATCCCGCTACTTCAAAGCCCTCCACCCCAGAGTCGAATTACCTCAGCCCACCCGTTTAGGAAGCTGCATCAGCTGCCATCCCGGTGCAGAGCAGTTTAATTTCCGCAGCTTATCCCCAGAGTGGGAAGACGCACCGTAAAGAGGACAGAATGGGTACTCCGCATCTAGCTCCTAACCCCTAGCACCTCTTCCGCCCCTAGCCTCTGTTCCAAATGATAGGATTAGGAAAATGATGGCCTGTCTATAACGTCCTCCTTACTATGTTGAAAAATCTGCTGGGTGATCCCAACTCACGTAAATTAAAAAAATATAAGCCCGACGTTGTAGAAATTAATCTACTTGAGGAAGAGATCAAACCCCTGTCAGACGAAGCGCTGACCGGAAAGACCACAGAATTTAGGCAACGCCTGGAAAAAGGCGAGTCACTCGACGCCATTTTGCCAGAGGCATTTGCAGTCGTGCGCGAAGCCGCAAGGCGCGTCTTGGGAATGCGGCACTTTGATGTCCAGCTTATCGGCGGCATGGTGCTGCACGATGGACAGATCGCCGAGATGAAGACTGGGGAAGGTAAAACCCTGGTGTCTACGTTGCCTGCCTATCTCAACGCGCTTGAAGGCAAAGGCGTTCACGTCGTCACGGTAAACGACTACTTGGCAAGACGAGACGCAGAATGGATGGGTCAAGTCCACCGCTTTTTGGGACTAAGCGTGGGGCTGATTCAGCAGGGGATGAATCCGGCTGAGCGCAAAAAGAATTACGACTGCGATATTACCTACGGCACCAACAGCGAGCTAGGCTTTGACTACCTGCGCGACAACATGGCCTCCTCCATGCAGGACGTAGTGCAGCGACCCTTCAACTACTGCGTCATTGACGAAGTTGACTCCGTACTGATCGACGAAGCCCGAACACCGCTGATCATCTCAGGACAGGTAGAGCGGCCCAGCGAGAAGTATGTAAAGGCAGCCCAAGTTGCGAATGCGTTGCGCCGAGGCGAAAAAGATGGTGCTGAAGAGCATTATGAGGTAGACGAAAAAGCGCGCAACGTTCTGTTGTCGGACGAGGGCTACATTGAGGCAGAGCAGCTTTTGGGCGTAAAGGATTTGTTCGACCCGCAAGACCCCTGGGCGCACTATATCTTCAACGCTATTAAAGCAAAGGAACTGTTCATTAAAGACGTAAACTACATCGTCCGCAATGATGAAATTGTGATTGTAGACGAGTTTACTGGACGGGTAATGCCCGGTCGTCGCTGGAGTGATGGACTGCACCAGGCGATCGAAGCTAAGGAAAGAGTGGAGATTCAGCCGGAAACTCAAACTCTGGCAACAATTACCTACCAAAACTTCTTCTTGCTTTATCCCAAGTTGGCTGGAATGACGGGTACTGCCAAGACTGAAGAGGCAGAATTTGAGAAAATCTACAATTTAGAAGTAACCATTGTTCCAACTAACCGCACGACCAAACGGCGGGATGTGTCGGATGTGGTCTACAAGACCGAAGACGCTAAGTGGAAGGCGATCGCCGAAGAGTGTGCCGATATGCACAAAGTCGGTCGTCCTGTCCTGGTTGGCACAACCAGCGTAGAGAAATCAGAAGTGCTGTCTCGTCTGCTGAGTGAGCGGGAAATTCCCCACAATCTACTCAACGCTAAGCCAGAAAACGTCGAGCGAGAATCTGAAATCATCGCTCAGGCAGGGCGCAAAGGAGCCGTCACGATCGCCACTAACATGGCAGGACGGGGAACCGACATTATTCTGGGTGGCAACGCCGACTACATGGCGCGACTCAAGGTGCGGGAATACTTCATGCCTCGCGTCGTTCAGCCGGAGGATGAAAACAGCTTTGCGGTTGCCCGTGGTCCTATGGGTAAAGGCAATCGTGGTGGTGGCAAAGGCTTTACGCCTGGTGAGGGTAAAGTTAAAACCTGGAAAGCCTCCCCTCAAATTTTTCCAACGGAGCTGTCTCCAGACACCGAGCGCTTACTGCGAGAAGCAGTTGACTTTGCCGTGCAGCAGTATGGAGAGCGATCGCTCCCTGAACTCGAAGCCGAAGACAAAGTCGCCACCGCTGCCGAAAAAGCACCGGTAAACGACCCGGTCATCATGCGCCTGCGTCAGGTCTACAACCTGATTTTGAACGAATACGAACAATTCACCGAAGCAGAACACGAAGAAGTGGTGCAACTGGACGGACTGCACGTCATCGGCACTGAGCGTCACGAATCGCGCCGGATTGACAACCAGTTGCGCGGTCGGGCAGGACGGCAGGGTGACCCCGGTTCTACTAAATTCTTCTTGAGCCTGCAGGACAATTTGCTGAGGATTTTTGGGGGCGATCGCGTCGCAGGCTTCATGCAAGCCTTCCGAGTTGAAGAAGACATGCCCATCGAGTCAGGAATGCTCACCCGTGCCCTAGAAGGCGCACAGAAAAAGGTTGAGACCTACTACTACGACATCCGCAAGCAGGTGTTTGAGTATGACGAGGTGATGAACAATCAGCGCCGCGCCATCTACGCCGAGCGTCGCCGTGTCCTAGAGGGGCAAGACCTGAAAGAGCAGGTGATTAAATACGCTGAGAAGACAATGGACGACATCGTCGAAGCGTACATCAACCCCGACCTGCCACCCGAGGAATGGGAACTCGACAAGCTCGTCAGCAAAGTCAAAGAGTTTGTGCATTTGCTCTCAGATATGGAGCCTGACCAGCTAGAAGACTTGACCGTTGGTGAAGTCAAAACCTTCCTGCATGAGCAAGTACGTATCGCCTATGACCTCAAAGAGGCACAGGTCGATCAAATTCAGCCAGGGCTAATGCGTCAGGCAGAACGATTCTTCATCCTGCAACAAATCGACACCCTTTGGCGTGAGCACCTGCAGCGCATGGATGGACTGAGAGAGTCGGTAGGTTTGCGTGGCTACGGTCAGCAAGACCCGCTGATCGAGTACAAGAGTGAAGGCTACGAACTGTTCCTGGACATGATGACCGACATTCGGCGAAACGTCGTCTACTCGCTCTTCCAGTTCCAGCCACAAGTTCCAGCAGCTCCTCAGAAGCCCTCTGAGGTAGTCTAAGCGATTGATTTTGCTGGGAAACCCTGGTTCCAATCCTCAGGGTCCCAGCAAGATTTCAATCGAGACGGCAAAAAACACTGCAGAATTAAAATTTACCCCTCCCAGAGTGAACGAAATTCTGCTAATATAGCGATTCTGTGGCTCTAATTGAGTTGCAGTCGATCTCCAGGAGAGATGGCCGAGCGGTTGAAGGCGCAGCACTGGAAATGCTGTTTGGGCGAAAGTTCAACGAGGGTTCGAATCCCTCTCTCTCCGTTTCATAGCGATATTCACTTTCCAGCTAGCTTGTTTCTAGCTGACCGTTGAATCGTTTCCTCACAATGATGTAATAGATTGAACCTGCTGCTCGGTGCGACAGCTTTCGACCTTATTCTCAATTACATCTGCTGCATATTGAACCCCACCCGCATGGCGAATGGCTCTCTGTAAGCGGACCGCATTTTGTCTGTAAGACTCGTTCATCAGCACCCGTCGAATGACCTGTCGCAACCTGACGACGTTGGCACTAGATAAGGGCAAAAATTCCCCCACTCCGACCCAGGCAAGCCGTGCCGCAACACCTAGCTGATCGTCGGCTAATGGAATGGCAACCAGAGGCACTGCATTGCTCAACGCTTCTAGCGTTGTGTTTAGTCCAGCATGAGTGACACAGAGGGAAGCCCGCTCTAGCAATTTCAACTGTGGGGCGTATTTAACCACGATTGGATTGCCTGGTAGTTTCGGTAATGCTTCTGGCTCAAGCCCTCCTCCCAAAGAAATGACAACCTGAGCTTCTAAATCGACACAGGCTTCTGCAATGGCTTGAAACAAGTGTTTAATTTGGTTGCGTGAAGTGCCTAGTGAGATGTAGATGAGACGCAGATTGCTTAACTTCTCAAAGGGAAAGTCCGTTCTAGGACGACCTGTAGAGTTATGGAACGGACCCGTGAAATAGAAATAGGAAGGTAATTTGCGGTAAGGATATTCCAACTCAGGGACATGCTGGCTGATGATTGCCAGTTTGGAAAAGCAGTCGTTGTAGCTTGAGTAGGCGGGCAAGTTCCACAATTTCCGATAGCGCGCTATGACTGATATGACAGGACGGCTGATTAGCAGAAGCAACCCGTAAGTAATCTGATTGCGAAGCCGCGCCCACCAGCGAGGGTTAAAAGTCCAGTCTGTTAAGGCAGGTGGAACGTAGCTATCTTGGTAGAGTACCAAAGCGCTACAGATGGTGATGAAAGGCAAATTCAAATGCTCAGCGATGGTTCCTCCTTCAAAGGCAGACATGTCTATAAGTAAAGCCTCAATCCCTGCTTTGCGGATTGCCCTGGGAGCTTCTCGCAGACTGGTAGCTACTCTTATTTTGAAAAAACTGATGCCGCGCCAGAGTGCCTGCAGTCCTGTCAACTCTGCCCGTTTTGGATCGACTCCTGTGTAAGCGATCGCCTCAAAGCCAAGACCTGCCTCTCTTGCTTTTGCTTCTGCACGAGCATCACTCAGAACAGTAACTTGGTGCCCCCGCCGCTGAAGCTCATACCCTAATGGCAATAGGGTATTCAAGTGTCCCGTTCCACCCAGGCAAAGAATGCCGAAATGAGTCATGCTTGTATCTCTTAATTTTTCTTTGTGAAAGTTTTATAGCAGGTTTCACTAATATTCAGATAGATAGAATGCTGCCTCAGTAAGCTTTTCACTCCGGCCTGATTTAGGAAAGCTGAGAATTGCCTTGCAAGGCGAGCCACTCTAATCACTTGAACTGCTAAGGTAAAAACCTCTTCTTAATTGAGAACTAAGCATTAGAGAGTATCGAGGTACTGTAGGCGACTGATTAGTCCAGAGTTGCGACTGATGAACTGAAGGGCTGTCTAAGCATCGCTATGTCGTATGGATTGTCAGTTTTTCTTTACTGAAGCTTCATACTTGAACCAGCGACCTTACTTCACATTTACTTGATAATACTGACCTGCTAATCGTGATTGAGAACTTTTGATGAAATTAATCGTCATGAGTGTTTATGCTTAGGGGAAAAAGTTGAAGGCGGACCTATGAAGCTACTCAAATTACTTCGAAACTCTGTCCTCATCTGGCATCTGACCTGCGGAACCTGTGCGATCGCCTTGGTTGGCAGTTTAACTGTTTACCAACGGTCAGTCCTGGCAGATCCACTCACCATTGTTCAAAATCACTGGGATGCGATCGCCTCTCGAAATGCTGATAGAACTGTCCAGCAATATAGCCAGGATGCTGTCCTGTTATGGACTCACGGTTCACTAAGAGGAAGGTATCAGGGGAGCCAAATTTATCAGAACTGGCAGACCTTTTTTAAGAAATATCAAATTGAAAGCAGTCGTATTGTTGAACAGAACAGTAGCGATCGCACCGTTAAAGCAGAAATTGTGGTTATTTCCAAGTCAAATGCAAGCTCTAATCAACAACTTCATCTTTTCTACGAAGTTCGAATTGATGAGCAAGGAAAAATTCTTTATGAAGTCTGGCAAACGAAGGCTCAATAGGGCAGACGAACGCCTGATCATGTGACTAGAATTGTCTGTAGCGTTCAGCAAACTCATCTACCTTGAGCAGAAGTTAATCTCACTTAAGCTCCATTTCAAAACACGCTAACTCTGCCACGAATCAACCTGTACTATCATGCCCACTCAGCACTTGAAACTGACTTGGAAAAAACCTCTGAAGATTTTTTCAAAGTTCTGTTTAGGTTGCTCTATTTGAGTCGTTGGATGAGTACTGAATTGTTTGTAAGTAAGCTGTGCATCTATTTCATGTTAGAAAGCTAAGGTCTGTTTCCTAAACCATTTAGGAGGGTTTTACACGACGAGGTTAACTCGCAGGCAGTTAGTTTTACCTTCTAAAAACTTCATTGTTTCCCAGATTTTATGCTGTGGAACGCGGTAATGAATGGCCCCCACTCGTCTCTTACTGTGCGTGAAGTAATTGCTTGTTCCTGATTGATTGATCATGGGTCTGGATGAGCCATATGACGTTTGAAGATATCTATCAGTTTTTCCGCAATCCACCTCCGTTTTATCTCAATAAAGAACTGGCGGTTTGCTATGTATTGGCCGTTTTACTGCGACAGGATTCTTACGGCACTGAACTGATTCAACTGCTAGAAACTGAATATCCTGTCTATCGCCTTTCTGATACCGTCTTGTATAGCGCTTTGAAGTTTTTGGAAGACAAGGCTGCAATTACAGGCTATTGGAAAAAAGTTGAAGGACGGGGACGACCCCGCCGCATGTATCAGGTTCATCCCGATTGGACGCACCAAGCTCAAGAGTTGGCTCGTCTCTGGCGCGACTATGCTCTGGGGAAAACGCCAAGCCTTCAGCGGTAGCAAAACCACTGGATTGAGGCAAACTTCTACCACAACGGACGAAACGTATGGTGCGATCGCCCCTTATACCTAAGAGCTACCCGTTCGCTTTTGTGAGGGCTTTGCCGTTCGAAGCCCTTACAAGCGACTTTTTCATTAGAAAGCTTTGTATACAAAAACTTGATTGTTAGGGAAAATTTCCCTATAGTCACTACTACTTTTATCGATCTGCAAATTTAGAGCTTCTTCAACAAAAAGTTCTGATTTCAGCAGCTTATCCTGCTTGTCTAGGTATTCGTCTTAGTCCCTCTAACATCAGGAGATTTTCTATCAGGTTTTATTCCTGTAGGGACAGATCAACGCTTGCCCAGTCCCAAGCACTTCCAACTGGGCGACAGTTCTAAAGATCGCCTTTGGTTCAGTATCTCTGCTGAGCCCTTCAGCAATTGCTACAGACAACAACCCCTTTTATCTGGAGAATGTTGTTCTGGAATGCATTCTGTAGAAAGTCTAAAATTCTTCAAATTCCAGGAATTTTACTGATATTCCTCATCTCCTTAGGAATACATTAGCTGTCCTATTGCAAAGATTACATCCGTCCTTTTCCGCAATTCTACGAGTGCGAGTTGTGGTGTAAGTCTAAGCAAATGTTCTTAGCAGAGGTGCCCCCCTAATGACAGAACAAAAGTTAGAAGCAATTGTCCGTAAGTTCGTGCCCCGACGTGGAATGACTCCTGGAGGTACGGCTGATTATGTCAACATTCCAGGCGGACACCCAGATTTTGAGTTTGAGAATGCGCGTACGACTGGTGCAGTTAAAGGCATTGTCAAATCAACGTTACGCAAAAACGAAGAGGATGGCTTGTTTAAGCCTCAATATTCTGGGCAGTCTCAAGGTACAGTCAGCAGCGAAGCAAGCTTCAATCAGTGGTTTACTACTTATGGAGTCACTGACACCAGCTATGGCAACAGTGAACAAAAAATTATCTTGCCTCTAGCGGAGAAGGCTGGGCAACCTGGTGTGTTTGAATACAGTTCTGAAGCTTTTTTCCCGCTGGATGAGGAAAACCTTTTTGTTAGAACGGATCAGGGACAACCTCAGGTTACGTGGCTGAACACAGAGGGCTTTGAGTGGCGACGCATTCCCACCGCCTCAGGTAGCACGTCTCTAAGAACAATATTTGCGGATGCCCGGGGTGGACAGATTGAGTGGCGCGATCGCCAAAACAAACTGTTGCCCCATACCTATCACTTTACGCTTGAGCTACACCACACCTTTGCCTACAAACCAGGAGCCGAAAACTGGACTTTTGAGTTCCGAGGCGACGATGACCTGTGGGTATTTATTGCAGGCAAACTGGTGATTGATCTGGGCGGCGTTCATAGCTCGCTAGATGGACGAGTGCGTCTGGGCGATTTAAAGCTGAACGATCAGGATGAAATTGATCCCAATGGCACTAAGCCTCTCCTGGAGTTTGGCAAGGAATATTCTTTTGACCTGTTTTACGCAGAGCGTCACACGTCCGGAGCTAGATTTAGAATTACGACCTCGATTCCATTTGATCCCAAGGTTGAGATCGAGGCGGGCAAAGATGCTCAGGAGCCTGCACCAGGACAGGTTGCGGTTCCTGCTCAAATGGGCGAATTTACCGTCAGGCTGACCGGAGACAAAACTTCTAACAAACCCCTCGTTGTCAGTTTTCAAACTAGCGGACAAGCCACCATCGGCACGGGTGCTCAAAACAATGACTATCGCTTGAAGCTGAAAGACGCAAACGGCAATCCCCAAGGCGATTGGTTAACGAACAGTGTCACAATTCCATCGGGGCAAAAAGAGGTCAAGATTGCAGTCGTACCCTTCAGCGATGAATTTACCGAAGAACAAGAAAGCGTAATTCTGACGCTGATCGATGGGCTAGATTATGATTTGGCTGACAAAACAGAAGCTGAGATCAAGATCATTGATTTTGTGCCACCGCTGCCTGTGGTGACGATCCGGGCGACAATTCCTGAAGCAAAAGAGCCAGCCCCCGGACAAGCCGCCCTACCTGAAGACATGGGCGAATTTACCATCAGGCGAGTCGGACAAAATTTGCGAAGACCTCTGACGGTCAAGTTTCGCCCACCCGAAGGGACAGCAACTCTGAATACAGATTATCGTTTAAGGCTTAAGGCTGCTAATGGGGCACTTCAGGAATGGCTGGCAGCCAATAGCGTCATTATCCCAGCAGGGCAAAGCGAAGTCAGAATTGCGGTAGTGCCAGTTGGCGATCGCAATCAACGCAACCGACCCGTTCGAGAGCCTGACGAAACGGTCATTCTCACACTCAATAATGACCCTGCTTACCAGCGCGGCAGACCTTTGAGGGATGAGGTCGTGATCAAAGATTATGTTGCCCCTTCAAAACCCATCGTCACGCTGCGGGCGATTGATGATGAAGCGGAAGAACCTGCTCCAGGTCAGGCTGCTACTCCGCAACAGGTAGGCGCATTCCTAATTAGCGTTCGGTCGGCAGTTGCACATCCAGGACTGACAGTAAGATTCAGGTTATCGGGTGATGCTCGTCGGGGCAGCGACTATGTGCTGAAGGATGAATCGGGCAACCTGATTGCGGAGAATACCTTGGCGATCGCTCCTGGCAAAGACAGAGTCAGAATTACAGTCGTACCCCTTGCCGATCGCCTCGGTAGCGAGGGATACGAGTATGTGATCATGACCCTGTTGCGCAGCACAGGTTATGACCTCGGTAGGGAATATGCCGATACTGTGCGAATCAAAGATCGAACCATTTCATCTCGGATGTTGGCGGAGATCGAAGCGATCGACGACAGCGCAGAAGAACCCTTCATCGTCAATGGTCAAGTTGTAGAACCTGGAGACAACGGCACATTTCAGATTCGACTGAGTCAGAAGGCCCCTTCAGGAGGGGTAACAGTCCACTATGCCATTAGTGGAACGACGGAGCGCAGTGACGGCACACGAGATTTCGTTTTAGACCCCAATCGCACCTGGGTACACATTCCTGAAGGCAAACGGCACGACAACATCGTCGTCAGACCCATAGCAGATACGCAGTTTCAAGAAGCTACTGAGACAGTCAGGCTAACGCTCCAACCAGGTTCCAAATACTTCTTACCTGAAAACAAGAAGAAGAAGAGATGGGATGAGGTGTCCATTTCCAACAGGAACCGTGAAGGCAGAATAGGCAGCTAGCACTGAGTCATTGAAGCTGAACGCAAAGCTGAACTGCGTTTCAAACGATTATTACCCTTTGAGTTGCGGAGTATACACAGCGTATACACCGTAGACTCTTTGGGAGAGGAAAAATTGAGGATTTTGGGATTTGGGCAAGGCTTATTCTACGTCCCACTTCCCATTCCACACCCCCTTTACCTGTGAGGTGCTGAACAAATGGCATTCAAATTACTGTGGTCTTTGCTGATTCGGTCGAGCGTTGTTGGAGCAATTTTGTTAGCTGCGACAGGGGCGATCGCCGCTGATATGCCCGTCCCTGCTGAACCCGCCACCGATGCTGAACTCTTGACCTCCAATGGCTCTTCTGAGTCTGAGCAGTCCACAACACCCGCTGCCATCCCTGCTGTAACTCCGATCGCGCAGATTCTTTCGCCCGTGCCGTCAGAAACTGCGATCGCAGATGAAATTTCTACCGAAGATGAAATTTCTACTGAAGTTAATGAATTTGAGCCAGATTTTGCCGAGCAAGAGCCGGTTGAGCAGAATCTAGTTGAGCAGAATTTGGAGCCAGTGGGCGATCGCTTCGGCAACGACTCAATGGCTCAGATTACCTCCGTCTCTCAGCTTTCGGACGTGCAGCCGACCGATTGGGCGTTTCAAGCCTTGCAATCTTTGGTAGAAAGGTACGGGGTCATCGCTGGATATCCTGACGGCACCTTTCGGGGCAATCGGGCATTGACCCGCTACGAATTTGCCGCAGGTCTAAACGCCGCCCTCGATCGGATCAACGAATTAGTGCAAGCAGGTGTTGAAGACCTTCCTACTCAAGCAGACCTGGATGTCTTGATACGATTGCAGGACGAATTTGCCGCTGAATTAGCCACCCTACGTGGTCGCGTTGACAACCTGGAAGCTCGAAGCGCTGAGCTAGAAGCGAACCAGTTTTCAACCACTACAAAGTTGGTCGGGGAAGCAATTTTTTCAGTCTCTGATTACTTTGGCGACAGTGACAATAATCAAGCTGTTTTTCAGCATCGAGTTCGGCTTGATTTAGTAACCAGTTTCACGGGCGAAGATGCCCTATATACTCGAATTGCCACAGGTAATGCGCGGCAATTCTCACAGCAGCCAACGCTTCCCGTTGATCTTTCACCGGGCACGCCTGATTTGACGGCCACTGCAGAAGGTTCCCTTACGCCCAGAATAGGCGGAGCAACTGACAATGACTTTGTTTTAGATTGGCTTGCCTACTATTTTCCGATCAGTGCAAATGTGAACGCCTACGTTTCTGCGACCGGTGGAATCCATAGCGATTATGTATTTAGCACCGTCAATCCTTTCTTTGAAGACTTTGATGGGGGCAGTGGCTCAATCAGCACCTTCAGTCAGGAAAGCCCCATCTATCGAATCGGGGGCGGTGCAGGCGCAGCCTTAAACTTTGCCTTTGATGAGGATGACACTTTTGTCTTAAGTCTAGGTTACCTGGCTGAGACAGCTAATGACCCCAGCCCCGGTAGCGGCTTGTTTAATGGTGACTATGCCGCATTGGGGCAGCTTACGTTTACCCCAAGCGATCGCTTTCAGTTGGGTCTAACCTACGTTCACGGCTATCATTCCTCCGACAATCCGATTTTTGATTTAGGCGTTGGAGATGAAATTTTTGTCGGCACCTCTCCCGCCAACTTGGTGCACATCGACCGCAACGTGCCTGCTATCACCAATTCCTACGGCATCGAAGCATCTCTTCAGCTTAGTCCTCGATTAGTAATTAACGCTTTTGGGGGCTACACAGATTTGACCTTGATTGGCACTGAAGGGGGTGAAATTTGGTACTACGGCTTAGGTATAGCCCTCCCTGACCTATTTCAACCAGGCAATCTGGGCGGCATCTTTGTCGGCGTAGAGCCATATCTGGGTGGGCTGGATGGTGGACTCACCTATCGCAGCGCTGGCTTTGAAACAGACACGACCTTGCAAAACGATACTTCACTGCACGTTGAAGCCTTCTACAAGCTACAGCTCAGTGACAATATTTCCGTTACTCCTGGTTTGGTTTGGATTACGGCTCCGGACCAAAATAGCGGTTTGGACGACTACGTCATCGGCACTATCAGAACTACCTTCACTTTCTAATCACGCTAATAACGTGAGTTTGATAGCGCCATTTTAGCCACACTTTTTACGGCTGAAATGGCGCTTTGTTTGGCTCGTTCAAAAGTGCGATCGCTCCTTCCTGATACCGATTTAAACGAGTTTCGTGACACATCAATTTCTGTAAGGGCGCACTGCGGTTGCCCACCAGCGTTGAGCAAATTGACTGAGACGTGATAAAGATCACTCATTTAGCTCACAATTCTCACATTTTTGTGAGTTGAGAATCACCAGGCTCACCACGGAAAGTTGCGATTCTTATCTGTATGAGAGAAATAACAACGGAGTGCTTTACCACTTACCAGAGGATGCCCCCATGATAAACGTGCTGGATCGACCCTACGTAGAAGAAGAACTCGTCGAGACTGTTGAACCCATTGATGAGGGTATTGAGTCAATTGACGTTAAAAAGCTACTGCCCTTTGATTGGCGCAAGCTGATGATATTGGGTGTATCGCTTGATGATGCCAAAAGAATCGCAATCAATCTGATTGTGCGAGAAATTGTGCCGGTCTACTGGCGCAAGCTGATCGAGTTGGGCGTACCCATTAATGAAGCTCACGATATTGCTGAGGCGATCGCCCGCTATGACGCTGCCAAAAAACGCCCTAACCATGAGCAGAAGGAGTTGATCAAGCGCTACTGCCCAACCATCTGCCGGGCTGAACTTTGGCGCTCCAAACTACTCCTGGCGTAACTTTTCTAAGTTCAGTTTCAAATTCAGGGTGCATTAGTCTTTGAGTAGTTAACTCAATCGTTGAATCTTAGATAGATACCGAAACAATTTTAATATCCAAACAAATACTGAACAGATACCCGAAAAACAGATGTCCTAAGAGAGTACCAGTTCGTTGTTAGGATGTTGCCACGAAATCATGACTGGCCTGTCAACGGCAATTCAACCTGAAACTCTGCACCTTGTCCAGGCTGACTGATACAGCGAAGCTGACCGCCATGCCCTTCAACTACAATGCGGTGAGCGATCGACAATCCCAGACCTGTACCTTGTCCTACTGCTTTGGTTGTAAAGAAAGGATCAAAGATTCTAGCTTGAATATCCATAGGAACTCCCGCTCCATTGTCCCGAATCGAGACCGTCACAGAATTGGAATCGTGCCAAGTATGGATTGTGATTTCGCCCCTACTGCCTGCTGCATCCAGAGCATTATTCAACAAATTTAGAAATACCTGATTGATTTGTCCAGCACGACATTCTACTTTTGGCAACGCACCATAGTGTTTGTTTATCCTGACTCCTGTTCGGAGACGATGTTGCAGAATGACAAGACTACTTTCAATCCCCTCGTGTAGGTCGACGGGCTTTCGGTCTGCTTCGTCCAGTCGAGCAAAGTTTCGTAGGGTTAGCACTAATTCTTTGAGCCGATCAGCTCCTATCTTCATAGACTGAAGCAAATTCGGAAAATCTTCTCGAACAAACTCTAGCTCAGATTGAGAGTTGAACTGGGCGATCGCATCCGGTGGGTCTGGGAACGCCGTTTTATACAGAGAAAGTGCCTCTATCATTGAGTCTGCATAAGTTTGAGCGTAAGGCAGATTGGCATAAATAAAAGTAGTGGCATTGTTCAATTCATGAGCAATACCAGCAACCATCTGCCCCAGACTAGACAATTTCTCTGTCTGAATTAACTGCGCCTGTGTTGCCCGTAGGTCGTGTAGCACTTGCTCTAACTGATGCGCCTGTGCTTGAGCCTGAACGGCTGATTCCTGGACCTGAGCATGCAATTCTGCTTGGTGAATAGCGATCGCTACCTGGTTTCCAAGCTGCTGTAGCAGATCCATTTCCCAGTTTTGCCAAACCCTTGGTCCGGAACACTCGTGGGCAATCAACAAGCCCCAAAGCTTCGTCCCAATCAGGATCGGCACAATTAAATTAGCCTGAACCTGTAAACGTCTCAAAAAGTTGATGTGGCAGTCATCCAACCCTGCTTGCAGAATGTTGTTAATTGCTCGAATCCGTCCTCCCTGGTACAGATTGGCATATTCGCCAGAAAAGCAATTGTCCTGCCCCATTTCCCCCAGCACCGAGACCCAAGGCTCAGCAACGTCTTCCACCACAACAGAGCCTTGCCAATCTTGAAAAAACTGATAGATTACAACCCGATCAGTGTCGAGCAAGTGCCGCACTTCTCGAACCACCGTGTGCAAAATTGTATCTAGATCAAGAGTGCTACGAATTTGGTTTGTCACCAGGCGCAGCAAGGCTTCTCGCTCTACCTGTCGGCGAGTCTCACTGTAGATCTTGGCCTGGTTGATGGCGATCGCCACCTGGTTGCCGACTTCTTCTAAAAGCTGTTGCTCCCAGTCCAGCCATTCTCGCTCGCGATCGCACTGGTGCAGCCCAATAATGCCGTTGACTTGCCCTCTATACCACATTGCTGTAGCGAGCGTTGAGCGAATTTCTAGCGATTCTGCAATCTGGTGCGTTTGCTTGCTTAAACCAGGAAATTCTGAAAAACGCTTCAACCCCAGAGCTCTTGGCTGCTGCATCAACATCCGTAGGTAAGCATTTCCCTCAATCGAAATGCGGTTACCAATTTGAGTAGGATAGTCTCTTCGACAATACTCACCCTGACAGATCAGCGTTTTTTGTTCACCCGGTTCTGTAATTAGAATGTCAGCTCGGCTACAGTCAAGCACTTGACACAAGATTCGACAAGCCGAGTTGAGCACCTCGTTCAGATCCAAAGTGCTGCGAATTTCGTTGTTAATCTGGCTCACCAGATTAGACAGTTGAACCTGCCGTTGCAACTGCAGTGCAACAACCTGTTCACCATCGACTATTTGTTGTAGACGTAAGCTTTGACTTTCTGTGCTCAGGTCAAAGGGTTGAATGGGCTCAGTCACGGATAGCTGACTCAAAAACCAGGGTGTTTCAGGAGACATAAAATTGATGATAGGTACCCTGCATTGGGATCAATCCATTGCAGTATCAGTGTAAATCTCAGCCAACGCACCCCAGCTAAGCAATCGCATCTTGAAGTAAATCTACGAGTAAACTCTGATTAGAGCATAAGCACAGCGAACACTCGTCAGCATTTTGGCTTAAACTCTCTGTCACCGCTAGCCTTAAATGTCAGGCAACACCAGCAGGGAACTCAACCGTCTTAAGTCTAATCGAAAGGTTAAGCTTAAGACCTCTTGACTAACCCAACAACTTTCCGGTTTTCAGCATTGCTAAGTGTACTTTTTGCGACTTTTGATCCACTCGCCACACTCCGATAATTAAAAAAAGCCACCGCTCAGAATAGAAAACCCTGTTTGAGTTAGACTGGTTGCTTCTATTTCAACTTTTGTCTATCCCAATTATGGATTGATGCATAGCGTAGCTACTGCAAACACGATTAGGAATCCACCATTAGACAGAAACGTGAATATTTGTGTTCCAACAAGGTGACTCACCAGAAACTCTCAGCGGACGATTCTGAGCGATCGCTGTCGGAGCTAACTTTCTCCAATTCTTTGCTTGAGCCTGCAATCTCATTGGCTCCATTTAGCAGGTTGCTGTCGCATCAAATGCAAGGGGGTGCTACCAGTGTCAAAATGAATTCAAAGTACTTCAGAATATGTCCACTCAATCAACCTGGAAGCAAATTTACCCCTCAATTAAAACAGCAGTCGCTTATCTAGAGTCAATCGATCTGCTGTTAACACAAGCTGTCAGAACTCTTGCTGCGTTCTACCAGACAGATTGTTTGCTGTGGGCAGGGTTAGAGACAGGAAATCCAGATTCATTTCAAATTTATGCAACCTCGGGAGCACGACACTTTGTCACAGGACGTGCCGTTCAACAGTCTTTGTCTCCAACAGAGCTAGTTCTTAAAGACGATTTATCCTCAAACGATTCATTTCCGGCGGTTTGGCAAATTTATCCAGAGACTCTACCGGAGTGGCTGGTCACACAACAGCGACTTCCTCAAGTAACCCAACTAGAAACAGGCGAACTGATTGTACCTGCCACACACAACGGACGTTTAAGTGCTGACTTTACCGGCAGTTTTAGCGTTGGGGCGATCGCCACCAGTGCAGACTCGGTTCGTTCACTCCAGCTTGTACTCTTGCTCAATCGACCGTTGCCTTCCCAAGCGACTGAAGCAATAAGCAAGACTGACCCTGCTGCTCCTGTACCCCCTCAAGGTTGGTCTTTAGCAGAAGTTGAGTCCTTAGAAGTTGTCTGTAGCCAGTTGGGATTAGCTTACAGCGCTCTATATTGGCAACAACGCTTAGAACAAGCCCGACAGCAGGCATCTTTAGTAGGACGCATCGTCCGGTTGCTGAACTCCAATCTTAATCCTGATGAAATCGTTGGGCGAATTGTTGCAGAGTTAGGGCAAGGGTTAAACTGCGATCGCTGTATCCTGATCGATTTACGCAGCACCCCGCCGAGCATTTTGGCAGCCTGGGAACACCCAGACCAACAGTTGCCGCCACTGGAGCGAAAGGTAGATCCCACTCGCTGGCAAAGCGTCGTTGACGTATTTATTCAAGATGGGGTTTCTTATCTGGAAGTAGAGCAAGACGGAGTTAATCCTGACCCCTTGCAGGATTGGCTGCACACAATTGGGGCAGTTTCAGCGCTGATTGTACCGCTGTTTATTCAAGCAGAATTTTTTGGGGCAGTTTCGCTATTGTCTTATCAATCTGACAAGGTTTATCAGCTAGATGAATTGCAAACGATTCGCCAGGTAGCCGATCAGGCGGCGATCGCTCTCACCAATGCCCAGCACTACCAGAGCCTCTGGCATAAACAAGAAGCGCTGCGAATGCAAAACAATTCAGTTCAGCTAGAAATCGTTCGCGATGATCTCACCCAGTTGATGAATCGCCGTTCTCTAGAACGAGAGCTAGAGCAGTTTAGTACCAAAGCAGTTTGGGCTGTACAAGAAGATTTCTGTGTCATCATCCTCGACATCGACTACTTCAAATTGGTCAATGACACCTACGGGCACTCAGTTGGGGATGAAGTGCTGCAACATCTAGCTCAACGGCTCCAGCGCCAGTTGCGGAAAGAAACAGCTATCTATCGCTATGACGGCGAAGAATTTGTGGTGCTATTAGCCGAAACGACGTTAACAGAAGCAGTCGATGTTGCAGAACGATTACGGCAGGCAATTCGGGCGGCTCCGATGAAAACAAGCGCAGGTGAAATCAGCATCACGGCTAGCTTTGGCATCGCTCAGCAAAATTCAGCCCACGATCGCAACGCTTGGGATGTTTTGCAGCGGGCTAATCGGGCACTTGATCATGCCAAACGCCAGGGGCGCGATCGCGTCAAAACCCTCTAAAAGAGCCAACATTACTAAACCAGCATTGCTCAATTTGAGAAAGTTCAGTCACCTTTAAACTGGCGGAGCCAGTGACTCCCCGGATAGACTCGAAGCGGCGTTAAAGTTTTCATTTGAGGCAGAACGTGTATGGCAGTTCACCCTTCCCCCGCTTCTCTGACCACTAAACCCATTGCATTTGGGACAGATGGCTGGCGAGGCTTGATTGCAGCCGATTTTACTTTTGAACGCTTAGTTCACGTTGCGCCTTTGGCCGCAAAAGCGTTGGAAAAAGAATACGGCAGCAAGGTGGGCACCCGTACCATTGTGGTCGGGTACGACCGCCGATTTCTCTCAGAAGAGTTTGCTCAGGCAACCGCTGAGGCAGTTCAATCCGCAGGGTTTGATGTGCTGCTGTCAGAAAGCTACGCCCCAACTCCGGCTTTCAGTTGGGCAGCAAAGCAGCATGATGCATTGGGTGCGCTCGTCATTACCGCAAGCCATAATCCAGGTGGCTACTCTGGGTTAAAAGTTAAAGGGTGCTTTGGCGGCTCCGTTCCACCTGAAGTCACTAAGCAGATCGAAGCAATGTTGCAAGCAGGTGAAACGGTTACAAGTACCGCCGCCGGAACCTTACAAACGTTCAACCCATGGCAGAGCTACTGTGAAGTCCTTCGCAGCAAGGTTGATATTCCAGCCCTGCAAGCGGCGATCGCTGGGGGCAAATTAACTGTCTTTGCCGATGTCATGCATGGAGCAGCAGCAGGAGGGTTGGGGCAACTGCTAGGAGTTCCCATTCAAGAACTCAACAGTAACCGCGATCCTTTGTTTGGGGGCGGCGCTCCAGAACCTCTACCGCGTTACTTGTCTGACCTATTTCAGCAGATTCGCTCCTATCAGCGAAACATACCGGGTGGTCTAATCGTAGGATTGGTGTTTGACGGAGACAGCGATCGCATCGCCGCTGTAGACGGACAGGGAAATTTCCTCAGTTCTCAAATTCTGATTCCAATTTTGATGGATCACCTGGCGACCCAACGCGGTTTCACCGGAGAAATTGTCAAAACAATCAGCGGCTCCAACCTGATTCCGCTGGTTGCCAAGATGCACAACCTATCCGTTCATGAAACTCCCATTGGCTACAAGTACATCGCTGACCGAATGCTCGAAACTCCTGTATTGCTGGGCGGTGAAGAGTCCGGTGGCATCGGCTACGGCAATCACATTCCCGAACGAGATGCGCTGCTTTCTGCACTGTATGTGCTAGAAGCAATTGTCCAATCGGGAATGGATTTAAGCGACCTCTACCAAAAGCTTCAGGAAAAGACAGGCTTCACTGCTGCCTATGACAGAATTGACCTACCTCTTGCCAGCATGGAGGTGCGATCGCGCCTACTAGAGCAACTCAAAACCCAAACCCCTAAGGAAATTGCGGGTGCTGAGGTAACTGACTGTCTTGCAATTGATGGTTACAAATTCCAGCTTGCTGACCAAAGCTGGCTATTGATTCGATTCAGCGGTACGGAGCCTGTCCTGCGTCTCTACTCTGAAGCCGCCACCTTGGAGCGAGTCCACCAGATTCTTGGTTGGGCAAAAGACTGGGCAGTCTAGGAAAATGCACGCTTAAGGGGGCACGACATACAGTAGTGGTGTACCATGCCACTGCTGTATGTCGTACCACTGAGAATTGCCATAGCTCAAGCCCTTTGCTTGTTCAAAGTCAGGCTTGTTCCTCTTCAGGTATCAGTAAGGACTGCACAAATTCATATAACTCTGCTTCCGATCGCCCTTCTAGCTGTAGATCCTTCAGGTTAATCAATCCCTGAGCGAGTTCTGGCGATCGCTTCTTATAAAGATTATTCGCCGCTAGCAAATCCATAAAGACTTCCTGCTCAATCTGCGTCCGGCTAGCCTCTTCAGAAAGCGGGGAAGCGTAAGCCACAGCCTCCACTTCATACTTGAGCAGAAAAATAATCGCACCGCTGAGCCGTTGAAGCTGTTGCTGGAGCTTTCGCACATCCAGGTCTAATCGGTCAAACCCAACCTGCCCTTCAATCCGCAGTTCCACAATCGGCTTCTGAGACGGATCAAGCTGTTTGGATTGGATAGCCTCTGTAACTTTGGCGATCGCTTCCTGCTCCACCTCTTCCTGGCTTTCCTGACCCCGGGTCATAAACCTCAAGCGCACAATCGGACGCTGATAATAATCCTGCTTTAGCTCGGCTTGAACGCCAGAACCATTCATCTCGACCAGGTAAACACCCCGCTCATAACGAGACTCCTCAACGCTGTTTGCCTCCACCGAACCGGGGTTAAAAATCCACCCTTCTACTTCATAGTTCTTGTGAATATGCCCCAATGCCAAGTAGTCAACACCAGCCTGCTTCAAAGGCAACAAATCTGCATAGCGCAAGGCTCCCGCATAACGAGCGATCTGCCCCTCCAAACCATGATGAAACAGCATCAGCGTATGCATCGCCCCAGACGGTAATGCCTCAATTGCAACCGCAATTTGCTCAATCGACTTAGGCGCAGCCGCACCATACCAGTTAGATCCCAGCACCCGCACACCGCAATCTAGGTCAATATAGCCGCCCCGCCGACTCTCCAAATCCCAAGGCTGATAAAACGGTTCTCCCGCCGAAATATCGCCTGGTTCTAGCAATAACAACAATTCCCAATCTGCTAAATAGCGCAGCCAGCTTGTTTTAGTGCCGTAGGGACGATTATCGTGATTACCCTCGATTGCCAGTACCGGAATTCCAGCTTGCTTCAGCATTTGCAAGCACGTCTGAGCCTGGTTTAAAGTTGCAGGTTGAATGTTGCGGTGTTCGAACAGATCCCCCGCGATGACAACAAAATCAACATCTGCGTCAACTGCATACTTCTCTAATGCATCGTTAAAGGCGTAGAAAAAATCTCGTGTTCGTTCCTTGCTGTCGTAGCGATCAAAACCCAAGTGAACGTCAGCTAGGTGCAAAAAACGAGGCACAGCTTAATTCCTACACAGCGAAGATCAAGTAGTTTAGATCGAGACAGGAGAAGAAGTTGAAGCTGCCAATTCTTCAAGTCTTTCCTGTTGATCTTGGGAAATACAAGACTGAATCATCGTCTCTAAATCACCCTCCAATACCGGAACTAGAGTGAAATTCTGCCCCAGGCGATGGTCGGTAACGCGATTGTCTTTGTAGTTATAGGTACGAATTTTTTCAGAACGAGCGCCCGTACCGACCTGCGATCGCCGCATAGAGGTCACTGCCTCCTGCTGTTCTCGCAACTTCATCTCGTAAAGCTTTGCCCGCAAGATCTGCATCGCCCGCTCTCGGTTTTGCAGCTGCGATCGCTCCTCAGTACAAAAAATCCTAATTCCAGTTGGCTTGTGGAACAGGTCAACCGCTGTTTCTACCTTGTTAACGTTTTGCCCACCGGCACCGCCTGATCGTGCCGTAGTCAATTCGATGTCTTTGGGGTCGATCTCAACTTCCACATCGTCTACCTCTGGCATAATCGCCACTGTCGCCGTAGACGTGTGAATGCGCCCCCCCGCCTCGGTTACCGGAACTCGCTGTACCCGGTGAACCCCAGCCTCAAACTTAAGCTTGCTGTAAACGCGATCGCCCTGAATCTCCAGAATCGCTTCTTTAAAGCCGCCCATGTCGGCCAAAGATTCACTCACCAGCTTGACTCGCCAGCTTTGAGTCTCCGCATAGCGCGAATACATCCGCACTAGATCTCCAGCCCAGATACTAGCCTCGTCCCCTCCGGTACCTGCCCGGATCTCCAGCATGATGTTCTTGTCATCATTCGGATCGCGGGGCAGCAACAGAATCTTTAAGCGAGTCTCCAGTTGGGCGGTCTTCTCTTCCAACTCTTCCAACTCTAGAGCAGCCATTTCCCGCATCTCTGGATCACTACCTGCCTCCTTAAGGATCTGCTTGGTTCCAAGTAATTCCTCTTGAGTGGTCTTCCAATCCTCAAAAGCCGTTACTGTCTCTTCTAAGGACGAACGAGCCCTTGCCACGCGCTGAAACTCGTTAGGATCGGTTGCCACATCAGGATCAGCTAATCGACGAGTCAACTCATGGAAAGTCTGTTCAACAGACTTTAACTTTTCTAGCAGATAGGACTCAGCCATCGGAAAACCTTCGCATTATCCAGGTAATAGGGATCTGAACAGTTCTCCATATTCAACCTCAGTTGCACACAGTACAACCAGGCTAAATATGACAGCCAGCATCTCTACTTTTCCTTTTCCTGGGGTGTCTCAGAAGTAGATTGTTGAGTATCCATCATGCCGTATTTCCGCAAGAACCGCTCCACTCGACCCTCAGTGTCAATGATTTTCTGAGTCCCGGTGTAGAAGGGATGATTGCCCGACCAAACATCTACATGAAGTTCTGGCTTAGTAGAACCAACGGTCATCACGAATTCACCGTTGCAATAAACCTTTGCCTCTGGATACCACTGGGGATGAATATCAGCCTTAGCCACAGCTTTTCTCTGTCCTAATTGATTACTTTGTACAATTCTAACTTTTTTGCATTAGCCTTAAGCGCTATGACACTACAGACATCTAGCCAAACTTTAGCGCTTAGAGTATTGAGGAGCCTTACGAGCCTTGTGCAAGCCATATTTTTTCCGCTCTTTAGCACGAGGATCACGGGTTAGATATCCTTCAACCTTAAGCGGCTTACGGTTCTCTGGGTCTAGCTCACACAACGCACGCGCAACTCCGAGGCGAATAGAATCTGCCTGTCCAGTCAAGCCACCGCCTCTCGCGTTCACTAGGATGTCGTACTCGTTCTCTAAGCCCAACGTTTCAAGCGGAGCTTTAGCTGCTGAAAGATACGCAGGATTGAACTGAAGATACAGGTCGCCAGGCTTACCATTGACTGTAATTTGACCACTTCCTGGAACCAAACGAACTCGCGCTACAGATGACTTGCGTCGCCCCGTTCCCCAATACACAACTTGATTTGACTTTTCGGTGGCTTGCATTACTCTTCTCCTGGAATGGTCTTAATTTGCAATACTTCGGGCTTTTGAGCTTGGTGAGGATGGTCAGGGCCTACGTAAACTTTGAGCTTCGTAAATAGTTGCCGGCCCAATGTGTTCTTAGGTAGCATCCCTTTAACGGCTTGCTCAATGATTCGCTCCGGCACACGGGCTTGCAGCTTTGCAAATGTCTCAGTTTTCATTCCACCAGGACGACCCGAATGGCGACGATAAAGCTTTTGTGAATACTTCTTGCCAGTAACGCTGACTTTTTCAGCGTTGACCACAATCACAAAATCACCTGTATCCAAATGAGGCGTATAAGTTGGCTTATTCTTACCTCGCAGAACCATAGCAATCTCGCTGGCTAATCGCCCTAGACGCTGCTCAGCAGCGTCTACGACGTACCAGTTTCGTTCTAGAGAAGCTTTTTCGGGGACGTATGTTTTGTTCACAGCTCTAAATATCCTTCAATCATTCAGTATAGAAAATCAAATTGAGAACTTATGATCTAACCGAGCAAATGTTCGAATCTCAACTCATCCACAGTAGGCAAGACAAACTTGGGCTGCGTATCAAACCAAAGCTCAGTAGGAAAAGGGAAGTCGGGGTAGCCAACCCGTAACAAACAAAGACCATGCGGGGGAGCGGCATATCTAACTTGGTCTCGCCTTTCGGAAATCCAAAGCTCGGTAAATTCAGCAGGCGATCGCAACCCTCGCCCAACCTGCACCAGCAGACCCACGAGCAACCGCATCATCCCATATAAAAACCCGCTTGCTTGCAGCTCAATGTGAATAAACGCTCCATCGCGACTACATTTCGCTGTTTGAACCTCCACCCAAGAATGAGGACGACTTGATCCTGCTCGATGGAAAGCCGCCAGATGATGGCGTCCGATCATCGGCGTTAGCGCCTCTTGCATCAAACCCTCATTCAAAGGAGCTTGATAATAATGCCAGGAAAAGGGGCGCACAAACAAGTTGGGACGTTTGCCAGTATAGAGCGAGTAACGGTAGCGTCGCCACAAAGCTGAAAATCGAGCGTGCCAATTGGAATCAACCGCGGCCGAAGCTCGGACCACAATATCTGACGAAAGCCGATGATTGAGGATATCTGCCCATCGATGGGTTGGAACAATTGCAGGCGCATCAAAGTGAGCAACCTGTGCCGCTGCATGTACTCCAGCATCAGTTCTACCAGCCCCATGCAACGTGACTGAGTATCCTAATACAGACTGCAATGCATTTTCGATTTCTTCTTGTACGGTCCGCTGCTGAGGTTGACGTTGCCAACCATGAAAGTGAGTGCCTAAGTATTGAATCACCAAGGCAACTCTCTGTAACTTTTCCGGTGTTGGTTCAACATCAGAATTAGGAGCAGCTGTTACCCATGAAGACTGCATAGCAGGTGTAGACATGACAACAGCTTAAGTCAGTTCAATAATTGCCATTTCAGCATTATCACCTCGACGGTTAACGGTGCGAAGAACGCGAGTGTAACCTCCTTGGCGATCTCTGTAGCGCTCTTTGGCTTGCTCAAATAACGCATGAACGAGTTGCTTATCGTAAAGATAACCCAACGCTTGACGGCGAGCAGACAGAGAGCCGTCCTTAGCCAGAGAAATCATTTTGTCTGCTTCAGAACGAACTGCTTTAGCCCGTATCTTGGTCGTAGTAATACGACCGTGACGAATCAACTCAGTAGTTAAAGCTCTTAAGAGAGCTTTACGCTGGTCAGCGGGTTTTCCAAGCTGATGAACACGACGACGATGACGCATGATACCAATGTAGAAATAGAAGATGAATTTGAAATCGATTTGACTGCTACAGAAACTTAGAACTGCAAGAGATTAGCTAGTCTTAGCTGGTTTCTCATGAGGCAGAGTAATGCCAAGCCGAACTTGCAGTGCTTCAATTACTTCTTCAGCCGACTTAGCACCGAAATTCTTGATTTCCAAAAGATCCTCTTGGCTGTAATCCAGAAGATCCGCCACTGAATTAATCTGTGCCCGTTTCAAACAGTTGTACGCTCGAACCGACAGCTGAAGCTCTTCAATAGGAATTTGATTGGTTGGATCTTCATCCTCTGGGAAGTCATCCCTCAACGGCTCAAAAGTGACATCCTTGAGAGGATTGAATAGATCAACTAGAATACTTGCGGCTTGACTCAATGCTTCCTGAGGAGTTAAGCTTCCGTTCGTCCAAACCTCCATAATCAGACGGTCTTTTTCAAGGGAACCGCCGACTCGAGCATCTTCAATCGTGTAATTGACCCTACGGACAGGCATAAAAACTGAATCGATTTGAAGAAAGTCCAAAGCTGCCGTTTCATCGCGTCCCTTTTCAACAGCCCGGTAGCCAATGCCCTTCTCAATCCTAAATTCCATTTCTAGAGTCGAGTTAGTTCCAACTGTGGCGATATACTGAGTCGGATCAATAATCTCAACTTCAGAAGGAAGCTCGAAATGTTCCGTTGTGACAGTCGCAGGACCTTGGACGAGCAAGCGTCCAATTTGAGGCTGAGAGGAGTAACTCTTCAGCACAATCTCTTTCATGTTCAAGATAATGTCTAAGACATCTTCACGGACACCAGGAATGGTCATGAATTCGTGCGTTACCCCAGCAACACGCACAGCCGTTACTGCCGCTCCTTCTAAATTCGAGAGAAGCACTCGACGCAAAGCATTTCCGACTGTAATGCCTTGACCTCTTTCCAACGGTTCTAGAATGAATCGCCCATAAAGATTTCGATCATCAACATTATCTGTTTCTACGCACTCGACCTGAAACTGTGCCATAGACCAACCTCCCTCTTCCCTAGCATTGGAAAGGCAAACAACACTTTCCTGACTCAATTCATCTCCCGGTAGGTTACCGGATGCACCGCTCTCAATATCTCTCGAACTGTTTACTTCCAGTTCGCCTCAAACCCGCCGTCGCTTAGGAGGACGACAACCATTGTGAGGAATGGGAGTAACGTCACGGATAAGCGTAATCTCTAGTCCAGCGCCCTGTAGGGCTCTAATTGCGGTTTCCCTGCCAGATCCTGGACCACTTACCATAACCTCAATCTGACGCATACCTTGATCAACAGCCCGCCGAGCTGCACCCTCAGCGGCTGTCTGAGCAGCAAACGGTGTACCCTTCTTGGCACCTTTAAAGCCACTAGAACCAGACGAAGCCCACGAAATAGCTTCCCCATTAATATCTGTAATCGTAATGATGGTGTTGTTGAAAGTTGACTGAATATGTGCAACACCACTCGGCACATTCTTTTTCTGCTTCTTTGCCCCGGACTTACGAGTTGGTTGTCTCGCCATACTTTACTCTCTGGATAAAAACTTAAACTTTGTATCTAGGGAAGCCAAAATCTCATTTTCCTAGCCTTATGGAGCCGATCAGGTAAGACAGAAGAAGCTCAAACCTATACTTAACTCCATACTCGAACATGCACTTAGACCAAAAATAGATTGAGGCAATCCAGCAAATTTTTGATCATGCAAGAGCCAATGTTCGCAATTTGCTCCTATGCAAGAACCTAGGGATATTGTGGCGCGTGTCTGGAGCCCTAAAACTATTTCTTGCTTGGAGCCTTCTTCTTACCAGCAACTGTTCGACGACCACCCCGGTTTGTGCGGGCATTAGTTCGAGTTCGCTGACCACGAACGGGTAATCCCATACGGTGACGACGTCCTCGATAGGTTCCGATGTCCATTAGACGCTTAATGTTCATCTGGTTCCAGCGCCTAAGATCACCTTCTACCTGGTAATCGGCTTCAACGACCTCCCGAAGCGCACCAACGTCCGCATCACTAAGGTCCTTAACCCGCGTATCTGGGTTTACACCTGTTTTAACTAGGATTGCTTTAGAACTCGACAACCCAATTCCAAATATATAAGTCAGACCAATTTCGACACGCTTGTCACGTGGAAGGTCTACTCCGGCAATACGTGCCACTCTGCCATCTCCCCCTAACGTTAAATTCTGGAATGCTGTTCTATCTATCAATAAAAGCGAATTTCTCGCTTAAACCCAAACCGTCTACTAGTAACACAGCTAACCTTGACGCTGTTTATGTTTTGGGTTGGAGCAAATTACCATAACCCTGCCACGTCGACGAATGACGCGGCATTTTTCACAAATCTTACGAACGGATGCTCGAACCTTCATCTCTTAGGCTATTCCAATCTTGTACAAAGTTGTCATTATAGCAATTATTCTTGCTCTGGTCAAACTGCGAACCGACTTCTGAGGAGGCTGTTTGTTATTTTTTCCACTCAGAAGATAGCTACCTCTACTTTTTACGAAGCCGATAAGTGATTCGACCTTTTGTCAAATCGTAAGGAGTTAATTCAACCTTCACTCGGTCGCCCGGAAGAATCTTGATGTAGTTTCGCCTAATTTTGCCCGAGATATGAGCCAAAACATTAAAGCCGTTATCTAGGTCAACCCGAAACATTGCGTTAGGTAACGAGTCTGTTACCGTACCTTCCATTTCAATTAGATCTTGTTTAGACAATGCGCTTTTCCTCAAACTAAAGTACAAAACGATCTCGGAAACTTAGAAATTCACAATTTGACCTGAGTCTACGAATTTTCTATGGTTTCTGCTCATTAACGCTTATTTCAAGATTAACAAATCTCTATACTAAACAGCTTTAAGGAGAATTAGCGAAAACAGCTTCACTTGACCCAATTGCTTTTCGACGGTTGACACACTCAAGACTTAGAGAATTTAATATCTCAGTCTTGAATAATCTGCTGAAGATCTACATTAACGTGCTCAACGGAGCGATTTCCATCTACAGAAATTAGCTGCTGGCGATCGCTGTAAAAATCAATCAGAGGAGCGGTTTGCTCTCGATAAACCTGAAGTCGGTTGCGGATTACCTCTTCGCTATCATCTTTGCGCCCTCGACTTAAAAGACGAGCTACTAGAACATCATCGGGGACTTCCAAATTGACAACACAGTCGCACGTTTGCTCAATCTCTTGCAGAAGCTCATCTAGAAACACAGCCTGATTCACATTTCTAGGAAAGCCGTCAAGAATCCAACCTTTTTCTATATCAGGTTGACCAAGGCGGTCGCGCACCAGATCCAAAATCAGCTGATCTGGCACTAGCTCACCTTGGTCCATATAAGACTGAGCCTTTATGCCAAGATCAGTTTGTTGGGAAACTGCACCACGTAAGATGTCCCCAGTAGAAATGTGAGGAATATTACACAGATGGGCAAGGGTATCTGCCTGAGTCCCTTTTCCTGCACCTGGAGGCCCCAGAAAGATCAATCTTGCCACTACTGCTTCACCATCCCTTCATAGCGCTGAGAAATCACATAAGTCTGAATTTGCTTCGCTGTATCGATTGCTACACCGACTAGGATTAACAGTGAAGTCGCTCCTAATCCTTGAAAAGTCCTGATTTGGGTTGCACCTTCGACCGCAGTTGGAATGATTGCAACTAGCCCCAAGAATACAGCGCCTAAAAAAGTTAAACGATTCAAAACGCGTTCAATGTATTCACTCGTTGCTTTACCGGGGCGAATTCCTGGAATACTAGCTCCCATCTTCTTGAGGTTCTGGGACATGTCCACAGGATTAACAATCAAGGAAGCGTAGAAATAACTGAAGAACAGAATGAGCACCAAGTAAACCACTATATAAACCCAAGTACCAGGGCTCAGGTAGCTGACAACCTGTCCTAGAAACTGGTTGGGAATGAACTGCGACAAGGATGCTGGCACAACCATGACTGCAGAAGCAAAAATGATTGGCATCACCCCACCTTGGTTCAGGCGAAGTGGCAAATAACTGCTTCTTTCTAAGTAGAGTCTGCGCCCCACCTGCCGTCGAGCAGAAATGATAGGAATTCGACGAGTTCCCTCTTGGACAAAAACGATGCCAACAATCATAACCAGGAAGACCAACATCAGAATGATGATGCCGCCAACAAGGCTGCGATCGCCACCCTGAGCAAGTTCAACAGTATTACCTAATGAACGAGGCAGGGTTGAGACAATACTTACAAAAATCAGTAGAGAAGCTCCATTGCCAATTCCTCGCTCTGTAATTAGCTCACCAACCCACATCACAAACATGGAACCTGCTGTGAGCGCCAAAGCAGTTTCTACAACAAAAAGGATGCTTGGGTTTTCGGCAAATTGACGAACGAACAAAGCGATGCCAACACTTTGAATTAATCCCCAGCCCAAGGCAACATAACGAGTAATCTGGGAAATTTTGCGCCTTCCTGCTTCGCCTTCGTTCTTCTGCAAGTCTTCTAGAGCTGGAATCGCTGCCGTTAGAAGCTGTAAAATAATGGATGCGTTGATGTAGGGCAAAATTCCTAAAGCAAATATCCCTACCGCAGAAATTCCGCCGCCTGCCAGGATGTCTAAAAAGCTAAGTAGACCTCCCAAGCCACTGTCACTGAGTGCTGCTTGCAAGGCATCGCGGTTAATTCCAGGTACGGGAATTACAATACCTAGACGAACCAGAAGTAACATCCCAACGGTAACAAGCAGCCGACCTCTCAGTCCTGCTGCTTGCGCCATTTGCATGAACGTTTCTTGAGCCGTTGGGGCTTTATCTTTACTAACGACCATTTAAGGAGTTCCTCTACCGATATATGCGATCGCAGCTTTCCTCAGAACAGCTTCTTTGAGTTGTGCCTAATCCAAGCATGACAGCATCGCTGAAATACTCTGCCCTTTGATCAAAGTAGAACTCTCAAGCGTAAGGTACAAGCTATTTATTAATCTAGCAGCTTGCAGGTACCGCCTGCCGCCTCAACCTTGGTGCGAGCCGATGCCGTAAAAGCAGCAGCCGTCACTTCAAGCTGAGTAGTTAGGTCACCATTTCCCAAAACTTTCAAAGGTCCATCATCTGAGGTAACAATTCCTGCTTCCATCAAAGACTCAAGCGTCACTTCAGATTTAGCAGGCAGTGACTCTAGGTCGCCAACATTGATGACGGTGTAATGCAGACGATTGATTACTGTAAAGTGCTTGAGTTTGGGAATACGCCGATACAAAGGCATTTGTCCCCCCTCGAAGCCAGGACGAGTACTGCGACCAGAGCGCGATTTTTGACCCCGCATTCCAAACCCACCGCTAGCACCCTGACCAGCAGAGATGCCTCTACCGATGCGTCGCCGCCGTCTTCGAGAACCTTTTTGAGGTGAAGCGTCTTCTAATCTCATAAGCTTGTTCTTCTCCAAAAAAGAATTTAGTTAGTCGTTTGCTTATGCTTTGTCGTGAATAGCAATAGGTGTGCACTAACCATTAATTCAGGCATAGAGAGATTCGATAGGAACCCCTCGCTCTTCTGCAACTTCAGAAAAAGTTCTTAAAGATGCCAGCGCATTGGCAGCAGCTCTGGCATTGTTTAAAGGGTTGTCTGACCCTAGCTGCTTTGCCAAGATATTACGCACTCCAGCTAGCTCCAGTACAGTTCGCACCGCTCCACCAGCAATTACCCCAGTTCCCGGTGCTGCAGGACGCATCATCACTTTGGCACCGCCACCCACTCCATTAACGGGATGGGGAATGGAGTTAGCTTTGGTTAGGGGCACATCAACTAAATGCTTTTTTCCATCTGCTACGCCTTTGCGAACTGCACCAATTACGTCACTAGCTTTACCAACACCAACACCGACTTGCCCTCGTTCATTGCCAACTACAACAATGGCTCGAAAGCTCAGCTTTTTACCACCTTTAACAACTTTAGTGACCCGGCGAATCTGAACAACCCGCTCTTGCCAATCTGTTTCTTTCTCTTTCGCTTTATTGTTTTTGCGACGATTTGCCATGTCTTTAATCCTTAAACTTAGCTTGGTCTGCTTAGAGGGCTTGCCTTTGACACATTTTTAGAGGACAACAGTTCAATAAAAATCTACTTAGAAGTCCAAACCACCCTCTCGAGCAGCATCTGCAAGAGCTTTGACTCGTCCGTGATAGAGTTTGCCACCACGGTCGAAGACAACCTGGCGGATACCTTGCTCAAGCGATCGCTGTGCAATTAGCTTGCCTACTTGCACGGATGCAGCACAGTTGCCGCTAGAATTCAATTCTGACTTCAACGATGGCTCCAAAGTAGAGGCAGAAACTAGAGTGTGATGGCGAGTATCGTCTATGATCTGAGCGTAAATATGCTGGTTTGAACGGAAAACAGCCAAACGAGGACGCTCTGCGGTTCCAATGACTTTGCGCCGGATACGACCATGACGACGCTGTGTTGATTCTCTTCGAGTAAGTTTCATTTTTACTTCTTCCCTGCCTTTCCAGCTTTGCGTCTGACCATCTCGCCTGCATAGCGAATTCCCTTACCCTTATAAGGTTCGGGCGGACGAACCGCTCTGATTTGAGCTGCGATGTTACCAACAATCTCTTTATCGATGCCGCTGATCAAAACGTTGGTATTGTTTTCTACTGCTAGTTGAATGCCTTCCGGAGGAGCGATCTGCACAGGATTGCTATAACCGACGTTTAGCGTCAAGTTACGGCCCTGAACTTGAGCACGATAACCAACCCCCTGAATTTCTAGACGACGCTGAAACCCTTGAGAGACTCCTTCAACCATATTGGCAACCAGAGTTCGGCTAAGTCCGTGACGTTGCCGAGCCACACGGGAATCGTTGCGGCGCTTAACTAGCAGAGTTTCCCCTTCCTGGCTCACCTCTACTTCGGCGGGAAGGATACGAGACAATTCACCTTTTGGACCTTTTACTGCCACCTGTTGACCTGCAATGGTGACAGTCACCTTGGCAGGGAGAGGGATGGGACGTTTTCCGATACGAGACATACTGAAAATTGCTCCTGAACAACAGTGATTAATTGCTAGTAGTTGATGGTCGTCAGCTCTCACCGCCTATCTGACCGCAAAGAACTAACAGCTAACAACTGCTCTGAGTAATGCCTACCAGATGTAGCAGAGCACTTCTCCTCCTAAACCCTGGCGGCGTGCATCTCGATCAGTCATGATTCCGCTGGATGTAGAAATAATTGCAATGCCGATCCCACCCAAGACTCTGGGCAGCTCTTTGCGATTGGAGTAAACTCGTAAACCTGGCTTGCTGACGCGCTTTAAAGTATTGATGATAGGCCGACGATTTTTGCCTCTGTACTTAAGGGAGAGTACTAAGTTGCGCTTAACTCCCTCCCCAGATTCTGAGAAATCAGCAATAAAACCTTCTTCTCGTAGAACCCTAGCAATATCGCGAGTCATCCGAGTTGACGGAACCTCTGTTGTCTGGTGCCGTGCCAAAGTAGCATTTCGGATGCGCGTCAGCATGTCTGCAATCGTATCGTTAACCGCCATAGTTTCCTCTTTATGAAACTGCCTCAATTGTCTCGAAAGGGCATACCGATTTCTTTCAGCAAAGCGCGGCCCTCTTCGTCGGTGTTTGCAGTGGTGATGATTGAAATATCCATCCCGCGAATCTGGTCAATTCTGTCGTACTCCACTTCAGGAAAAATGAGCTGTTCTCGCAGACCCAAAGTGTAGTTACCACGACCATCGAAGCTCTTAGGGCTAATTCCACGAAAGTCCCGGATTCGGGGTAGGGACAAATTGATCAACCGTTCCAGAAATGCGTACATTCGGTCTGAACGCAAGGTAACCATAATACCTACGGGCATTCCCTTACGGATTTTGAAGCCTGCGATCGCCTTTTTCGCACGAGTAACAACAGGCTTTTGCCCTGTGATCATCGCAATCTCATTCAAGGATGCTTCTAATGCTTTCGCATTTTGAGCAGCTTCCCCTAACCCTCGGTTAACAGTGACCTTAACAAGCTTAGGAACTTGATGAACGTTTTCGTACTGAAACTGTTCCATCAGCTTTGGAACAATTTTTTCTCGATAAGTAACTTTGAGCTTTTCTGCCATATTTTTTATCCTTGATGCTTCCTGGGCTTTGTCAGGATTGCTGCTTGATGAACTACTTAGTCAAGAATTTCGCCGGTCTTCTTTAACATCCGAACCTTGCGTCCATCAGAGTTGTAGGTGTAACAGATACGACTCGCTACTTTCTGTTTGGTCGAATAAAGCATCACGTTTGAGCTGTGAATCGGACCCTCAGTCGTCGTAATCTGACCTGACTCTCCCTCTTGCTGAGGCTTAACGTGCTTGGTCTTGATGTTGACCCCTTTGACGATGACCTTGCTCAGTTTTGGAAAAGTCTGCAAGACTTCACCAACTGTGCCCTTCTCCTTTCCGGAGATTACCTGAACGGTGTCTCCCTTCTTGACGTGCATTTTGTATCCAACTTTGGGTTGCTTAGCTTTTGGCATCACAGCACCTCCGGAGCTAGAGAAACAATCTTGGTGAAGTTTTTGTCGCGCAGCTCGCGGGCTACAGGCCCAAATACACGAGTTCCTCTAGGGTTGCCCTCGGCATTAATGATGACAGCTGCATTATCGTCAAAGCGAATGCTCATGCCGCTGTCGCGACGTAGCCCTTTGCGAGTACGAACCACAACGGCTCGCACTACGTCCGACTTTTTGATCGCCATGTTTGGGATCGCATCTTTGACAACAGCGATGATGACATCGCCTACGCCAGCATAGCGACGGTTGCCACCTAGAACTCGAATGCACATCAGCTTGCGAGCACCGCTGTTATCTGCCACGTTAAGGTAAGACTCTTGTTGAATCATGGTGAATCTCCGCGGTTAAACTTTGGGGGCGGTGCTAATGATGTCAGTTACAACCCAGCGCTTAGTCCGACTAAGGGGGCGGGTTTCCTGAATACGAACGCGATCGCCCTCTTGACATTTATTTTCTTCGTCATGCGCTTTGTACCGCTTGGTGCGAACCATAATTTTGCGGTACTTGGGATGAGGGGCGCGGTTTTCCACAGCCACCACCACCGTTTTGTCCATTTTGTTGCTGACAACTAAGCCAACTCTCTCTTTGACTGCCATTGAAACCTACTCCTCTTCTGCATCCGATTTTGAATCTGAAGATGCAGCCCCAGAACCGGATGTCTGTTTAATAGAAGCTGCTAACTGACGCTCTCTCTCCAACGTCATCAGTTGAGCGAGACGATGGCGCATATGCTTAAACTGATGAGGCTTCTCTAACTGTCGAGTAGCTTTTTGAAACCGCAACTCAAACAGCTGCTTTTTGGTTTCTACGATTTGATCGCTGAGTTCTTGATCACTCAGATCCCTAATTTCCTCAATCTTGGGCAGAGGCATGGCTTATACTTCCTCCGCTTCGCGCGTAATGAACTTCGTTTTGATAGGCAGTTTAAAGGCAGCAAGGCGCATCGCCTCACGCGCAGTCGCCTCCGGAACGCCAGCGATTTCAAACAGAATCCGACCTGGCTTAACCACTGCAACCCAAAACTCTGGGTTTCCCTTACCTGATCCCATTCGGGTTTCAGCTGGGCGCATGGTTACCGGCTTGTCTGGAAAGACACGAATCCAAATTTTTCCACCCCGGCGAATATATCGCGTCATTGCTCGTCGGCTAGCTTCGATCTGACGGGCAGTGATCCAGGAGGGTTCGAGTGCTTGAAGGGCAAAATCACCAAAGTTCAAGTCATTGCCCCGGTTGGCCAACCCTCGCATCCGGCCCCGATGCTGCTTCCGAAATTTAGTTCTTCTAGGACTTAACATGACTCGCCTTACCCCTCATTTGAACGATCTTCAAACTGTTGACGGCGACGCTGCTGCTGCTGCTGGCGGCGACGGGGCTGAACATTTCCGGGAGTAGCAGGTTCTTCTTCTCCTGGAATAATTTCTCCTTTGAATACCCAAACCTTGATGCCCAATACACCATAAATGGTTTGAGCTGTTCGGTAGGAGTAGTCAATGTCTGCCCGGAGTGTATGTAGCGGCACCTTACCCTCGCGGGTGTATTCTGTCCGCGCAATTTCTGCGCCGTTCAAGCGACCACTGACCTGAACTTTTATCCCTTGAACTCCGGCCCGCTGTGCCCGTTGAATGGCTTGTCTAACCACTCGGCGGAAAGAGACTCGGCGCTCTAGCTGCTGAGCAATATATTCAGCAATAAGTCCTGCGTCTGCGTCGACACGGGCTACTTCTACAACATTGATGCGAATTTGGCGATCGCTACTTCCCAATTCTTTCTGAAGTCCGGCACGCAAGTTTTCAATGCCTGCACCACCTCGACCCACTACAACGCCTGGTCTAGCTGTTCTAACCTCTAAATCGATTTGGTCAGCTTTCCGCTCAACACGTACTTCGGAAATCCCAGCGTTGCTGAGATTTTTATCTGTAGCGATGTAGTTACGGATTTTGTAGTCTTCCTGTAACAGGTCTGGATATCGCCCAGAGTCGGCAAACCATCGAGAACGATGTTCTTGAGTGATGCCGAGGCGGAAGCCAACTGGATGTATCTTTTGTCCCACGACTCGTCCTCTGAAATGTAAGCAGTAAAAGGGTTAGTTAGATAAGAGCAATATTTACAGAACAGATATAAATACCTGGCTATTCCTCTTCTGCTCCGGGAGCAACCGCAATAGTGATATGGCAAGTCGGCTTCCGAATCTGATAGGCCCGCCCTTGTGCCCGAGGGCGAAAGCGCTTGAGCACAGGGCCTTGATCTGCGTAGGCTTGGCTAACAATCAGGTCAGCAGGGGTGTGTCCCACATTATGTTCTGCGTTCGCCACAGCCGAGCGAAGAACCTTGAGAACAGGCTCACAGGCTCTATAGGGCATAAACTCCAGGATAATCAGAGCTTCCCGGTAGGAACGTCCACGAATTTGGTCTAAGACCCGACGCACCTTGTGAGGTGACATCCGAATATATCGAGCAACAGCTTTAACTTCTTCAGCAGCGGTGATAGCCATGATTTTCTCCTACAGTCCTTAACTCCAGCGGTGGCTGACTGCCATTTGCTGGCAGCTAACGACTTTTAGCGACGGGCCTTCTTGTCACTTTTGGCGTGACCTCGGAAGGTGCGAGTTGGGGCAAATTCTCCCAATTTGTGTCCTACCATTTGCTCCGTTACGTAGACCGGAACATGTTGACGCCCATTGTGAACGGCGATCGTGTGCCCAATCATCTGGGGCAAAACGGTTGATGCGCGTGACCAGGTTTTGATCACTTGCTTGTCGCCCTTTGCATTGAGGGCTTCAATTTTTGAGAGCAGATGATCTGCTACGAACGGGCCTTTTTTCAGAGAGCGAGACATAGCTGGGTCAACCTAATGAAGTAACTATCGCTTAACAGAATTTGAGCGCTCAGGTTTAGGGTTGGCAGATTGCCAGCCAGCTTATGCATCCCGACCGCCACGACCTCTCTTAGAGGAACGACGGCGACGACGCACAATCAAAGCATCACTAATTTTCTTCTTCTTGCGAGTCTTATAACCCAAAGCTGGCTTACCCCAAGGAGTAACCGGTCCACTACGACCAATCGGAGCACGACCTTCACCACCACCATGAGGGTGATCCACAGGGTTCATTACACTACCGCGAACCTCTGGACGGCGACCTTTCCAGCGCTTACGACCCGCCTTACCAAGGCTGACGTTGCGAGAATCAGTATTACCCACCTGTCCAATGGTTGCGTAACATTCGCGTCGAACCAGGCGAACTTCAGTAGAAGGCAGTCTGAGGGTTACAAAATTACCTTCTTTAGCGACAACTTGAGCTGAAGCACCCGCTGCTCGGACAATCTGCCCACCTTTACCAGGAACTAACTCCACATTATGAACAGCAGTTCCTAGAGGAATGTTGCCCAGGGGAAGCGCATTACCCACTTCAAAAGGGGCATCTGGTCCAGAAATGATAGTGGCGCCAACAGCCAATCCAAGGGGATGGATAATATATCGCTTCTCACCATCCTGGTAATAGACCAAAGCAATTCGAGCGTTGCGATTGGGATCGTATTCAATCGCTGCTACTTTCGCTGGGATGTTGTGCTTGTTGCGGTAAAAATCAATGATTCGGTAAAGGCGCTTGTGCCCACCGCCTCGATGACGAGTCGTGATTACACCACGATTGTTCCGGCCTTTAGGACGATGTACCGAACGGGTTAGAGATTTTTCTGGCTCAGTTTTGGTAATTTCGGAAAATTCCGAAACTGTGCGTTCGCGGGTGCCAGGTGTATATGGTCGATAGTAACGAATACCCATAACTCAAATTTGGTTGCACTGCTAGACGGCATTCAGTTGGCGGAGATTAGTATAGGCACTAAACTTCGGGGAACAACGTGATCGAATCTCCGGGGGCGAGGGTCACGACTGCCCGCTTGTAGCTGGAACGGAATCCTACAAATCGACCCATGCGCCGCTTCTTGCGAGGCGGATTTTGAGTATTGATTTGTACGACTTCGACCTCGAAAAGTTGTTCGATCGCAGACTTGATTTCTGTCTTAGTTGCGCGGGGATCAACCTCGAATGTGTACTGGTTGTTCTCCAATAGCAAGGTTGCTTTCTCAGTCACAATCGGGCGACGCACCAGGTCTGCTAGCGCACGGGAGTCAAACTTAGTCACCGTAAACCTCCTGAATTTTTGCAAGAGCAGACGCAGTTGCCAAAATTTTGTCTGCGTCTAGCAGGTCATAGACATTAAGACTGCTAGCAGAAATCAGCTTAAGGTTGACAATATTTCGAGCTGAAAGGTAAACCGTCTCATCTCTCTCTGAAAGAATCAGCAGAATTTTAGCGGTAGGATCAATTCCCCAACGGGCGATCGCCTGCGTCAACTCTTTCGTCTTAGGGCGAGGCAACTGATCAGCAAAGTCTTGAACGATAACCAGGTCTCCAACACGGCTCTGGAAAGCTGTCCGCAAAGCTAGTCTGCGCTCTTTGCGGTTCATTTTGGTGCTGTAGTCTCTGGGCTTGGGTCCAAAGATTACGCCACCCCCCCGCCATAGCGGAGAGCGGTTAGAACCTGCACGAGCACGTCCTGTACCTTTTTGTCGCCAAGGCTTGCGACCTCCACCGCTCACTTCTGCGCGAGTCTTTGTTGAGGCAGTGCCTTGCCGAGCATTGGCCAATTGCCGTACAACAGCTCGATGCACAATGTGAGAAGCACTCGCTTCACTCGCAACTTTCAACTCTAAGGAGGCTTGTCCAACCTCTTCGCCTTGCCAATCTCGAACTATACAATCAACCATATTTTTCCCTCCGACTGATGAGCCTTGGAATTAATCAGCTTTGAGCGACAGGTTTTCAAATTGAGAAACGCCAGAACTCACAGCTAAAAACTCGGATTTATGAATTTCCTACTTGCTTGGCAGGAACAATATTTAACAAGGCTCCGGGCTTGCCTGGAACAGCGCCTTTGATGAGCAATAGATTGCGCTCGGCATCGACACGCACCACAGTAAGCTTACGAACTGTGACTCGGCTACCGCCTAAACGACCCGCCATCCTCTTACCCGGATAGACGCGCCCAGGTGTAGTACCTGCGCCGGTTGAACCTGGTAGGCGATGGTTCTTAGAACCGTGCGCCATGGGTCCACGTTTGAAGTTGTGCCGCTTCTGATAACCAGCGAAACCACGACCGATGCTAGTGCCAATCACGTCCACGATTTGCCCTGACACGAATGTATCAGCAGTAATTTGCTGTCCCAGTTGGAACTCGGCGACGTTGTCCAACCGATACTCATGGAGGTGACGCAGAGGAGGGGCTTCAGACTTGGTTAAATGACCCAATTCTGGTCTGTTAAGCGCTTTAGCTGCTACTTCTCCATAACCAACCTGAATGGCTGCATAGCCATCTGTCTGAGCAGTTTTAATCTGGGTGATGGTGCATGGGCCAGCCTGCACAACAGTCACAGGGATCGCTTTCCCTACTTCATCAAATACTTGGGTCATGCCAAGCTTAGTGCCGAGGATACCAACAGACACAGTAACGAGTCTCCCTTGTTTTGAACACTGCAAAAATCTTGGAACTGCGATCGCCTCGCTAGCCCATCAAACTTCAACAGATTTTTCGCAAAAACCACCCCAAAGCTTTGCTGTTGTGATTACAGCAGTCACTTCAGGCTCTACGAAAGTAGCGGCTTAGGCAGTCTAGAGATCGCAGGGAACACTCGCTTTCAGCGAACTGCTCAACGCTGCACTTTCTCACTTCGCCAGGACTTAAACAGACATCCGTTCAGTATCCTACGGGTTTCGCCTGCAACTCTTGATCTGAACCGCGCTGTCTCTACTATTACGAGCAGGCTTTTCGGAAGCAGGAGAATCTGAAAAGTTTCTCCCAATCAAGAGGCTTAGCAGCCAAGGGACGATTAGCAGTGAACTCTAGTTCATTACCTTTGTCCCGTGAAATCCATAAACCCTAATTTCGGCGACAATTAAATATCATAGACAATTAAAACGAACTTGTCTAGCAAATTCTTACTCTAGTTTTTAATTGCCTGTGAATTCCTGAATGACCCTATTGTGGCGTAATTTATGGCTGTGATGCCACTAGGAATTAGGAATTGCTATCGGTGGATAAGGTGAATTGAATCAATCCTGCGCCAAGGGGGCGATCGCTGCTTACATATCCACATTTATAATGAGATCGCTAACGGAGATACTTAGACCCTCTTGAAACTTCTGGGCAGTGAGGACGCAAAGCTTATGGCGTTGATTACAACAGGCAAGCAGTTTATCCGTGATTTAGAAAAAGCGGGCGCTTTGGGGCTGTACATTCCACTGGAGGGAGGGTATGAAGGGCGATATCAGCGTCGTCTCAGAGCAGCAGGATATGGATTGCTAACCATCAATGCGCGTGGGCTAGGCGATCTCTCTGCATATTTGTTAGATGTTCATGGAGTTCGTCCACCCCATTTAGGCAAGAAAGATACAGGACGCGGAGCAGCGGTTGGTGCGAGATACTATGTTCCTCCTGTTGCAGGGTATCAGTTGGAACAGCTACCACCAGGTTCTAAAGGTTTGGCATTGTGGTTTTTGGACGGAGGGATTCTTTCGCAGCAAGAGTTGGAATTTTTGGCTGCGCTGCCCAGCTATGAGCCCCGGATCAAGGTAGCGATTGAATTGGGAGGCGATCGCAGCTTTACCTGGAAGCCATTAAAGGAAACTCTGGTTGCAGCTTAGGGTAAATAGGACGTTGTATTAAGCTGACTCCAGAAAATCTCAGAATGCCAACTAGGATTGAGATATCTCAATTCAGGCATCTACTCATGAGTAACAAAAAATACGTTCCTCCTCGTCCGAGCTTTCCCAATCGTCTTGATGCTGGTGGCACTAGGCAAAAGGCAGAAGGCGCTCAAAATCTCCCTGATCCAACCAATCCTGATAATCCCAATCCACCTACAGTAGGCTAAAGGCTTTTTATTGAGAGGGCTCATACCTTACGGTTCGAGATTATAGGTTCAGGAGAAGGGTGAGAAATAGTCAGGAAACATATTCAACTCTGCGGAGATGCAGCACTGCTGCGTCTCCGCACTTGGTTTAAACCGAGCAGATCGCCCTTTATGGAAAAGTATTTCAGCAATTTGTAATACGTGCAGCTTGTAATACGTCTCAGTATTCAATCTTTGTAGTAGACTGACCGCAGATTGATCCCTCGTCATTTTTCGAGTAACCCATTAGCATGTAAGGGTGACTGATTTGTACCGTCCCTTACGATCTTTAAGGGAGGGCAACTGGTTCAAACTCATTTGTGGAGCCAGCTTTCAACACCTCCCTGCTGTACGCAATCTCACCCTGGCCTATACGCTTGCTGGTGCTGATTGTGTTGATGTTGCCGCAGATCCGGCTGTCATCACTGCTGCGCGAGAGGCAATGTGGGCAGCGAGTCGTTTAGCCGCCGCTGGTTCTGAGGCGTTTAAGTTTAACAGCTTGCCCTGGCTGATGGTGAGTTTGAATGATGGCGAAGATCCGCATTTTCGCAAGGCTGAGTTTGATGCTGCGAAATGTCCAGCGGACTGCACTCGACCCTGTGAATCGATCTGCCCTGCTGAGGCGATCGCCTTCAACCATAGCCACAATAATTTTTCAGGCGTAATTGACGATCTTTGCTACGGCTGCGGTCGCTGCTTAACGGTGTGTCCGATTCAGCAGATTTCGACTCGCTCCTATGTGTTCACACCAGCAGCGATCGCGCCTCTAGTGCTAACCGGAGTGGATGCAGTTGAAATTCATACGCAGGTAGGGCGTTTGGCAGACTTTAAGCGGCTTTGGCAGGCGATCGCTCCTTCGCTTGACCAGCTCAAACTAATTGCAATTAGCTGTCCCGACGGAGAGGGGCTGATTGACTACCTCTGGGCACTGTATGAGCTGATCTCACCCTTGCCCTGCCCACTGGTTTGGCAAACAGACGGTAGACCGATGAGCGGTGATATTGGTGATGGTGCCACTCGTGCCACCATCAGGCTAGGACAAAAGGTTCTAGCAGCCAAGTTACCGGGATATGTGCAATTAGCGGGAGGAACAAATAGTTATACGGTTTCTAAGCTAGTAAAACAAGGCTTATTAGGGGAACGTACAGCGTTGGCAAACCAGCGCAATGTAGTGATCAATCAGGACATTAATTACTCAGACACCTGTGTAGAGAACGCTTCCGTCTTGACAGCAGGTGTCTCACAGCCCGTTGATACTACAGCGCAACCGCCCTACAGGGTTGCTGGAATTGCCTATGGTAGCTATGCCCGCACCCTTTTAGCTCCTGTTTTGGATCAGCTAGCGCAACACAGCACGGAAGATTCATCAGTTACTATAAATTTTTCTAGGAATTTTCCCAATGGATTTCATAGAGCTGACACTATGACTTCATGGATTCCTAGATCAAATTCCACTCGTCTAGAGGTTCATCCGGATTTGCTACACAAAGCCGTTGGACTTGCTGATTCTCTTGTTTCTCAAATCAAATCACCTATGAGGCTAAAGCAAACCATTCCTAAGCAAACCGGATAAGCTGACCTGATGCAGTGCCCTATTACGGCTCGGCATTTCGTCAAATTTCTTTCCTTGAACTTCCTGCTGGTCATTTAACACCTTTAAAGCCATTTACTCATGACGCTCAACGGTAACAACTCCTCTGAACAGCCGATTGATTCTGAGATTGCCGCAGATCAGAGTGTTCCTACAGCGATGCAGATTACAGACGACCTTGACCGACTGCTAGAAATTTTACCTGGCGAGATTCGCCTGCATTTAGAGCAGCATCCCCAGCGAGAAAAGCTGATCGAAGTTGTCTTAGATTTAGGTCGCCGTCCAGAAGCTCGATTTTTGGGTCAGGCAGAATATCTTTCTGATGTTCCAGTCTCAGCTGTAGACCTAAGCTATTGTGTGGACCGTGTCGGGATGTTTAGCGGCGACAACCGAGCCGGAATTGAACGGACGCTTCACCGGATCAGTGCGATGCGAAATCGGGCAGGTGAAGTCATTGGACTAACCTGCCGGGTGGGACGAGCGGTCTATGGCACAATCGGGATGATTCGTGACCTGGTAGAAACGGGGCGATCGATTCTCATGTTGGGTCGTCCTGGCGTTGGAAAAACGACGGCTCTGCGCGAAATTGCGCGAGTTCTGGCTGATGAACTGAACAAGCGAGTCGTAATCATCGACACCTCAAACGAAATTGCTGGAGACGGTGATATTCCCCACCCAGCAATTGGTCGAGCGAGACGAATGCAGGTAGCTCGACCGGAGCTTCAGCATCAGGTGATGATTGAGGCAGTCGAAAACCACATGCCAGAAGTCATTGTAATTGACGAGATTGGCACTGAATTAGAAGCTTTGGCAGCTCGTACTATTGCTGAGCGAGGCGTTCAGTTAGTTGGCACGGCTCACGGTAATCAGATTGAGAACCTGATCAAGAACCCAACCCTGTCCGACTTAGTAGGAGGAATTCAGTCGGTAACGCTGGGTGATGATGAGGCAAGGCGTAGAGGCAGCCAGAAGAGCGTTTTGGAACGTAAAGCTCCTCCGACTTTCGATATTGCTGTTGAGATGCTGGAGCGGCAAAAGTGGGTTGTTCATGAAGAAGTTTCTGAGACGGTAGACAGTCTGCTGCGAGGACGGCAACCCAATCCGCAAGTCAGGACGGTGAGCGAAACGGGCAAAGTCGTGATTACGCACGAACTATCTAGTGATTCGGTAGGCTCAATGTCGAGGCGATCACGCAGCGCCATGGGCGAACCCCGCAGCGGTAGCTTTGGTCAGGCGCGTGGGCTTTCTCTAACTGAGTCACGCGGCGGTAGCAGAGAATCTTCTCAGCGAACGGGATGGCGAAGCTCTGGGCAAATGACACCTTTGCCATCCTATAGTCGCAATGAATTAAAGAGTCGTTCATCAGCGGAGCCTTTGCAGCAGGCATACCTGGAGCAGCAGGACTTTGACCAACTGCTGAATGAATCTCTGGATCGCTCATTTAGAGACCCAAGAGATGCTAACGCCTTTGAAGATTTGCCTCCTGCAGGTCCAAACGGCGAAGATTTGCCCTTGCACATCTACCCCTATGCAGTGAGCCGTCAACTCCTTGATCAGGCGATTCAAACGCTAAACTTGCCGGTTGTGTTGACGAAGGATTTAGATAGTGCAGATGCAGTATTGGCAATGCGATCGCACGTCAAAAATCACTCCAAGCTGCGTCATGCGGCAAAAGCTCACCAGATAGCGGTTCATACAGTCAAGTCCAATAGTATGCCGCAGATTGTTCGGGCACTCCAGCGAATGCTAAATCTGGATGATCCGGGTAGTAACGAACCGGTGAACCTCAATCTGTTTTATCGCAGTGGTGATGAAGATGAAATTGAGGCGCTGGAAGAAGCTCGGCTTGCTGTGGAGCAGATTGTCATTCCCAGAGGGCAACCCGTAGAACTGTTGCCTCGTTCTGCCAAAGTCCGCAAGATGCAGCATGAGCTAGTCGAACACTATCGTCTCAAATCTTCCAGCTTCGGTGAAGAGCCAAACCGTCGTCTGCGGATTTATCCGGCATAGGTTCAGTTGACTGGTCAGGTAAAACTTGGGGTGAGGCAGGCTAAGTTTGTCTCACCCCAAGTTTTTATCTACTTTCATTAGACCTTCTGCATGAATCACTTTTTGAAGCGTGAATGGTAGCGCGGCGAAGCCGCGCTACCATTCACGTAGGAAGTCTATTCTTGCTGTCTCGACGACCAACTCTTCTTCAAGATTGAAAATAGCTTCAGGTCATGGAAGCTTCCTTTCCAGTAACCATGTTCTCGCAGTATTCCTTCTTCCTCAAAACCTAGCTTCTCCAATAGCCTGATTGAGGCTATGTTTTCTAGCATTACCCTTGCTTCAATGCGGTTAAGCCCCATCTCTTGAAAGCCAAAATTGATCATGGCTCTCAAAGCTTCTGTCATAATGCCTTTTTGCCAGTGGATTTTGGCAAGTTCGTAGCCAATCTCTGCACGAAAGGAGTTTTTGACCCAAGAACTGTAGCCACATGACCCGATAATCACGTCATTTGTCTTACAGGCGATGCCCCAACGAATTCTCTGTCCGCTCTTAAAGAGCTCTGCTCGACAATTAATCAAAAACTGTGCCTGATCAAGCCTCGTCGCAGTATCTAGATCGTGATACTTTGTCACGCTGGCATCTGAAAAGATCTGAAAAACGGCTTCTGCGTCGGACAGTTGAATTTGCCGCAAAATCAGGTTTTCGGTTTCTAACTGCGGGAATTTGTCAAACAGTTCCATTGCCTTTCCCCTCAACTCTTCGCAAGTTTTCAGGACAAGTCACATAATAGGCTTAGAAAACTGCTTTACTGTGACGTGGGAGGTTGAGTTCCGTTGCACGCTACCCAGCATCCTCTCCAACCGGGACAAACTTTTCAAAGTTTTGGCTCCCATTTTACTTATCGGGTCGTCGGTCCCTGCTGTCGTTTGTTTGATCGGGAGGAACTTCCGTGGCCCTGCTGTCGCCTCCAGTGGCAGGGGAAGGAACCTAGTTGGCGACGCATCGGTAAACGCTTTGTAGTTGACCTTGCAACCCAAAATTCGCCGTCCTACTCGGTCGAGATTTTAGGGCAGGAATATTTTGGAGAGCCGATTGTGCTAACTCTATACGCAGTGAAGTTACCACAGCCCGTGAAGGAGTGGTGGCATTCAAAAAAGGCGAAGGATGAGGCTTAGAAGCGTAGGGTGTAGAGATTAGTTGGAGGAGGGGAGGGGCGGTTCCTTCGGAATTGCGCTTTGCCCTGATCGCAGCAAATCTTGCAACCGTGAATCTACAAAATCTGGAATTACGAGCATTGCGCCCAACTCATAAAGCTTCTGGGGAGATTGAGTTGAGGCAAGCCCAATAGTTGGAATTCCGGCGCTGACAGCAGAACACATCCCTGAAGGAGAATCCTCAAATGCCAGCGTAGTTTCTGGCGACGTTTCCAGAAAATTCATTGCTACCTGGTAAGGCATGGGGTCAGGTTTCCCTTTGGGCAAGTCGTCCCCCAGCACAACTACCGCAAAGGAATCTCTGATTCCCAAAACTTGCAACATGAACTCAGCGTTTTCTTTAGGAGCGTTCGTCACCACTCCTTGTTTAAGCCCTTGAGCCTTTGCCCAAGCGACCAGTTCAAATAACCCAGGCAAAGGAGTCAGTAAGGTTTCAGCACGTTTGCGAAATTCGGCTTCCTTGCGATCGCCCAATTCTTGCCCCTCCTCAGGGGAAAGCTGAGGGAGCAAATCCTGGATGATTTGAACATTGAGCTTGCCGCTGAAGCGGGCTCTGTAGAACTCACTATCGATTTCGATCCCATACTCCCTTAGAACTTCCTGCCAAGTCTGAAAGTGGATGGGGTCGGAGTCAACCATGGTCCCATCCAGGTCAAACAAAAGTGCCTTGAGCATGGTTTCCCCTGCAGTAGTTGTAGAAGGATTCGGTTAGCCAAATGTGGACTCGTTCCAGCCCCACATGTAGCCTTTGGCATCTGCGAATTCGATGTAGGTGCGATCGCTTGCAATTCCCAACGCCTGATTAATCTGCTGGCAAAAATCTCGGCTCATCGCTTGAGTTAGCGTTGGACTCATCGACCCAACACTTTTCACTTCGATGTAGCAGACGGGATCGGTCGTGCCTGCAAAAGTCATCGACACATTGGGTTCAAATGCGGTCATCACATAAGATTCTGGTTTACCCAAATGTTTTGACAGGCTCTTAGAGAGGCTTTTCAGCAACGTCTCAACTTCAGACTTCTCTGGAGCCGAAATAGAGGTTTGAACTTTAATCAATGGCATAAAACTTGATCACCCACCGTAATTCCAACCTGTGCTTTCTAAAAGCAGCGGATCACCTTCGCGATGAACGCCAGCAGCTATGACTTCACCCACAAAAACGGTGTGGTCGCCATGCTCAACTGCGCTAATCACCCGACACTCTACATAGCCGAGCGAGTCAGAAATAATTGGACAGCCTGTTGCTTCACCAAGGTAAAACTCAATGTCTTCAAACTTATTGCCAACCCGACGCTGAGGTTTAAAGAATTTCTGAGCAACCTCTTTTTGCCCCGCGTCCAAGACGCTCAGTGCAAAAACCTGGCTGGATTTGATCATGGCGTGAGATTTAGAATCTTGCTTCACGCAGTTCACGACCAACGGCGGCTGAAAAGAAGCCTGCATCACCCAGCTAGCCGTGTAGCCGTTTACCTCTTCGCCCTCTTTCACGCCGCACACATAAAGTCCATGAGGAATCTTACGCAATATTGTTTTTTTAGCCTGTTCGTCTAACAAGGGTTCTACGTCTCATACGCGCTACGCCATTCAGTTTAATATCAAACCCCGGCGTAGTATCTTCTTTCTCTTCAAAGCTCAAACCTAGTGGTAGCTCGATCGCTAGTCGTTTAACTTGAGGCTGAAATGGAAAGAGGTGATCGCCATTCCCTGGCGAAAGTAAAAGCGATGTGCTCTGACGCGGTGTGTGCCGCTGTCAAGCTGGAGGGAGATGCAGTTTTGAGATCTAGCATGGTCAGTCAGCCAATTCATCAAGGACTTGCCGTGCCCTTTAGAGCGTTCTGAATCATCTGAGACTAAATCATCGACATACAAAAACCGCCCATTAGCTAACATTTCTAGGATTCTGAATCCAGCGATCGCCTTCACCCCATTTTCTTCCAAGTACACCAGATGATAGCCATTCTCCTGCTGACGCTTGACTTGCTCCACAAAGGCAGTTTCGGTCAGATGGGGTCGAAGCTGAACAACAACTGGAAAACACTTTGCAATATCAGCGTCAGCGGTAGCGAACTCAATCGACACAACAGCAATCTCCCCACGTACAATTCTTAACTCGCAGAGTCATCTTTGCATAATGACAGACGCTTCAGAATCTCATAGGCTGAATTCATATCAATGACGCTGGCTAGATTATGGCTCGACTCAAAATTGTGAATCAGTTTGACAGCAGCTTTACGCTTGATCCAGAGGCGAAGGCAGCTTTGTTTGAACTGTTGACTCAGGAGAATTTTTTGGCACAGGTGGGTCAGGCTGTGAAGTGCGATCGCCCCGAATTTACCCAACTGCTATTTCAACCTATCCCTTACACCGAAGCTGCGCCCAAAGGGATGCCCGTTGAATACGAAAAATATCACGAGTCTCCAGACTACGCCATTATCAACGTGCCGCCCAACTTCATGTTTAAGGCAAAAATTTTTCAGCCCAGTCGCCTCTGTGCAATTTATCGAAAAAGATGACTTCCACTCCCAACATTCCATCACTGGACAGCCTGGATTACATTCCTTATATCGACCAGAACGGGCAACTGACCGACCAGTTTGAAGGCAAGGTCGGCGTATATGCCATCTTTGACCAAGAGAAAACTCTGCAATTTATCGGCTATTCCCGTGATGTCTACCTCAGCCTTAAACAGCATTTAGTCCGGCAACCGCAACATTGCTATTGGCTAAAAGTCCAGACGATAGAGCGTCCTAGCCGTACTGTCTTGGAAGAAATCCGAGACGCCTGGATTGCTGAAAACGGTACGTTGCCTTCAGGAAACAGTGCAGATGAGGCTTTATGGAATCAGCCGATTGATGCCAAGCCCACAATGACAGCCGCTGAACAAGCAAGCTATGCGGCAGGTGATGGATTAACTCAAATCAAGCTGCTCAAGCAAGCAGCACGACGGGTAGAAGAGCAACTTTTAGCTGCGCTTGAAGCTCGTGGGGTGCAAATGCAAATCCGGTTTAATCCCAAACTTAAGGAAAGTGGATTACTCGATTTGAAGTGATCGTTGGGTAATTTATACTTCTAGATCCATGACACCAGCGCTCCTGAATAACCGCTATCAAGTCATCCAGACACTAGGGGCTGGTGGCTTTGGCACAACTTTTCTGGCTGAAGACATTCAGATGCCCTCTCGGCGAAAGTGTGTGATCAAACAGCTCAAGCCGATCGCCAATAATCCAGAAATTTACCAGCTTGTGCAGGAGCGGTTTCAGCGAGAAGCAGCAATTTTGGAGGAGTTGGGTGATGGAAATAGCCAAATTCCTCGCCTCTATGCCTATTTTTCAGAAGAAGGTCTTTTCTATCTGATTCAAGAATGGGTTGAAGGCGTAACTCTGAGAGACAAAGTTCAGGCAGAGGGTGTCGTGACGGAGGCGATCGCCCAACAAATTCTGCGCGATATTCTGCCTGTCCTAACTTATGTTCACGATCAGCGCATTGTCCACCGAGACATCAAACCCGACAACATTATTCTTCGCAAACGAGACGGAAAGCCCGTTCTGATTGACTTTGGAGCAGTTCGAGAAACCATGGGAACCGTTGTCAATTCTCAGGGCAACTCGGCTAGCTCGATCGTGATTGGCACACCGGGTTTTATGCCTTCTGAGCAGGCAGCAGGGCGACCGATGTATTCTAGCGACCTGTACAGTCTAGGGTTAACGATGATCTACATGCTGACTGCACGGTTTCCGCAGGAGCTAGATCTCGACCCTCGCACAGGAGACATTACCTGGCGGAAATATGCGGCTCAGGTGAGTTCTCCGTTTGCTGACCTGCTGGACAAGGCAATTCAGTATCACCCACGCGATCGCTTTGCGATGGCTGATGAAATGCTAACTGCGTTGAAGAGCAGTGTGAGTACTCACTCAGGCTCACCTGTGCCACCAACCCTACCGCCCCAAACTTTCCATCAGAACCATCAAGATTTACCTTTGTCTATTGATTCCCCCAGCCCTGTTCCGGCTACCATAATTAGTGCTCAAACGCCTCAAACCATCCATCAGCCTGAGCAGTCAAACGGGAACCCCCTTGCTGCTCGGCTAACTGATTGGTCTGCAAAAGAAGTTCCCCATGAAATTCTGGGTTGGAACTGGGGTGCGTTTATGATGCCTGGACTTTGGTGCCTTAGTAATCAGGTTTGGATCGGGTTGATAGCCTGGACAGGCACTTTTACTGGTGGCATCGGTTGGCTGGTAGCAGCAGGCTTGTTGGGCACAAAAGGCAATGAGTGGGCTTGGAAAAGTCGCAGATGGACCAGTGTAGAAGCATTCAAGGCGCACCAAAAAACCTGGGCGATCGCAGGCTCCGTAGTCTGGGGCAGCATTTTTTCTTTACTGGGAGTGCTGGTCGTCGCTGCAATCATCAATCCCGAAGCATTTGAAACACCAGAAGAGCAAAACGTTCCCAGACCGCTTGGTTCAGGACAACTTTTCTCACCTGTGAGTGCTGAACTTGATACCAGTCGACCTACTGACGGAAATCTTATCGAGATTTTTGGTGGGAGCGATCGCCAATCCAATTAAGAGATCAACAGTCTAATTCAGCGCTCACAGCAATAGGGGCGTAGCATTCAGGCAAAAATCTTTAGATCTATTCCAAGGTCTACCTGCCGAATGCTACGCCCTTACAGATATTCGCTGAATACAAAGTTAAGGGCGTCATTCTCAATGAGAACAACGCCCTTAATTAATGGTCAGGAGATTGTCCTAACAAGCTTACTTGATAGAAACTTTGCCGCCTGCTTCTTCGATCTGCTTCTTAGCGTCTTCCGCTGCTTCTTTAGCGATCGCTTCCTTCACAGGCTTGGGTGCAGCCTCGACTAAATCCTTGGCTTCTTTCAAGCCTAGACCTGTCAAAGTCCGTACCACCTTAAGAATTGCAATCTTCTTATCCGCAGGGACTTCTTCCAAAATTACATCGAATTCGGTCTTTTCTTCGACCTCTTCAGCCGGAGCTGCAGCAGCCGGAGCTGCCATTGCAAAACCACCCATAGGGGCAGCAGCCGTGACACCAAAGGCTTCTTCAATTTGCTTCACTAGATCAGCCGCTTCTAGTAAGGTTAGCGACTTAAGCTTCTCAAGAATCTCATCAGTCGTAGCAGACATAGAATTACTCCAATGTTTAGTTTCTATCTTGGTCTAAAGGTTTAGCTTGAGCTCTTACAGCCTGAATTTTGAAGAATATTCAGAACCTAAAGGATGACTAAGCCGCTTCTTGGTCTTGGTCTTTGTCCTTGTCTGCAACCGCTTGCAAAACGCGAGCCAAAGACGCAGGAACTTCGTTGATACCTGTAGCAAGCTTGGTTGCAACCGCGTTGATCGCACCAGCCACTTGACCCATCAGTTGTTCCTTCGATGGCAGATCTCCGATCGCCTTCACATCGGCTTCGCTGAGGGCGCGTCCCTCCATCACTCCACCACGGATGGTGGTCTTCTTAGAGGCTTTTTGGAAATCCTGGTAAGCTTTAATCGCTCCACCAATATCATCCTTAACCAGCAGGAACGCAGAGGATTCTTTACAGAACTCCGTAATCGGCTCCCAGCTCGCATCACCATCTACAGCGAATCGCATCAACGTATTTTTGGTGACCGTACAGGATGTCCCTGTAGGACGCAGTCGGTTCCGCAAATCCGTGATTTCAGCAACAGACAACCCTTTGTAGTCAATGACGAGCGCCAGTTGAGACTGGCTCAACTCATCTTTGAGTTCGGCTACAATTGCCTGCTTATTCTCCAGTGTTCTACCCATACATCTCTCACCTCCTGAATCGGGTACAAACGACCAAATTTGCTGCCCTTTCCAATTTCCTAGATAAAGCCTTACAAACCAAAAACCCCGGACATTTGACCGGGGCTCTCGCAGCTTTTCGATTTCTGCAACCCTCTCTCTACAAAAAGGTTTCAGAAACCGAAAAACTGGGAAAAACCTCGGCAGGACAATTAAGCTTCTAGCACCTGCTGTCTCTGGCTTTAACTATTCAATTGAAGAATTGGGCAATAAACCTTTGCTTTTCTAAAATAATCAATTCTAGAAGATACGGCCTAGCTTCCAGAATAGCGTGAATTGCCTAAGCCACATCCCCTAATTTTAGATCGCGCAAAGCGTTCACATCAATCTGAATGGATGGTCCCATTGTGGCAGACACATACACAGATCTCCAGTAGCGACCTTTAGCACCAGATGGACGGTTGCGGTCGATCGTCTCTTGCAGCGCTTTTAGGTTGGTTAGCAGGTCTTCTGGTGTAAAGGTGGCTTTGCCAAACATGACATGGACAATTCCAGTGCGGTCGGCGCGGAACTCTAGTTTTCCGGCTTTGAATTCGGCGATCGCTTGCGTCACATCAAACGTTACCGTACCACCCTTTGGAGAAGGCATTAAACCGCGAGGACCTAACAATCTACCCAACTTGGCGACTTGAGGCATCATGTCTGGCGTTGCCACCAGTACGTCAAAATCCATCATGCCCTTCTGGATCTCATCAATCAGTTCCTCAGAGCCAGACAAATCAGCACCAGAATTTGTCGCCTCTGTTACCTTTTCACCTCTAGCAATCACCGCCACCCGAATCGTTTGTCCGGTTCCTTTAGGCAGCGCTACAGTAGTCCGCAATTGCTGGTCGGTGTACTTTGGGTCAATCCCCAAGCGAATGTGGGCCTCAGCCGACTCATGAAACTTAGCAGTCGCCGTCTCCTTGAGCAATGTCAAAGCTTCTAGAGGCTCATAAGGACGATCCTCAACCTTCTTCTGCAGTTCCTGTAATCGACGCGATAACTTCTTCGTCATTCTTTCCATCCCTGGGGTGCTAACGAGCTTAACTCTCCCCCACTAAGGTTTACATTCAACAAGTTCACCTCAGTGAACTTTTATTCCTTAATCGTCACGCCCATGTTCCGAGCAGTGCCTTCGACAATCTTCATTGCCGCCTCAATGTCATTTGCATTCAGGTCAGGCATCTTGGCTTGAGCAATTTCTTGCAATTGTGCTCGGGTTAGAGAACCTACTTTCTTCTTATTGGGCTCACCTGAACCTCGCTCAATTCCCGCTGCCTTACGAATTAACACAGACGCAGGAGGAGTCTTCAGAATGAACGTAAAACTGCGATCTTCGAAGACAGAGATCTCTACGGGAACAACCAAACCCACCTGATCAGCAGTTCGGGCGTTGTATTCCTTACAAAACATCATGATATTGACCCCGTGCTGACCCAGCGCAGGACCAATCGGAGGAGCAGGGTTTGCCTTCCCTGCCGTAATCGCTAACTTAATGACCGCAACAACCTTTTTTGCCATTGACCTGCTAACTCTGTTTTTGAACCTGATTGAATTCCAACTCTACGGGTGTATCTCGACCAAAGATTGAGAGCAAGGCTTTGAGCTTACTACGCTCTGGGCTAACTTCAATCACTTCCCCTTCAAAATCTTTGAAAGGGCCAGACAGCACCAAGATTTTGTCTCCCGCTGCCATGTCAATTTTGACAATTGGTTTTTGCTCTTGAGCCTGCTTAAAGATTCGCTCTACTTCTGAAGCACCTAAAGGCATCGGTTTGACGTGCCCTCTTCCTCTTCCATAGCGGCGCTTCTGTTCAGCCCCAACAAAGTTAATCACATTGGGTGTGTTCTTAACGACCTGCCAGGTATCATCATCCATCACCATACGGATCAAGACATAGCCTGGAAACACTTTTTCCGCCGTTTCCTTTGGCTTGCCGCCTTTCTGCGGTTTCAGAATTGGCGTTTGAGGAATTTCGATCTGGACGATGCGGTTTGCCACATCCAGGGTTTCGATCCGTTGTTCCAGGTTCATCTTTACTCGCTTTTCACAGCCAGAAGCAACCTGAACGGCATACCAACGAGCCGATCGCTCAAGCTCAATGGCACCTTCCTCTTCTTCGGGTGAAAACACGTTGTCTGATTCGTCTGATGCAAAAGTCATTAAAATACCTTTCCAGCAGCCCAACTGAAGAAATTGTCAACAAAGTAAATGAGGCTGGCAGAGAGCGTCACCATAAGGATGACTGCCAAAGATTCGCTGATTAGCTGCTGGCGGCTAGGCCAAACAACTTTATCCAACTCCTCCTTAGTCCCTTGTAAAAAACTATTGACACTAAAGCCAGCAGATGTCTCCTGCGCTTCTGTCTCGTCTTTCTTTGCCACAGTCCTGATTCCCTCTTGGTGCGAGTCGGAATAGCTAAGTCAAAACTGCGAAGCAACCCAAACTGGATGCCGCAGTTCGCTACAAACCACCCAAACAATTAGTCTACTCGAAAACTACAACTTTTGCAGGCTTTGTCTAAGAACGGTTCGGCGCTGCCAAATTCCGAAATCGCGTGAATTGAGGTTCAAATAACAGTTTGACAGTGCCAACCGGCCCATTTCGATGTTTGGTAATAATAATTTCAGCAACTCCCCGATCAGGCGTATCAGGATTGTAGTACTCGTCGCGGTAAAGCATGATGATCAGGTCAGCATCCTGCTCGATCGAGCCACTTTCCCGCAGGTCCGACATCATTGGGCGCTTATTGGTACGGGATTCAACCCCACGACTAAGCTGAGACAGCGCGATGACCGGAACACTTAGCTCACGGGCCAACCCTTTTAACGCGCGTGTGACCCTAGACAACTCCTGCACCCGGTTCTCGCTGCCGCTGCCTTCCATAAGCTGCAAGTAGTCAATCAGAATCAAGCCCAATGCTCCACCTTGCTCCGCCTGAAGCCGTCGAGCTTTTGAGCGCATTTCCGTGACCGAAATGTTAGGCGTATCGTCAATGAACACAGGAAGCTGGGACAAGGCACTGATGGCGTGTCCCAAAGGTTCCCATTCGTTTTGACTAATTCGACCTGCCCGCAGTCTGCCGCTTTCGATTTCTACCTCACTCGAAAGCAGACGATAGACTAGCTGCTCTTTTGACATCTCCAAACTGAAGACGGCTACAGGCATTTTGTGAAAAGCAGCAATATTCCGCGCAATATTGAGAACAAAAGAGGTTTTTCCCATTGAGGGACGACCAGCCGCAATGATTAAATCAGAACGCTGGAACCCCTGAGTCATAGCATCTAGATCGTAAAAACCACATGGAATTCCTGGCAGCACCATGCCAAGGGAGCGGCTTTCAATATCTGAGAAGGTCGAGGTCAGGATGTCGGCAGTTGCAACGAGGCTTTGTTGCGGACGCGACTGGGTAATACCAAAGATCTTTTGCTCTGACTGGTCTAGAACTTTCTCTAGTGGCGTACCAGTTTCGTAGCCTAATTGAGCAACTTCGCCACCGACCTGAATCAATTTGCGTCTCAGGTACTTATCAGTAACCAGTTGAGCATATTGGTCGATATTAACTGCACTAATCGTCCGGTCTACGAGCTGTGCCAGCCTGCTTTGTCCACCAATTTTATCTAGTACGCCGTGATCGTACAGCCAACTCGTAACACTCATCAGATCAGTAGGTCTGCCCTGCCCATGAAGAGCTAGAGCAGACCGATAAATTTCTTGATGGGCGCTGATGTAGAAGGCTTCGGGGCGGAGAAGCTCTGCGACTCGGCCGATCGCCTCTGGATCTAGCAGCACCCCTCCCAGGATTGCCTCCTCTGCATCAATATTTTGAGGCGGTAGGCGATCGCTATAAGCCTGAAAATTAAGCTCTTGAACCATAACGATAACGAACCTGGGAAGGAGAGCAAGTTACAAGTTACTGAGGCGAAACCTGAATTTCAACGACTGCTGTAACTTCAGGATGCAGCTTGATATCTACTTTATAAGAACCAGTTTTGTGAATGTCTGGAACAGTAATTCCACGCCGATCGATCTCTTGACCCGTCGTTTCCTGGATGACTTCCGCTAATTCCCGATCAGTCACGGTGCCAAAAATAGCATCCTTTTCACCGACCTGCTTGAGAATCGTGAAGCGCCCGACCTTTTCCAACGCTGTCTTTTGAGTTTCGGCTTCACTCTTCAATTCTAAAAGCCTTTGCCGCTCTGCCTCGCGTCGCCGCTCTACCTGCTTAAGGATGCCCGGAGTTGTGCGAACTGCAGCTCCAGTGGGGATCAAGTAATTCCGAGCATATCCAGGTGCCACCTCCACGAGGTCGCCAGCCCTACCGAGTTTACTGACATCCTGATTTAGGACTAGTTGAATGCGTTTCGCCATGATCTTTTTTATTTTTAACTTGTGCGTGCCAGTGCGTACCAGGCTGAGAAATTCAGTTGATTAGCGACCAAAAGCCAGAATGCCACTATTACAGACTGTCTAAGAAATTGCTCTGTGCAAATCACTTAGATGCATTCGACAGCAGCCCATCACCTATCGCCCAGAATTTCCTTCAAGCTCATTCCTGAAGAAGTACATCCTGAAAGGAAGCAGCCTTGCGAATTATATCGATTCTAGCCAGACACATTATCCTAACGAAACGAGTGGAGCGATCGCAAGCTACTAGCTCCACTAAAATTCCGCAAAAATTTGCTATAAATCCCTCAAGCCACGCTTCAGCAAGGATAATTAGCCCTCAAGGTTGAGTCTTTAGAACTGATCTTTCATGCCTCTCAATCGAGCAAAGGTTTTTACAGCATCTTGACTCTTCACGGCGGACTGTAAAGCAGGTTGATCCCAGCGCAGGAAGGGATTGGTTAGCTTTTCTACCCCTAACGTAGAGGGAACTGTTGCCTCTGAACGACTACGCATCTTTTCAACCTGCTCAATTCGCTGTCGCAGATCTAGATTTTGTCCATCTACAATCAAAGCAAACTGTAGATTCTTCAGAGTGTACTCGTGAGCACACCAAACACGAGTGTTGTCAGGGAGCGATCGCAACTTCTCAAGGGAATTCAGCATTTGACTCGGTGTTCCCTCAAATAGCCTGCCACAGCCTCCAGAAAACAGCGTATCTCCACAAAATAGCTCCCCAGGGGCTTCTGGTGTCTCGGGTGGGAAATAGTAGGCGATATGCGCTCTCGTGTGTCCAGGAACGAAGAAAATCTCAGCCTGTTGCCCTGCGAAGGAAATGCGATCGCCCTCCTGCAAAAACACCTGCTGCCCAGGAATTCTGCCTCGATCATGCGCTCCTCCATAAACGACAGCATCAGGGAATTGGTTGAGAAGCTGCACATTTCCACCAACGTGATCCTCGTGATGGTGGGTGTTTAGAATAGCCACCAACTCTGACTTCAAATTGTTTAAACAATCCAGTACTGGCTTAGCTTCTGCTGGATCTACCACAGCAGCTATCCGACTATTAGGGTCATGTAGCAAAAACGTGTAGTTGTCCTGCAACATAGCCAGTTGATGAATGTGCATATCTACTCTCCTAGAATCAAAAGCTTTTAAGCCCTACCTCTGAGCTTAGAGATTTTGTGCAAAATCAAGACTCTGAACGGCAGAAAACGCAAAACTCAACTGAACGCTTCTAGTAACTACTACTTTTACTAGTTGATTGAAAAAGTGGCTGCGAAGCTGGCTTGGCTTTCATCAACTCTTCATTAATTTCTCATCGGAGCTTTGCCCAACTGCTAACTGTTTGAAAAGAGAATGATTCTAGACTCACTTAAAAGTCTAGTCAGGGAAAAACTGACTCATCTACTAAATTAGGGCACAAACTCCATGATGTGGACCGTTCAGATTAGATCAAACTTAACCATTAGGCAACTTGTTAACAGCATTACTACATCAGGCAAGATGAGCCGGCAAGATCATCTTCGTCTTACCTCCGCCATCTTGTCAGACAATGAAATCACAGAAGAGGAACGCCGTCAGATTAACCGGGCGTTTGATTACATTCAGACGGGGCGTCTGAAATTGGTTGACTAACAATACTTACAGGATTATGATCCGGTGGGTGCCTAAAATAGGCTTCTGAGTTGAATAAATTCTGAGAAAGAGTGTGATAGCTCCAATCGAGTTTGTCGCCACTCAATCTACAGTCCATCACTTCTATAAGATCAGTTTTTTTTAGAGTCCAAGATTAGCCCTCTAAAAACGGCAAGTGAATGGTCGGATATCAGAAGCAAGCTTGAATTTTACCTTACTTGCAATCTGCTAGTAGTCAACAGTTCTAAGAGAGGAAGAGTCCTTGCGCTAGCGACAATAGACTCACGTAAGCATCAGCTTTACGTATTGAACTTGGACTTGGAGAAACTAGCTATTTTACGACCCATTCTTCAGCTTCAAGGAATTCATACAGGCTGTTCTTTACTTAAATAGCTATCTCATTCAATCCGAATCTAAGAGTAGTGAATTCTCAACGTAATGAAGCAGTCGAAAGTTTCACTGGTTGTTAGTGACTTATCTCAAAGTGGAGCCGGTAGATGGGGTGGAGCTGTTCGCACTTTTCTACTGGCTCAAGCCCTCCAAAAACTTGGATATGAGGTCGAGATTGTAGGCTTCGTTTTTGGAGATGTCTCCGACACTGTTGTTTCCACTGAGTTTTCAATTACTACGGTCTGTGGCAAAAACTATCCTGGATTTGTCACTTCAATGGAACAAGTTTTATCAAAAATCAGTGGAGATATCGTTTACGCTATCAAACCAAAGCCAACTAGTTTTGGTACAGCCTTGCTAAAAAAGTTACGCTCTCGCTGCCCAGTTATTCTTGATATCGATGACTGGGAGTTGAGCTGGTACGGGGGTGAACAGTGGAGATATCGACCACAACCAAAACAATTTTTTAGGGACATCCTCAAATCTGATGGGGCACTCAGACAACCCGATCATCCCCTCTACTTGAAGTGGATAGAAAACTTTGTCAACTATGCAGATGCTGTGACCATCCACACTCAGTTCCTTCAAAAGCGCTTTGGCGGTACATACGTTCCTAACGGGAAAGATACTTCACTATTTGACCCTCAACAGCACAACCCCGAAAACAGCCGAATTCGCTTAAATCTTGCAGACTATCGTGTCTTGATGTTTCCTGGGGCACCTCGTCCATACAAAGGACTTGAAGATGTCTTGATGGCACTTGATTACTTGAATGAGCCAGACTTAAGGCTAGTTATTGTAGGCGGTAGTCCCTATGATGACTACGATGATAAGCTGATCCAAAAATGGGGACGTTGGATTATTAAATTACCTAAGATTCCTCACCAAGCAATGCCTGAAGTAATTGCTGCAGCTCATGTTGTGGTTGTTCCACAACGTGACACACCTGCGGCTCAGGCTCAATTTCCACTGAAGTTAACGGATGGAATGGCAATGGCAAAACCCGTACTAGCTACTCGAGTTGGGGACATTGCTGAAATTCTAGGAGGCACGGGCTATCTAGTTGAACCTGACTCTCCCAAGCAGATTGCTGAGCAGATTCAGTACATTTTCCAAAATATGGAGGAGGCAAACAATCGAGGACACCAAGCAAGAGCAAGATGCGTAGAACATTACAGTATTGATTCAATGTCCACCATACTCTCAGATGTCATTAAATCTATAGGTTAATAAAGGTATCGGCCCATATTTTACTCTGGCAAATTAATACTTAGTTAGCATGAAAAGTTTAGAAGCTGATGAATTAGAAAGTGTTAATTTTAGGAATTGTAGTAATCAGGTTACGAAGTGTTTGTTCGACAGGAAGTGTGTAAATGTCCTCCCATAAATTGCTCCTGAAATTTGCAAAGCGGCACCCTGGCTGGATCATCATAAGTATAGCGTTAGGTTTCTCCGGCGCGCTTTTTAATGGAATTAGTACCATTTTAATCGTGCCGATTCTGCTGAATTTCTTGGGCTTAAACCTCCCTGAAGAGGAATTAACTGGAGGAGGCTCTCCTGGGCTTGTTGAGGGGCTTCTAGCGCCATTTAATAACCTTCCAGAAGAATCTCGTATATACGCTATGACCGGGGCTATTCTGCTAACTCTTCTCTTAAAGAACTTAGCAAGCTATTTGAGTACGTTATCAAACGGTCACCTATCAAGACTATTAACCAATAGCTTAAGAAGAGAAGGATTACGAATACTTTTAGAGGTCAACTTAGATTTTTATGCTCAAATGAGAATTGGGGATTTGATTAATCGTATAGGACAAGAGATTAATCGAACGGCTCAATCTATTAAGATTTCAATTAATATTTTAACAATCGTATTAACAATTCTAGTTTTCATCGGATTGCTAATACGGATATCCTGGCAACTTACTTTAGCCTCAACTGGTTTGTTGCTTCTAGTCGGTCTGGCAAATCAATTTTCTATTGTTCGTGCCAAGTTTTTTGGAAAAGCACTGGCACAGAATTCAAGAGATTACTCCAACGCACTGCTAGATGTCTTAACTGGCATCAGGTTAATTAAAGCCACTTCCAATGAAGAGCAAGAATATCAAAGAGTAGAGCATCTAATTCTTGAAAGAGAGAGAGCTGAGTTTAAATCTCAAGCAAACAATGCTGCTGTTCCACCCATCAATGAAATGAGTGGAATTGTAGCTGTACTCTCCATTGTCTTATTAAGTCGTGTTTTTTTTGCAGAGCAAGTTGGCTCTTTCTCGGTTTACACGATGTCAACTTATCTTTTTGTTTTATTTCGGTTAATGCCGATTATTGGACAATTAAATGGTGCTCGTAATTCTTATGCAAACGCAATTGCTAGTGTCGATCTAGTTGATGATTTTTTAAGGCGTGACAATAAAAACTTTATTATTAATGGAGTCATCCCTTATTCACATTTAATGAAGGGAATAAGTTTTGAGAATGTTTCGTTCAAATATCCTGAACATGAAAATTTAGTTCTTAATGGTATTAACCTTTGGATTCCTAAGGGAACAACTCTCGCCTTAGTTGGTGCGTCAGGTGCTGGTAAATCAACTGTCGCAGATCTACTGCCGAGGTTTTACGATACAGTTGAAGGCTCTATTAAAATAGATGGTACAGACATAAGAGATTATGATGTCCGCACACTAAGAAGGGCGATGGGCATTGTCAGCCAAGATACTTTTCTCTTTAATGATTCTGTTCGTAACAATATTGCTTACGCGCGATCAAACGTGACAGAAGATGAAATTATTGAGGCTGCCAAGCGGGCAAATGCTTATGAATTTATTTTGCGCCTACCTCAAGGCTTAGATACTCAGCTTGGCGATCGTGGCGTACTACTCTCAGGTGGGCAACGCCAGCGACTTGCGATCGCTAGAGCTCTACTTCAAAACCCAGAGATCTTGATTTTAGATGAAGCAACAAGCGCGTTGGATTCAGTTTCAGAGCGTTTAGTTCAAGAAGCAATCGATGATTTAAGTCGCGATCGCACAACCCTAGTCATCGCTCACCGCCTCTCTACAGTTCGTAAGGCAGATCAAATTGCGGTGATGGAGAAGGGGCAAGTTGTGGAATTGGGCAATCACGAAGAATTGATGCAGACAAGCGGTTATTACGCGAGGCTCTGTGCCATGCAGTTTGCCGAGAAATCTCAAATGTCAGGGCTCTCTGATCGAAAAGCGATCGCCAAAACATCCTACGAAATTCGGACCCGCTTAAACACGATGATCGGTTCTCTAAGGCTACTGGTTGACGGCATGTTAGATACTCCGGAAGAAGAAACCGAATTGACCGAAGAAGCGTATTACTCAGCTCTCAACCTTCTGAAGAGCTTAGAATCCTTCGAGACAGGGATTCAAAGCCCAGAAGAGCTTGAAGTCGCCCGATAAATATAAACAAATGTCGGCACTTGGGATAAGATGACGAGGCACACGTGAAACAGCAACCTGATTGGGAAAGTCCGGTGCGAGTCCGGCGCTGTGCCGCAACTGTAAACTAAAGGATGAAAAGCACTTTTATTCTTTAGAAGCCAGAACGCCAATCCGCTGCTTATTCACTCTATTTCCTGCGCTGCACAGGAAAGGGAGTTTAACGATGACTATTTCGACAGACAACACTCTGTCTCCAACAAGCGCTGCAAATTCTAAAATAGGCACACCCTTCGATGCCGATGTGAACCTTGATCAGTCAATCGTGCTGCCTCCGTTACCCCTCAACCGCCCACTATTACTAGTTGGACATGGCAGTCGCGATGCAGATGGAAGGAAAAGCCTATTGGATTTTGCCACTGCTTATCAAGCGCTTGATGTTTCTCGACCAGTCTTTCCTTGTTTCCTGGAACTCACTGAACCCTCGATTCAACAAAGCTTAGACCAATGCGTGGAGCAGGGCTATACCGATCTTTCGGTGCTGCCTGTGCTGCTGTTTGCAGCTCGACACAACAAATTTGACGTTACCAACGAACTGGATCGCGCTCGACAGCGGCATCCTCAACTCAACTTTCATTACGGTCGCCATTTTGGGATTACCCCTGGAATTTTAGAGCTATGGCGATCGCGTCTAGAGCAGCTTGATCAACCCGACCAAAACCCCCAAGAAATCTCTCGCGCTGATACAGTGTTGCTGTTTGTAGGACGTGGCTCCAGCGATCCTGATGCAAATGGCGATGTTGCGAAACTAGCGCGAATAGTGTGGGAGGGGAGCGGATACCAAACGGTTGAGACCTGTTTTATTGGAATTACTCACCCCCGCTTAGAAGAAGGTTTTCGCCGTGCGCTGCTGTATCAACCTAAGCGAATTATTGTGCTGCCTTATTTTCTGTTTACTGGTTTATTAGTCAAAAAGATCTTTGACACCACCATACAGCAGCAAGAGCAGCATCCTGAAGTTTCGATGGTTTGTCTACCAGAAATGGGGTTGCATCCTCAGTTATTTTCGGTATTGAGAGAACGAGAAATCGAAACTCAGTTAGGGCAAGTACAGATGAACTGCGAAATGTGCAAGTTTCGGCTAGCTGCGACCGCCCAAATGGGAGAACATGAGCTACCTCATCAGCATGGGCATGATCACCATCACCATCACGGTCATGAGCATGGACATAGTCACCCAGATGTAGATCCTTACGCCAACCCAGAGCAGTATCATCAAAGGATTTGGCAAGCCCCTTAGAATTGCGTCTGAATATTATGTCTGAATCCCAAGAATTTACAGTGGGCGATCGCGTTCGAGTGGTTGCCCTTCCGCCTTACGTTAAAACTGCTGAACCCATGCCGATGCTGCGTCCTCCCAACGTCATTAGCCTAGGTGAAGAAGGAATTGTTATTAATCGGCGTCCTGGAGGGTTTTGGAGCGTTCGCTTTTCCCAAGGAATGTTTTTAATGGATACCCAGTATCTTGAATTAGCGTCTGCTTCGTCTAATTCCTCCACTCCAGACGAACACATTCTTGAGCGTCCTTCAGATTAAAGCCAGGATTTAAGAATCAGGTCATAATGTCCACCCTGCTCCGGTGGATACCAACCTGACTCAATTTTCTGGATGATATCAGGTAGGGCTTTGATAAATTTGGGCTTACGGTCGATAGGATGAAGTGTCCACGCTTTAGGAGAGCCGAGTACAGCACGAACGTATTCTGTCTCTTCTAAACGGCGTGACACCATGACCTCCCAAGAACCTAGTGCTCCCTTTGTTAAAGATATAATTTACAAACGTTTGAATATCTGTTGGCAAGCTATTCATAAATTTGCACTTGTAAGTCTTCCATAGAACTTTTAGCGGAAGAAGCTGGTCAAAGCGATTGCGACTAATTAAGTAGGCTCGACTACTAAAGAATTTGACTTGATAAAAGTCATTAGGATCTGAGCTGAAGGGCACTCTTTAGTAAAGGGAGCCATCTTTTGCAGGCGGACCAGTCAAAGGTCTAACTCTACAACTTGCGGATTTTTTGCAGCAGTTTAATACCTTCTTCAATCCAGTTTTAATAAGGTTCTTGATGAAACAGCATATCATTGTCTATACGAAGCAAATAATCACTTTCAACTACTTCAATAGCAAAAAGAGAACCTAAGATTGGATAGCCTTTGTAGTTATGAGTCTGCCTAATTTGCCGACCAAAATGCTTTTGATAAACTTTTCTATGAAGGTTTTCTGAATAATCAATGTCAACAACTTTATCAACAACATCTGAATCTAACAGTTGATTACAATAGTTGCATAATTGCTCCATTGTGCCAAGTTCTGAACGATTTACTTTGTCACCCGATAAGGGCGCAGTATCAACCGCTAGCAACCGTTGGTAAACGGGAAATTGCATACTCTTAATTGATGTGGAATAGTATGCATCATAAACGGAACATCAGTCCGAGCGACCATGATTGATAGTGAACAGTTGGAAGATGTCATTACACTTTTCTCAACTTTCAAAGTATTAGGTTTAGATTTTGCAAACCAATAAGCTGTAGAAGTCCCTAAGGTAATGTTCCGAACTTTAGGTTTTTCAATTGCTGTAGCTTTTGACTGTCATACGGATGGCTTTAGTTAGCACTCACACCAGTTCAGAATGTGAGTTGTAAAGGGAGATTCAAACTAAGTTGCGAATTTAAAGGAATCCCTTAAAGTTAGCTGTTTGGTATTTTGCATCAGATACCCGAAAAAGCCTGGATATCCAACTTATCCCCATGTTTGGGTTGTTAAAAAACACGCCTACAAGTATAAAACCCGCTTTCGCGGGTTTCTAAACCTTGATAAATTGCAGAGTTCATTAGGCAGACCTGGCTATTAAGCGCGATGTCGAATCTATGCTCAGGAAGCAGCGGGAGTTGCAACTTGATCAATGGCGATCGCCGGACCCACCAGCGAGACATAAGGTTCAGCAAAATGTTGACGGGCTACCGCTTGCAACGTTTCAGCCGCAACGTTAGCTGCTTCAATCTGAAACTGCTGATCAAACTCAATGCCCAAGCCCAGGATCTCGTACCAGCCAAATATTTGAGCAATTTGGGCATTGGTCTGTTTACCTAAGGCATATTGACCGAGCAGTTTGTTCTTAGCTGACTGCAACTCTTCTGGAGTCAGCTGGGTAGTGCAAAGTCGCTCAACTTCCTGGCGCAAACCATCTAAGGCGATCGCCGCATTGTCAGGAGCTGTACCCATATACACAACAAACTGAGATGCATCCAGTCGAGTAGGGTAGAAGGCAGATACCTCGTAGGCTAGACCTCGCTTTTCACGCAATTCCACAAATAGTCGGCTGGACAACCCATTACCTAAGTAAGTGTTCAGCAACTTTAAAGCGACATACTCAGGACTATGCACGGCAGCAGCAAGATAGCCCAGCATGACAATCGCTTGCTGCGTATCTTGAGTAGAGATAACTTGTTTAGGATGGGAAGTAATGGCAGGTAACATTAGAGCCGGAAGCAGAATTTTTCCTTCGGGCGTTGTAGGTACCTGCCAATCGCCAAATATTTGATCTACTAGAGCGATCGCATCTTCGGGTGCAATTCGCCCAGCAATGCTGACTACAAAATTATCAGGACGGAAATAGGTTTGGTGATACCGCTGCAAATCTTCTCGGCTGAGCTGGGCAACAGTTTCTTCAGTTCCCAGGCTAGGCAGCGCATAAGGATGCTGCTGATACATCGCCTGCCGCAGTTGCTTTTGGGCGATTGAGAAAGGCTGCTCTTGCATCGAACGGATGCCCTGTAGGGTGAGACGGCGCTCAAGTTCGACTTCAGCTTCAGGCAGGCTGGGCGATCGCAGCAGTTGAGCCGCCAGTTCTAGCATTTCAGCAAAGTCAGCTGAGACGGTTTTGAGGCTAAGCAGGCAATAATCTGCAGTAGCATCTGCCCCCAACCCTGCACCAACTGACTCAACCCGTTCAGCGATTTCCAGTGAGGAAAGATTGCCTGTCCCTTTCGTTAAAACTGATGTTAGCAGATGGGATAGTCCTGCTTGCTCCAGTGGTTCATAGCGACCGCCAGCCCGGACAAAAATGCGGGCAGAGACAATATCGGCAGCCGAGTTTCCTACTGCTAGCACAACCAGCCCATTGTCCAGGACAGCACGGTGAACCTGGCGATTTTCTAGCAGTTGGGCAGCACTCAAATTTACAGACATGAATATCCTCAAACAGGGTTAAATAAATCTAACGGTGGTGCAAGTGACAGAGAAATGGGACAATAAACCCGACTGACGTACGAGCAACAGCTTACTCTACGTCGGGATTTACTAGAGATGGCTACAGCGGCTTGAGTATCGTTGCGGCGTAGTGATAAGGCGAAAGGTATTGATTAGCAAGCTGCTGCAACTCTTCAACCTGAAGGGTTTGAATCTGATTGGGGTAATTCACTGCAATTTCCGCTTGGGCAATGGTGTTGTAGTACCCATACAGCCCTGCTAACTGAATTGCTGTCTCAGTCGAGAAGGCATAATCGTTACACAGCAGCCGTTTGTACCGAATCAATTCAGCCTCAGAAATGGGAGTGGTGGTTAGCTCAGAGAGGCGATCGCCAATCAGCGCTTCTACTCGATCGACATCTTCCGGCGCTAACCAGGCGCTAATCGTAAATAAGCTGGAATCCCGCTGGAGCGAAAATTCACTACCGATCGCTTGCACCAACTGCCGCTCTTCACGCAATTCTCTAACTAACCGAGAAGACCTGCTGCCAGCCAGCAAAACTGAGAGCAAATCTAGCCCATATGCATCTCGCAACTGATCCACGCCGGGACCAATCCATGCCATCATCAGCCTCGCTTGCTCTAGCCGGGGCAGATACAGCTCTTGTCGGCGAATTTCAGTAATCGGCGGCTCTGCGTCAGCGATCGCGACGGGACACTCTGGTCGTGCTGGAAACTGACTAAATGCCTGATGCACCAAATCTAAGGTTTGCGACTGAGTGACATTACCCACTACCACTACCGTCATATTTTCAGGCTGATAGTGAGCACGATGAAAACAGCGCATCTCCTGGGGCGATCGCTGCATCAATCCCGCCTCATCTCCTAGCACTGGACGACCGTAAGGATGCGACTGATAGACACTCTCAATCAAGGATTGGAATGCTAACCAGTCAGGATCATCATTCGCCTGACGGATTTCCTCTAAAACAACGTCTCGCTCCCGCACAAACTCATCTTCAGGAATCGCCGCATTTAGCAACAGGTCTGCCAAGCAGGGTAGCGTTTCCTCCAAGTGAGGCGCGGTTGTGTTAATGAAATAATGAGCGTAATCGTGACTGGTAGCTGCATTTGTCATCCCGCCACGATCTTCAATCACTTGATCAAACTGTCCTGGCAGCAGGCGATCGGTGCCCTTAAACACCATGTGTTCGAGGAAATGCGCCATCCCAGTCCAGGGTTCTGGCTCAGCGATCGCCCCCGCCCTCACCCACACATCAACCGCAACCACCGATGTCGTGGGAATATTTTGATAAATCACCGTCAAGCCATTGTCCAACCTGGAGAGATGCGCTGGAAAATGCGGCGGAACGCTGTTAGTTGTCAATAGTGCAGACCAGTCCTCTCAACTCAAATCCTGACTAAAAGTGTAGTATTTGACCTATCCTAGCGTTTTCTCTCGACTCTTTTAGAGTAAAAGGTGTTAATGATTGCTCTTAGACATGGGCACGTTAGACACAGACTTTTTGGTCTGACCGCTTCTTTTCACCCAAAGCTCAGAGATAGCTGTTATGAATACCCAAAGCACAGAATCACTCGAAAAAATTCGCCAGCAGTTTGAAAGCAGCCCTTATCCTAGAGTTCCGCTCGATAAATCTCCAAAGGACACCAAAGACTTCAGCCAGCTCTACTTTCATAATTTGACGACACCCTACTATCTGCGTAATCGTCAGCTTATAGGTACTGAAGATAAGGTCATCTTGGACGCAGGTTGCGGCAGTGGTTATAAAAGCCTGATCCTAGCAGTCGCAAATCCAGGTGCGCGGATTGTGGGAATTGATCTATCTGAACAGTCGGTCAAGCTCTCCCACGAACGCTTGAAGCATCATGGATTTGAGGAAAGGGCTGAATTTCACACGCTTTTAATCGAAGACCTACCCCAACTTGGGCTAGAGTTTGACTACATTAACTGTGACGAAGTTCTCTATCTTTTACCTGATCCTATAGCAGGTTTGAAGAGCTTTAAGTCTGTACTTAAACCGGAAGGAATTATTCGAGCTAATCTACACAACTCTCTCCAGCGGCAAACCTATTTCCAAGCGCAAGAGGCCTTCAAGGTTATGGGGCTTACAGAAGATAATCCTGGCGATCTAGAAGTTGGCTTGGTCGTGGAAACAATGAAGGCGCTAAGGGATGGCACCGAACTTAAAGCTAAAGGATGGAGACCTGCTTACGAGAGCAAGGAAAATGAAGAGACAGTCTTGATGAATCATCTGCTTCAAGGCGACAAAGGCTACAGCATTCCTGACATGTTTAGTGCGTTGCGGGCATCTGAACTGGAGTTCATTGACATGGTGAACTGGCGACATTGGGAGTTAACCGACTTGTTTAAAGAACCCGATAATCTGCCCATGTTTTTAGCGCTCAGTCTGCCAGGAGCATCCGTCGAAGAACGGTTACATCTATTTAACCTCTTGCATCCAGTCCACCGCTTAATCGACTTTTGGTGTGGGCATCCTAATCGAGAAGCTGTCTCCAAACCAATTGACGATTGGGAGCAGAGCAATTGGCAGAATGCCCAAGTGCATTTGCATCCCAACTTGAGACATCCTCAAGTCAAAGAAAAATTGTTTGAATGCCTCGAGAAGCAAGAACCGTTTGAAATCAGCCAGTACATTCCGATCGCAGCACTAAACCCCGTGGTGCTAGAAAGTAATATTGCTGCCTGCTGTCTGCTACCGCTTTGGGATAATCCACAACCTGCAACAGCTATGGTTGATCGCTGGCTCAAAGTGCAGCCTTACGACCCTGTAACGATGGAAGCCAAAAGCGAGTCAGATGCTTTCAGTCAAGTCCAGAAGCTATTGAGTAAGTTGGAAGTTTTTCTCTACGTGCTGATTGAGCAAATTTCCTAATTGAGAGTTGTTCATCCGTGATACGGCATGGAGATATTCGTCAGATATCTGGGGAAGAAGAGCAAAACAACAATTAGGTTATGAGAAAAATTTATTGTCAGGGGTGATATGAAACTGACGCAACCTGGGCAAGTTATGAGCAGGAGTTAGACATCCATCATTCCGCAACTCAAGGAGAAGCATTTCATGAAAACTGAATTCAAGGCTAAATTTTTGCAATACCTGCTTCAAAAGAAGAACGACGACAAAGGCTTTACCCTGATTGAACTGCTCGTTGTAATCATCATTATCGGTATTCTTGCTGCTATTGCCCTCCCCTCTTTTCTTAACCAGGCAAACAAGGCTCGTGAGTCTGAAGCTAAGACTTACGTAGGTTCAATGAACCGGGGACAGCAAGCTTACTTTCTAGAGAAAGGTTATTTTGCAGGACCAGGTGCAGTGAAAATTGGCGAATTGGGTCTAGGCATTAAAACTCAAACTGAAAACTATAACTATCAGATTGCAGGTGGTGGAGAGCCCAGCACAACAGTAACCAATCAAGCACAACCGAAGGTAAAGACTGCTCCTATCAAGGCTTTTGTAGGTGGAGTAGCTCTTGACACTGTTCAAGCAACCAGCGAAGCAACCACTGTCGCTTTGCTTTGCCAGGGTGAATTAGCAGTTGGGGTAGGTGGTCCAGATGGTACACAACCCGTGGACGCGAAGACGGCATGTCCCGCTAAGTACACGCCTATCGACTAGAGTAGAAACTCTTACATTTTATATAGTCCAAGCTAATTGAGGACTATAGCGAGGTGGTGTAGCCAAACTACGCCACCTTATTTTGTTTAATGTTCCTATGTTGTTCTATAAATTCAGGGAGTTCAGAATAATCTGCTATGTCAGAGCAAAGCTTATCTACGAATAAACCTGATTGGCAACAGCAGGCTAAACAGTACTGGATACAGGGGGACTACAGTCGAGCCGCAGAACTATACGAGCGCGCAATCCAAATTGCTCCTGAAACTAAATCTTACTACTGGAACTTGGGTCTACTGTTATTGCTTACCGGGCAAGAGGCTGAGGCACAAATGACTTGGCTTTTAGGTGTAGCGGAGGGTAATCAAAAACAAACTGACCAATGGACAGCAGAATTATTAGAGGTTTTACAAGCTGAGGCAAAGCGGCAAGAACGTTTAGAAGCCAACCCGATGGCTTGGGCGATCCGTCAACACATCCGTGAGATTGCTCCTCACGACCCCAATAACTTGCTTGAAATTATTCAACTTGCAATTAAGCTCAAAATGTTTACGGGCGAAGAGCTACAAGACTTGGAAGTGATTCAGGTGCTTCAAGTTGGTTCTGATATCGAGGTTGATTCAAACTTGCTGCTGAGTACCGTCGAACTAGTTTTAAGACATGCAACTTTTGCGCCACTACTAGTTGAGTTTGTAGAAGTTTGTTCTTTTCATACCTGTCAGCCAAAAGACTTCCTTGATATAGTTATGTTGGCATCGCTAAGAATTGCCTACACTGACAGACAGCCCACGTTAGCGTCTCGCTTGGCAGAAATTTGTCTACGCTTGGATGATAAAAATTCAGAAGTTCTAAAAGGGCTAGCACCGTTCTATCAAAACGCTAGACAGTATGAGAAGGGGATAGAAGTAGCAAAATTAGCCTACTCTTTGGCAGTTGATTTACCAGACCAAATATATTGTAATTTTCTCCTACTACGGGGACTTATGAGTGCTGGTGGTTACTGGGACGAGGCAGTAGAAGCATTCAAACGGCAAGAGCACTTGCATAAATCACTCATTCAGGAAAATCCTACTTCTCTCGGTCATGTTGCTGTACTGCGATTGTTTACACCAGTTTTCTTTCAACCCTACTTCAGAGATGATTCAAAGAATAACCGCTTAATTCAGAATGAGATTGTTCGAATTTGTCAGAATAATCTTCAAATCCAAAATGCTCAGCTTGTTCAGAAATATAAGCAGAGGCTAATTTTTCAAGCAAAAGATAAACCCCCTTCAAAGATTCTCAAGATTGGCTATTTATCTCACTGTTTTAGAAGACATTCTGTAGGTTGGTTATCTCGCTGGTTGCTCAAACACCATAACCACGAGCAGTTTGAAATTCACGGGTATTTTATCAGTTATTCTGAGAACACTTTCGATCCACTTCGAGATTGGTTCGTTGAGAACGTAGATTACGCACATAAGCTAGATGTTCATAACGCTGCCGATATTGCAGAGCAAATTTACCAGGATGAAATTGACATCTTGGTTGACTTGGATAGCGTTACTCTAGATACAACTTGTGAAGTAATGGCGCTTAAACCTGCTCCTATTCAAGTAACTTGGCTCGGTTGGGACGCATCAGGTTTACCTGCTGTCGATTACTTTATTGCAGATCCTTATGTTTTACCTAATTCTGCTCAAGAGTACTATCATGAGAAGATTTGGCGATTACCTCAAACCTATGTGGCAGTGGATGGATTTGAAATAGGTATTCCATCGTTACGTCGAGAGCAATTAAATATTCCTGATGATGCAGTTATATTTCTTAGCTCTCAGAAGGGATATAAGCGCCATCCAGAAGCGGTTAGGTTGCAAATGAAGGTGATAAAAGAAGTTGAAAACAGCTACTTCTTAATTAAAGGCTCTGCTAATCAAGACTCTATCAAAAGTTTCTTCCAAAAAATTGCTGTAGAAGAAGGAGTTGAGAACGATCGCCTTCGATTTATCCTAGATGATGATTCGGAGGAGATTCACAGAGCTAACTTAACGATCGCTGATGTTGTGTTAGACACTTACCCCTATAACGGAGCTACGACAACATTAGAAACATTATGGATGGGTATCCCATTAGTTACTCGTGTAGGGGAGCAGTTTTCTGCTCGAAACAGCTATACCATGCTGATGAATGTAGGGGTGACAGAAGGAATTGCCTGGACAGATGAAGAGTACGTAGGCTGGGGAATTCGTCTAGGGCGAGATGAAGCTCTGCGACAACAGGTGTCTTGGAAACTGTGGCAATCGCGTCAAACTGCCCCATTATGGAATGCAAAGCAATTTACCCGTGAGATGGAAAACGCTTATCAACAAATGTGGAGTAATTTTGTTCGTTCTAGTTCATAAGATGCAAATTTCTATTCAATCATTCCAGGTAATAAAGTCCTTAAGGTTAGCAAATATTGGTAAGCTATCCAATCCTTGTTGTACAACCTCTGGAACTTGAGTCAGACAGCTCATAATACAGTTTGCAACGTTATAACGCGGATTATCGCCATACTTCAAAGTGAGATGTTCTAGTAGTTCTAAAGCATAGTCTGCGAAACCCAAGATGTCAGCAATACATGCTAGTTTTAGAAGATTTTCAGGGGATTGAAGCCGAACATTTTCGATATCCTTGATAGGATCACACAGATAAAAGGCATCTGCCCAAAGTAACTGTCCAGGACGCCTCTTAGCTTGAATCGGTGAAATTCTCCGAACTCGTCTAGCAGCATCTAAATCAAAGTCAAACAACGCGAATCCAAATGAGCGAAGATATGTATCGACCTCAGAAAATAAAGGTTGATTGATGTAAAGCTCAGAAAAACTGACCTCTGTTTGAATAGCTAGGACACTATTTTTTACAATTTGAGAAGCTCCTTCTAAAACTTGAAGTTCTGCACCCTGAACGTCTAGCTGCAAAAAATCAATTTCCTCAATTCCTTCCTGTTGACAGAAAGTGTCTAGAGTTGTTGCTTCTAGCTCTGTTGTAAAGTCTAGATTAACCATTTCTGGCAGACCGACAAATCGAGCTAAAAAAGCTTCATTAGGAGAATATAGAGAACTACAGGCAGGATTTTGAGTGACATACAGTGTCAATTCTCCAACTTGCTTAGTGATAACAAGCGGAATATGCTGTTCTGTCCAGCAAATGGCTCTCTCCTCCAGTTCAGCATTGGCAGCATCACAAGCGTCTGCATCTGCATCAAAGCCGTAGATCGTTAGATTAGGTGCTAATAAATTCCAATGTTGACTGCCGTAATCATCTCGCTCTTCTAGCTTTCGAGAGCCAACACTGCAAATGGTAAAATGGAGGTGATCTAGGTGACCGCTTTCCTTCAGGCTTCTTAGGAAAAAAGACATATCAATACTTTGAAATCAACAATTTTCTTCTAAGTAGTGATCAAATCAGTTAATGATTAACTCGAAGTAAGATTTGAAATTTGAGGAATGGCAATAATGTTGAGTTTATTAGTAAAAGTCTGATTGAGGCTAACTGGAATTAACTCTTGCACATAGGGACGATAGTAGAAGAGATTATATCCTTGGGCTATCAGAAATTCAGCAACAGGTCGATTGTTAGCTTTAGCGCCTGCTACATTCTCGTAAAGAATACTAGGTTTGAAGTTGCGGAGGAGGCGATCGCACCCCTTTAAAACCTGCATCTCGTGCCCTTCTGCGTCGATTTTGAGCCAATCTACTTTAGTGATTTTCTCTTGCTCAATCAGGCTATCTAGCATAAAGCAAGGCACTTCTTCAAACATTCCTGGTTGCAAGGGTCGTGATTCATCTGTAATCACTTCGTTGAATTCGCTGGCGGAATGCAAGACGAGGCGAATGGTGCCGTTGCGATCGCTTGCTGCCCCCGTGCAAACTTTAACCCAGTCGAGTTGATTAACTCGGCAGGTTTCCTCCATGCAGCGTACGCAGCCTGAAAAGGGTTCTACGGCAAGGACTCGTCCGGTTGCGCCAACTTTTTGAGCCGCGCTGAAGGTGTAAACGCCGACATTTGCACCAACGTCAATCACCGTCATTCCAAGCTGAAGCTGGCTGCGCCAAAATTCCATTTCTGCCTCAAACCAATCGCCTTCCGCTAGTAAAACACTTGTGACAATGCTACGAAAGCTTGGCTCTACGGCTAGTTTTAAGTTGTTTTCAAAGGGGACGTAGGTAAAGGGGGTGCGGCTCTCTAGCTCTACCCAACTCCATTCGGGCGATCGCAAATTTTCTGAGCCATAACTAGCAGCATGTTTTAACCAAAGATTAGCCGTTTCGGGCTGATTCAATTCCTTATAAGCTAAGACTAAGGCATGAAGCACAGTAGCATTGTCAGGTGCTAATTTTCCGGCGCGTTGCAGATATAGCAAGCCCTCACACTGCTGATTGAGCCAGCTAGAAATTCCTAACTTGAGGTTAATCGAAGCAGAATTAGGCTGAAGCTGAGCCGCAAGCTGCAAAAATCGTAGTCCAACGGGGCTGTAGAAAGCGAGTTGCGATCGCCACATCACTTCAACTAATAGCACCAATGCCTGAGCGGAGCTATTCTTAGATTGAAAGAGGTGAGTAAGTAAATGGGAACGGTCGTTAATTGACTCCTTCAGGACAGGTGGCAGGTAGACTAAACCCAAGTTCTCCTGCTCCTCAGCACTGTAAGCAAATTGAAGTGTATTAATAAATGTCGAAAAAGTGGATTGTAGAGCTTTACCTGTCTCTCCAATCATGACTTGGAGCAGCGCCAGATGTGCGGCACAAAGAGGGTGTTCTTGAGAACTGTCACCCAGTGCTTCTAACGCCATATCTAGGTAGACTCCACGCAGCGTCAGATCATCTGCTGTTTCTGCCTCTACTAACGCTGCTACTGCAAGATTATTTAAGTCTAAGGCAGACTGAGGTTCATCCCAACTTGTGTTTGCCAAGATTTGCTCTACCTGTGCCAGAGTTTCTGCCGCAAGGGGGTAAACTTCCTGAACATAGTAAAGATAACCATCAATGTAGGAAGAATCTGTCATAAACTGCCCCTATGAATGGCATAGCTGAACCTCGTTACATTATCTCAAAATATTGAAGCAGCTTGTAAGGAAGATTGAATTTATGGGTGGTGGCGCTCGCCAAAATTGGCTCTATGGACTTACCACGATTGCTGTTGGTTTGGGTTGCGTCTTAGGCATCAGTTTGCTGCAACAACCGCAACTCGCTCGCCTAAAAAGCGCAGTAACCGATGCTTCACCAGAAGAATTGAAACAGCAAGATGCAGCACAAATCGTATATCTCAATCTAGTACAGCGATCTCCCGCGTTTGGGTTCGACAATTTGGTTGCCGACTGGATTTTTTTAGATTTCTTACAATATTTTGGCGAGACTCCTGTCCGCAACCAAATTGGGTATGACCTCAGCTCTGAATACTTTGAAGCAATTCTGAATCACGATCCGTACTTCAAAGATGCTTACTTCTTCCTGTCAGGAAGCACTACCCTTTACGCAGGCAGACCCGATCGCACAATAGACATCATGAACGAACACTTATCGCAACTGTCACCTAGAGTGCCGGACGAGGCATATTTTGTTTGGCGGTATAAGGGCACAGATGAACTGCTGTTTTTAGGGGACAGTCAGGCTGCTCAACGTTCTTTTGAGAAAGCAGCCGAGTGGGCGAGTATCTACTCTGACCCTGAGAGTCAAGCCATAGCGCAGATCTCGCAGCAAACGGCTGAATATTTAGCTAACAATCCTGAAAGTAAATCAGCCCGAATTTCAGCTTGGGTCACGGTTTTAGGCAATGCGTTTGATGAGAATACTCAACGTTATGCGATTAGCCAGATTGAAGCTTTAGGTGGCAATGTTTCTGTGGATGAGCAGGGAAGGCTACAGATTCAGCAGCCAGAAGGGGATTAGGGGTTGGAGACGGGGCTGACTTTGGCGCGGTAGAGGAGCTTTTTGCCTTGGATATAGCCTGTGTAGCGGATTTTGACGCGATCGCCACTCTCCGCCCAACCTTCCATTAACTGATGCAACTGAGGATCATAGGCAACTTCGCTTCCAACAGGGGCGATCGCTTCCACTCCCCAGCTTTTGAGTAGCTGTTCGATCGGACGCAGCAAAGGCAAGAGACGAGCGGCTGGAATTTGAGGATTATTTTCGGCAGCGTAGGTGGCTGTGGGTAGTTGCAGCAAGAGGGATTCTAGCGTTTGTAGGCTGGAGCGCTGAAATTCTTGCTGGAGGGTTCGCTGCTGTTCGGCAAGCTGTGCCTCCAGGCGGCGATATTCCTGTTGGAGATGACCTAAGTTCTGAGTTGAGTTAGGTTCGGACGACGGAAGCGGCAAGTTAGAAAATTTTGCCAGCAATTCATTAAGCGAAATTTGAAGAGTTTGACTCAGTTTGAAGAGTGGCTCTGCCTGCATTTGAGCGGCGCGACCCTGGCGTAGTTGTTTGACCTGCCATTCAGAAACGTCAGCAGTGCGGCTAAGGGCTTTGAAGCTAGGAATGTTGAGCGGTTGCATGAGCGATCGCAGCAAATCACTGTGATTTGAATTAGAAGTTTGATTCATAGCCTGATGGTTCTTCAAACAGAGGTGCAAGAGGTAGAGCCTCTACATGGCATTACAAAGCGAAGCCTCGTAAAAAGAGAGAGAATCGTCCTGCTCAAATTGTTTTCAGGAACATGATTATTAAAACTCAAACAGAAGAGCGGGGATCATAACCATCATTACGATCCCCGCTCTATCTCTTTCTAGTTCTCAAGCTACAGTTGTGAACTTTTCCCCAAGAGGACTAGCTTTCTTCAATCTCACGAGAAGCTGGAACTTCTAATTTGGTGCTACCAAGCTAGAGCCTGGTAACGAGTCAAACAAGCCAATAAGCTGTCCAACGATTCTTACTGCAACAAGCTTCTGAGCATCCAGGCGGTTTTCTCGTGCAGACGCATCCGCTCCGTTAGCAAGTCAGCAGTGGATTCGTCGCCAGCCCGTTCTGCTGCGGGAAAGGTGCTACGAGCAGTTTTGACGACAGCTTCATTGCCTTCTACCAACAGAGCAATCATGTCGGTTGCCTGAGGAACACCAGTGGTTTCAGGAATGGAGGTGAGTTGAGCAAATTCGCTGTAGGTCGCAGGAGCAGGAAATCCGAGGGAACGGATGCGCTCAGCAATGTCATCTACGGCGACTGCTAGCTCGGTGTACTGTGTCTCAAACATGATGTGCAAGGTCTGAAACATAGGACCTGTGACGTTCCAGTGGAAGTTGTGAGTTTTCAGGTACAGCGTATAGGTGTCTGCTAGCAGGCGAGACAGCCCGTCGGCGATCGCATGTCTGTCTGTTTCGTTAATGCCGATATCAACGGGAACGGTACGTTCTTGAGCTTGCATAGGTTTCTCCTGATTCAGCAAAAAATGGGGTTAATGACTGTTTTACCTGCAAAATGCAATTCGCACAGCCTCTAGAAGAGTGATTCTGGGATTAGATAATTCAAACTGACTTAAGCCAGATGCATCCGCAAAACAGATTTAGGAGCACGGCGGACATTACACAAAATCGTTTCGTGCCCTAAACGGCTGCAAGCCTCATAGCGATGGCAACCAGAGAAGCCGTAGTATTGACCTTCGACCTCCAACACATCAATCGGCTCTTGCAGACCAATTGCTTGAATGGACTCCATCAGAGCGGCAACTTTAGCCTGGTCGTTTTGCCGAAATAGAGGTCGGCGGATTTGGTTGATGGGAATTTCTTGAACTTTTGCCATCTTGCTTTAACTTTTGCTCTCTTCTTTCTAAATCATACTCATTATGAGTACGAGTTGCAAGTTAAAGATGAAAGGCAAGGGGAAACCTTCTTGCCCTAGCTCCCGGCCCCTCAGCAGATGAAAGCGGTTTGAAGTCCTTGTTACCCAAAGGGTTACCGTTTGATCCGGTAGTGATTCTAGGTTTTGAGCAAGGAGCGATCGCTCCTTGCTCAAAGTCTTCCGGGAGATCACGCCCTGCGGCTCTCTTCCTCGCACATTCTAAAAATCCTCAGCAACTTCAGACAATCAGTGCCCTACCTGACTGGTCACTGCTATCAGGAGCTTGGAACTGTGGACGGTTCCGCTTCATGTTGCGTTCTCGGTATTGGTCCTGAATGTGTTTCATTGAGGTGGGTTAGTCTGGTTAGGGCTGCCCATTTTGGCGCATACGCTAGTCAGCTTTGTGTCAATCGGTACGCCTTTGATCAGAAGAGGCTTTATGAAGCATTTGAGGCAACTTGCGGTAACTGCTAGTGGAATGGTGATCGCCACTCTGTTAACCTTTGCGGCAATTGTTCCGGCAGTTCAGGCAGAGAGGGGAAGGGGCGATCGAATTTCCCAAACAATCCCACTGCCCGAACTCGATCGCCATCTTCAGCCTGACATTGTCACTGAAGTTATTCCAGACGAAGAATTACCGCCGCCATTAGACGACGGAGTACTGTTTCGCATGATTGAGCGTCGTCCTCCCCTACAACGGCATCTTCCAGAACAGCAAGTAGAAGTGCATCTGATGGAAGACGGACGTATGTTTGTGTTTCAACCCAATCGCGGCAGGCAACCGATGGGACAGGTTGAACCTGCCGTGCTTGAGCAGTTCAAACGACTACTGAGAAATCCAGAATTTCTCAACTACAACGCCACAAGCTGGTCTAACCCAAACCAGGAGGAAACGGGCTACACGGTTATGCTTAGCAGTGCGTCAGTCACCATTGAGCTTAAAGGGCAGTTTTCCCTCTCAGAAGCGCTGTTGCCAGATTCAGTCGTTGCCGTGATGAATACGTTTGGCTATATGCTGGCTTATCTTGCCGCTTGAACTAAGGCACAAGCTTTCTTGGTAAGCTGAAAAGCTGGACCCTCTCTAATTTCGCATCATGCCTGCGCTTAGTACTTCTGCCTCACCTAGCCTGACTGCCTTTCCACTGACTGCCGTTGTGGGTCAAGAAGCAATCAAACTGGCACTGTTGCTTTCTGCCATCGACCCAGGTTTAGGTGGAGTCGTGATTGCAGGTCGCCGAGGCACTGCTAAATCGGTAATGGCACGGGCACTCCATGCCCTGCTGCCGCCAATTGAGGTCGTCAAAGGTTCCTGCTGCAACTGCGATCCTACCCGTCCTGATGAATGGGACGACGAGACGGTGAAGCGGGAGCTAGAGATCGGCGATTGGGGATTGGGGGCTGGAGAATCGGAAAGTGACAATCAGCAATCGGAAATGCAGGAGTTGCCTCCGACTGAGGTAGTTCCAGCTCCGTTCGTGCAGATTCCGCTAGGTGTGACGGAAGATCGGCTGCTAGGTTCAGTGGATGTAGCGCAGTCGATTAAGCAAGGGGAAACGGTGTTTCAGCCTGGACTGCTAGCAGAATCGCACCGGGGCATTCTATACATAGACGAGATCAACCTGCTGGATGATCAAATTGCCAATCTGCTCTTGTCGGCGCTGACAGAAGGGCGCAACCAGATTGAGCGAGAAGGAATTAGCTTCCAGCATCCCTGTAAGCCGCTACTGATAGCGACCTACAACCCAGAAGAAGGGGAACTGCGAGAGCATTTGCTTGACCGAATTGCGATCGCCCTCTCTGCCGATGCCGTTCTGGGTCTAGACGATCGCGTCGCAGCAGTTGAGCAAGCCACCCGCTATTCAGAGTCACCCCAGGAATTTTTGCGTCAGTACGCCGAAGACATTGACGGGCTGAAAACCCAGATTATTTTGGCGCGAGAATGGCTCAAAGATGTACAAATTCAGCCTGAACAAATTGCTTACTTAGTGAATGAAGCCCTGCGTGGTGGTGTTCAGGGACATCGGGCAGAACTGTTTGCCCTGCGAGTCGCTAAAGCCCACGCTGCCCTCGACGGACGCACCGAGGTCAACGCTGAAGATTTGCGAAAGGCAGTTGAGCTGGTGATTGTGCCTCGCTCCACCGTCGTGCAAACACCCCCTGAAGAACCACCGTCACCGCCACCACCGCCACCGCCTCAGAACCAGGACGACCCCCAAGACGAATCTGAACAGGAGCAAGACGAACAAGATGAGCGGGATGAACCCGAACAAGAACAGGAACCACCCAGTGTCCCAGAAGAATTTGTCTTTGACCCGGAAGGCGTAATTCTCGACCCATCCGTCCTCTACTTTGCTCAAATGGCAAACCGCCAGGGCAAATCAGGCTCCCGCAGCATTGTTTTCTCAGAAGACCGAGGACGCTACGTTAAGCCAATCCTGCCCAGAGGACAAGCCCGCCGCATTGCCGTCGATGCCACCCTCAGAGCCGCGGCCCCTTACCAAAAAGCCCGCCGCCAGCGCAGCGAACAGGCATCCAGCCAACGCGCATCCCTCACTCGTCAACCCCTAAACTCTGATCCCCAACCCCCAGCCCCTACCAAACGAGTCTTTGTCGAACAATCTGACATTCGCGCTAAACGTCTAGCCCGCAAAGCTGGCGCGCTAGTTATTTTTGTGGTGGATGCCTCTGGCTCAATGGCGCTAAATCGGATGCAGTCTGCCAAGGGAGCCGTTTTACGGCTGCTCACTGAGGCTTATCAAAATCGAGATCAGGTGGCGCTGATTCCGTTTCGAGGCGAGCAGGCAGAAGTGCTGCTACCGCCAACTCGCTCCATTGCAGCGGCGCGCAGGCGACTAGAGCGAATGCCCTGTGGTGGTGGTTCGCCCTTGGCGCATGGGTTAACCCAGGCAGTTCGGGTGGGGCTAAATGCCCAGCAGTCGGGCGATATCGGTCAAGTGGTCGTCGTAGCGATCACAGACGGACGGGGGAACGTACCGCTGGCGCGATCGCTAGGGGACACCATTCCTGAAGGTGAAAAGCCCGACATCAAAGCTGAATTGCTGGAAATCGCCGCTAAAGTTCGTGCCACCGGAATTCAGCTTCTAGTGATCGACACAGAAAACAAGTTTGTCTCAACTGGATTTGCCAAGGAATTGGCGAAACAGGCAGGCGGAAAGTATTATCACTTGCCCAAAGCAACCGATCAGGCGATCGCCGCGATGACGAGGGGAGCGATCGCAGATATGAAGGGATGAAGGACAGGAATCACACGGCCGGACAAAACTAGCAGACAGAGTAAGGTTAAAGATAAGAATTTGAGGCGCAAGCGTGGACGAGTTGCAGAAACCGCTAAGCGATCGCTGGTTACTCAGCGGCAAGAAAGCTCTGATTACGGGTGGCACAAAAGGAATTGGGTTAGCCGTTGCTGAAGAATTTTTATCGCTTGGAGCAAAGGTGACGATTGTTGCCCGTAGCGCTAAGGAGATCGAGCAACAGTTGACGAGCTGGCAGCAGCGCGGTTGGCTCGCCTATGGACTGGCGGCAGATGTGGCGATCGCAGACCATCGGCAAACTATTTTTGCTCAGATTGCAGAGTCAATGGGCGGACTCGACATCTTGATCAATAATGTGGGCACCAACATTCGCAAGAAAGCCCTGGAATACAGTTCCGAGGAATATGAACGAATTCTCGAAACAAACCTAACTTCAACTTTTGAAGTCTGCCGTCTAGCTCACCCGCTGCTCAAAGTGGGAGAAAACAGCAGCATCGTTAACATTAGCTCGGTAGCAGGGCTAACCGCCGTCAGAACTGGTGCCCCCTATGGGATGTCGAAAGCGGCTTTGGTGCAGTTGACGCGTAATCTAGCGGTGGAGTGGGCAAGCGATCGCATTCGAGTCAACACCGTCGCCCCCTGGTTTATTCGCACCCCGCTCACGGAACCTGTTCTGAACAATGAGGAATTTTTCGCCTCTGTTCTCTCTCGTACCCCTATGGGGCGAGTTGGAGAACCTGCCGAGGTTGCTGGGCTGGTCGCCTTTCTATGTATGTCGCCTGCCTCGTTCATTACGGGACAGTGCATTGCTGTAGATGGAGGCTTTTTAGCCTTTGGGTTTTAACTAGAAGTTGACTTCACATCATCGGTACATAAGCCCCGCCAGAATAAGCCCAAGCGATTCCTTCTGGATCAAGGCTCTGAGTCCAGGCGCTAAAGTCGTCCCGAGTTTTACGACGGCGCACTGTGCTAGCACTCACTCCCAAGCGCTGAGCTAGCTGATAGCTGGAGAGATAGCCCTCTGGAGCAACCTCTTCGATCAGTGCCAAATAGAGCTGCCAAAGCAAGACAACGCCGACAAAAATGACCAGAACGACTGCTTCAGGTCGTCTAAGCAGATTTTGAGTTTCCTGAATCGCGGTGTCTGTAGATACGGGGGCAATTTCACCGCTAGTAGGTTCCTGAATGACAGGAGGAGCGGGGGCGATCGCCTCTACCGTATCTGGGGAGGGAGAAGTTGAAAAAGGCTGAGTCGATTGAGTCACCGTGCTGGCTTCTGAGTAGGTGGAACTGGAATTTTTCTCTAACTGGATTTCTTGATTCCATGCTACAGAGTTATCGCCCATCTGGCGGCCAAAAACCTTAATTGTCTTGATAGGTTCAACCTTTAGTTTTTCAATGCCATCCCGGACAAAATCCACCATTGCTTGCTGATCGGGCACCCAGTCTGCCTCTAGCAACACATACAGACAGTCCTCTTTTCTTGCCACCTGTGTCTTGATATTGCGCTGCTTAGTAGAATGATTCATGATTGCAGCAATCACTTTGGGATGACCCTGTTTAGCTAGTGCCAAGATGTCTTGAGGCGACACTTGCGAAGACTCTTGTAAAGACATGAGCGCAGCCTTGAACTTGGAAACGAATATCTGAAATATGACACAGGGAGCCTACTGTGCTTCAGTTTATATTCTCCACTAGTCCATACCCAACTAGGTTAGACCTTTTGCATGAATGGTAGCGCAGTGAGCCGAACTGTCATCTACGTCTCAACCAGCAATTCAGGCAGAAGATCTATTCTCAAAGACAAAGGAAGCGAAAGCGTGGCTTTTCCACTGCTTCCGCTTCCTCAAAGGGGTTCAGATTGATCTTCAATCTTGATTAGATGGAGAAATCTAAAGGAGAAAATTTTGGTCAAAGAAGGAAAAATTTAATCAAAGAAGTCCTTGACTCGATCCACCAAGTTTCCAGTTTCATTTCGCGCACCACGACCTGCGTCTTTGACTCGATCACCCAAGTCTTCTGCCCGATTCTGGGCTCCACCCGAAAACTGCTTGGTGCGACCCTCAATCTGATTAGCAGGACTATCAGTGACGTCTCCAATGCCGCGCTGGACTCGGCCCTCAAGCTCCCTTCCCGTTGCTTTGACTCGCCGCTCAATGCCAGTGCTAGTAGCAGCGTCATCTCTAGCCGCGATCTGGCTGGGGGTAGCTGCCATCAAAGGAGATGCGATCGTTTGAGGAATCACCCAAACAGTGGCGAGCGCTAAGACTAAGGCCAGCATAAGACTGGCAAAAACTTTACGGCTGCGCTGGAGTAAATTCATAGTTGCCTCAACTTAAGTTAACGATGAAAGTCGATAGTGAGAGCGAACAGCAAGCTGAAATTGTAGAGGCATCCCTAATTTGCAATTTTACTGCTCCTTCGCAGCTATGGACATCTGCTGAAAGGCTCATGGATTCTATACCTTGAGGGCGATCGCCAGCTTGAGGCGCAACTCAGTATGTCTTTACCTGGCGTAGCAACTCTTAACATCGACAGCCTTGTTGCTCTCAAAGAGCTTGGTAGACTAAGGACACAAGAAAATTGCTGCACCTGGCTTTGCGGCTGTACTAAAACCGTGCGTTAACTCGTGCAGAATCATAGGTGAATAGAAATACCAATGGTTGATTCTCTAAAAAAACCTAGTGTTGAAGAAATCCGACCTGGAGTGAAAGCTCCAGCAAAAGAAACCATCCTGACTCCTCGCTTCTATACGACAGACTTTGACGAGATGGCAAAAATGGACATCTCCGTCAATGAAGCGGAACTTCAGGCGATTTTAGAAGAGTTTCGCGTTGACTACAATCGTCACCATTTTGTGCGAGATGCCGAATTCGAGCAATCTTGGGAGCACTTAGATGGCGAAACTCGACAGCTATTCATCGAGTTTTTAGAGCGCTCCTGCACTGCCGAATTTTCTGGCTTCTTGCTTTATAAAGAACTGGCTCGCAAGCTCAAAGACAAAAATCCGGTATTGGCAGAAGGCTTCCTGCTAATGTCGCGCGATGAGGCCCGTCACGCTGGTTTCCTCAACAAGGCGCTGTCAGACTTTAACCTGTCGCTCGATTTAGGCTTCCTGACTAAGAGCCGTAGCTACACCTTCTTCAAGCCAAAATTTATCTTCTACGCCACCTACCTGTCTGAGAAGATTGGCTACTGGCGCTACATCACGATTTATCGCCATTTGGAAGCTCACCCCGAAGATCGGATCTATCCGATCTTCCGATTCTTTGAAAACTGGTGCCAGGACGAAAACCGTCACGGCGACTTCTTTGACGCGTTGATGAAGTCTCAGCCTCAGTTTCTCAACGATTGGAGAGCAAGACTGTGGTGTCGCTTCTTCTTGCTGTCGGTATTTGCGACCATGTACCTGAATGACATTCAGCGCTCTGGCTTCTATCGGTCACTCGGTTTAGACGCTCGGGAGTATGACATTCATGTAATTCAGAAGACCAACGAAACCTCAGCGCGAGTTTTTCCAGTGGTTCTGAATGTTGATCATCCAGATTTCTTTGGGCTACTGGACATTTGTGCGGAGAATAATGTGAAGTTGAGCGCGATCGCCACTTCCAACACTCCCAAATTCCTCCAGTTTTTCCAAAAACTGCCTCTCTACGCCTCAACTGCGGTGCAGTTGGTTCGGCTTTACTTCATGAAGCCCATCAACGCAGCCAAGCTAGAAGGCTCTGTCCGCTAATAGCTTTTACCCCTCACACAAGGCGGCTCTGTCAAAATCAGAGCCGCTTTTTTGTAGTCTTTTTGACTCATCAATGCCCTTCGACAACAACAAACAGGGAACCATCAACAGAAATTTATCTTCCTCAAGCGGGATAAAGATCTATCAAGATTCAATCTTTTCTGTCGGAAGTGGGAAGAAATAAGGCTTTAAAGACGAGAGTATAAGCTGGGTTTGTAAGACTGCCAGGGTTGGTCAGGGTGATTATTGATGCCCTCGCTTCGCGTCTAGATTAAGCGTGAAATCAATTGTAAATAGTTGCGCTTTAGGGTGAGCGATCGCCAGTTTTGCGATCGCTTAAAGCTTTGCATAACAGCAAATATCGCTGAGCTAAACATTGCCGAGTCATAGGTGTCCTTATGTTAGACCTCTGGTACAAGAGCGCTATTATTTACTGCCTTGATGTCGAAACTTATATGGACGGAAATGGCGATGGCATTGGTGACTTTGAAGGGCTAACTGAGCGACTAAATTACCTTGCAGGCTTAGGAATTACCTGTATCTGGCTGATGCCGTTCTATCCAACCCCAAATCGCGATAACGGGTATGACATAAAAGACTTTTATAATGTCGATCCGCGATTAGGAACTTTGGGTGATTTTGTTGAATTTGCCCGCCAAGCAAACGAACGCGGAATGCGGGTAATCATTGATCTAGTAGTCAATCACACCTCAATTGAGCATCCCTGGTTTCAGGAAGCCTGCAAAAACAAGAATTCAAAATATCGTGACTTCTATATCTGGGCGGACGAAAAACCTGAAGATGCTGACAAGGGCGTAATTTTCCCAGGCGTGCAAGACAGCACCTGGACTTACAGTGAAGAAGCCGGAGCTTATTACTTTCACCAGTTTTATGAGCATCAAGCAGACTTAAATGTCGAAAACCCCAAAGTATGGCAGGAAATTCAGAAGATTATGGGGTTCTGGCTGCAATTAGGGGTATCCGGCTTTCGCCTAGATGCAGCCCCTTTCCTGGTTGAGTTGAAGCGTGTTCACGGTAGTTCTAAAGACGAATACGCCTATCTAGAAGAGATGCGGCAATTCCTCTCCTGGCGGCGAGGTGATGCGATTATCCTGGCAGAGGCAAACGTACCGATGGAGGATGTGCCGCACTACTTTGGCGACGGCGACAAGATGCAAATGCTGTTTCACTTCATGGCAAATCAGTATTTGATTTTGGCGCTTGCTCGAGAAGAAGCTGCACCACTGATTGAGGGTTTGAAAGCGCCGCCTGAAATTCCTCAAGTAGGTCAGTGGGCATACTTCGTCCGCAACCACGATGAACTGTCGCTAGACAAACTTTCGGACGAGCAGCAAGAGGAGATTTTGACTAAGTTCAAGCTTGATAAGGAGGAAGTTTGGATTTACGACCGGGGAGTTCGTCGCCGCTTTCCGCCGATGGTAGAGGGCGATCCACGCCGGTTGCGACTGGCTTACAGCTTGATCTTTACGATGCCAGGAACGCCTGTGCTGTTTTATGGAGAAGAAATCGGCTTGGGTGATGACCTGTCACAACAGGAGCGAAATTCGATTCGCCCTCCGATGCAGTGGTCAGGTGAAGCCAATGCGGGTTTCTCAACAGCACCACCAGAACAACTGTTTCGTCCTGTGATTTCGGACGATCAGTTTGGTTACCAGCATTTGAACGTGATTGCTCAGCGGCGGGATGCGGATTCACTCCTCAACTGGATGGAGCGGGCGATTCGAATGCGGAAGGAATGCCCAGAATTTGGCTGGGGCGACTGGCAAATTATTGGAACGGATCATCCTTCTGTTTTTGCCCATCGCTGTGATTGGCAAGATGGAGCGGTGATGGCAGTTCACAATCTAGCTGGAGAAGCCTGCAGCGTGACGCTGAATCTAAAGGAGAACGAAGATCGGCTGATTGATTTGCTAGGCGATCGGCCTTACCAACAATCTGAGGGCAATTCCCATGAAGTCGAGCTAGATGGCTATGGCTATCGCTGGTTTCGAGTTGGAAGATATCACCTTTGAAAGGGCTATTTGACAGAGCTAAAAGATGAAGGATGAGGAATAAAGGAAGGACAGCCAATTAGCAACAGGAGGCGGTACTATAGATAACGCTTCTGTCTGATGGAGTAAATTCCCATCTTTAGCCAGTACGACTTACTTTAGGCTGCTTATGAGTACCCCCCTTCAGTCCTCGGCATCAAATGTTGCTACAGCAGATATTGCTCAAGATTGGTCTGCTTTGCTGCAACAAATTTTGGATGGTCAGTCGCTTTCTACGGTTCAGGCAGCAGCATTGATGCAGGGTTGGCTGACGGAGGCGATCGCCCCAGTCTTATCGGGAGCAATTCTAGCGGCAATTCAGGCAAAGGGCGTTTCTGCATCAGAGTTGAGCGGCATGGCGCAGGTGTTGCAGGCGCAGTCCCTAGGCGGTGGCACGGCTCCCTCCCTCTCTGCACCCTTGATTGATACTTGCGGCACCGGAGGCGATGGGGCTTCTACCTTTAACATTTCCACAGCGGTTGCCTTTGTTGCTGCAGCTGCCGGTATTCCTGTTGCCAAGCACGGCAATCGGTCTGCCTCTAGCAAAGTTGGGTCAGCCGATGTACTGGAAGCACTGGGGATCAACTTGAATATTGATCCTGAGACAGCGCGAGCGGCTTTGCAAGAGGTGGGGATCACGTTTTTGTTTGCCCCAGGTTGGCATCCAGCCATGAAATATGTCGCACCCCTGCGAAAAACTTTGAAGGTGCGAACAATCTTTAATCTGTTGGGTCCATTAGTCAATCCACTGGGGCCTAGCAGACAGGTCATTGGCGTGTTTAGTCCGGCTTTGGTCGAGGTAATGGCGGAAGCATTACAGCAGCTTGGCAAGGAACAGGCGATCGTGCTGCATGGACGAGAAAAACTAGATGAAGCAGGATTAGCAGATGTGAGTCATTTAGCGGTTCTAGAAGATGGCAAAATTCGCTCTATCACACTTGATCCACAGCAGTTAGGACTGATCCCCGCGCCGACTAGCGCCCTTAGAGGAGGAGAAGTTGAAGAAAATGCTGAAATTCTGCGCTCTGTACTTCAGGGCAAAGGAACTCCAGCCCAGCAAGACGTAGTAGCGCTGAATGCAGCTCTAGCGCTAAAAGTTGGAGGGGCAATTCCAGGTGACTCCGGAATTTCTTCCGCACCTGCCGAGATTTATGCACAAGGAGTTGTGCAGGCTAGAGAAATTCTGCAAAGCGGTGCCGCCTGGGCAAAATTAGAGCAGCTTGTTGAATTTTTGCGTTAGCGCTCTCGAAACTCCACCACATCTTGGCGGACTACGACATCGTAGTGGCTAAAAAAGTCCTGTCCAAGCAGCCCTACCCCCAAGTTGGGTCCTGCGACTGCAACCAGCACGTCCTGGGCGATCGCCCCACCCACTTCAATAGAGTTAACGTAGCCTAGGGGAAACGTCACATTTCTGTCGCTGGCCGTATCAACACTCGCTTCTCCCACCGGGACTACATTCAGCGCTGTCGCCATCTGAGATGTAATCACCGTGCCACTAGCTCCGGTGTCTAAAATCATTTCAAACTGCCGACTGCCGTTAAACGTCACATTGATGACAGGCGTACCCCCCGCTCGTCGCACAATTGGCACTTGATAAACGCCAGCACCGCCTGAAGAAGCTGGCGCTGGTGCCGCTGCGAAAGGACGGGGAGCAACAGGTTGACTGGCAGGCTGTTGACTGACAGGCTGGTTGCGAGGGGCAAGCACCACTACGCCATCAGGATTCGCAAGGGCAGTAGAACGACTGGCTTGCTGTTGAGCGTAGTCCAAATTGCGGCGATATTCGGACAGTTTAGTCTGCGCCAGCGAACGGTTGGGGCTGGCAGCAGGTACCGATGCTAATAGGTCAATTGCTTGCTGCCAACGACTTGCGACCAGTCGCCAATCATCTTGCGATCGCGCCGATTGGCTGATGGTGAATGCACTAGAAGCCCGACTAATCGCCTGTTGGTAAGGGTCAGGCGGCTGCGGAGTGGATACGGCAGGGCTAGCGATTGGAGCGACTGGAGCAGGTGACGCAATAGGACTGGTTGCAGGTTGCACTGATATGGAGCTAGAGCGATCGCCAGAGATAGAGCTACACGCCACGCTGACAATGCCACAACCTGATAGCAAAAGCAGAGTTGCAGTGGGTCGAAGAAACTGACGCATATCGGTTTGGAGTAAGATTTGGCACGAAGGCAGTCACAATAAAGCTAAAAATGCCCCAACAGAAGAGCCTTATTTCTAATTTCACCTGCTTAAGTTTGCATTTCTGATTTTGCATTCTTAATTGACTAAGCAACTTCTGCCACTAACGTATAGTCTAGATGAGGTCTCGTTGCTCCATACGCGGCAACTTGGACATTCGGTTATTTGGTTTATTTGGTCGATGTATCAAGATTATTGAGAGGGTCTATGTCACTTTCTGCCAATCAACCAGCCCTGCTAGTTTTGGCTGATGGAACAGTTTACCGGGGATATTCATTTGGGGCTGCGGGCACGACAATCGGTGAAGTTGTATTTAACACGGGGATGACGGGCTACCAGGAAGTCCTCACCGACCCTAGCTACTGTGGTCAAATCGTAACATTTACCTATCCAGAATTGGGAAATACCGGAGTCAATCCTGAAGACGATGAATCTCAGGGTCCTCAGGTCAAAGGGGCGATCGCTCGCAATATTTGTCATCAGCCTAGCAACTGGCGCTCTACCCAATCGCTCAGCGACTACCTGAACCAGTATAAGATTCCTGGCATTTACGGCATCGACACCCGCGCCCTAACCCGCAAAATTCGCTCCTCTGGGGCAATGAACGGAGCCATTTCTACCGAAATTTTGGAACCGACTGAACTGCTATTGCGCGTTCAAGAAGCTCCCAGCATGGCGGGATTAAACTTGGTGAGCCAAGTCACCACCCAGACCGTTTATGAATGGTCTGACCCCACCAGCCCCATTTGGGAATTTCGACCCACCCAAGAGACTGAGACGTCCCCACAGCTTACGGTTGTGGCGATCGACTTTGGTATCAAACGCAACATCTTACGTCGTCTAGCCAGCTACGGTTGTCGTGTTGTCATTGTTCCTGCCGACACACCACCCGAAGACATTCTCAAATACAACCCAGACGGCATCTTCCTCTCTAACGGCCCTGGCGACCCAGCGGCTGTTGCTGAAGGCATTGCAACAACGAAGGCTCTGTTAGCCAGTCAAAAGCCCGTCTTCGGCATCTGCATGGGACACCAGATTTTAGGTTTATCTTTGGGTGCAGAAACCTTCAAGCTGAAGTTTGGACATCGTGGCTTAAACCAACCCGCAGGTTTGCGCCAGCGCATTGAAATCACTAGCCAAAATCATGGCTTTGCGATCGACCCCGATTCCATTCCTGAGGCAGATATTGAAATCACCCATCTAAATTTGAATGATCGTACCGTTGCTGGATTGCGTCACAAAACCCTGCCGCTATTCTCGGTACAGTATCACCCAGAAGCCAGCCCTGGTCCGCATGACGCAGATTATCTGTTTGAGCAGTTTGTTCAGTCAATGCGAGGGCAAAAAGCAGAGGCAGGGAAAGGGTGAAAAATGAGGGATGAAGGATGGATTTTTGGGCCGACGTTCTTGGTTTTGCAGAAAACCTGACGGACAGAGTGGGTCAACAGCTTCTGAGCAGCTTTGGGCAGTCTCAGGCGACAGAAAAAGCAGATGGCAGCTTGGTGACTCGGGCTGACCAGTGGGCAGATGCCGAACTGAGGGAAGCGATCGCCACCCGCTTTCCCAACCACGGCGTTCTCAGTGAAGAAGTCGAACACATCTTCCCGAATAACGACTGGTGTTGGATCATCGACCCCATTGACGGCACCACCAACTATGCGCGCGGCATTCCACTTTGGGGCATTTCTCTAGGACTGCTTTACCAAGGGACACCCGTATTTGGCTATGTCCATCTGCCCCCGCTTGCATCCTCTTTCCACGGCTTCTGGTACGGCTCCTCTGGATTAACCGGTCCAACCGGCGCATTCCTAAACCACAAACCAATTCAGGCGAGTTCTGAAGATCCTTCTCCCACCCATCTGTTTAACCTTTGTGCCCGCAGCACCGACGTATTCAAACAACCTCTGCCCTGCAAAGCCCGGATGTTAGGAGTTGCCACCTACAACCTGCTCACCATCTCAGCCGGAGCCGCACTAGGCGGAGTCGAAGCCACCCCAAAGATTTGGGACATTTCCGCAGTTTGGGCGATCGCCCAAGCTGCAGGGGCAACCTGGGTAGCCTTGGACGACCAACAAATCTTTCCGCTCAAACCAGGCGAAGACTATAGCGATCGCTCCTACCCCACTCTGGTCGTCAGTCGCGCCGACCTGGTTCCCATCTTCAAACCCCTCGTGCAGTTTTTAGGGCATCCATAACCCTCCAACCTTGAACCCCAAACAAATTTTGCGCCTGGAAATTCCGTTTCCAGGCGCAAAATTTATTAGGACTTATTTGACTGCCGTCGCTACTCTGGCTGCTAGTGTACTGGGAATCAAGCAGCAGGAGAACTACAGTCTTCCGTAGATGAACCCAGCGAAGATAATTCCAATTTGCCCAAATTTCTTCAAGCCTTGGAAGCAGCGCTAGACAGCTTAGGAAACGAGGCAGAAATGCGATCGCTGCTGGGTGAAAAGTTTTGTTACCTTTTCACAACAAAGCAATTTGAATTAGCGCGGTTCCATGATCCCATTACGGAGTGGGAAAAGCAGGAATATTTGGACGTTTACTAGTTCTACCTCAAAACGCATTCCTCACCTGATTGAGGGAGGCGTCCTCTAAAATCATCCTTTAGGTTGACTGAATAAGTTTTTGACTGGGCTACGGTAGCGTTGACACCAGACCGCTTGACTCAAGCTTAATAATTTTGGTCAAAGTTCTCTAGATCTTTAAGGATTTTCTGGAATTGTGATCTCTCTCATTGAGATCACTGTTGAAAAAAGATATTACTCAGGAAACAAGAAGCTGAGCGGCTAGACTCGACGCTAGGTTTAGGTAGATTTGCAGTTGAATACGTACTTTGAAGAGATTGCTCTTCCCCTTCACTTCTAGACCTATAAACTTTAGTACGCGGTAGTTTCACGAGAAATAAAGGCTTAAGGAAAATTTTAGAAACAGTGTAGTTCCACGGATTCCTTTTAGTTGATGTGATTCAGTGGATCTGCTGTTGATTTTTGTTTTCTTGTAGCCGGTTAAACTTACAGTGCAATAGGCTGTTCTGTTATGGGGTGTATGAAAACTTTGCTCAAATTAGTAGGGGCGATCGCTTTAGTCGCTGGAGCGCAGGCTGTAATTCTGCCAAACGCTGTAGCAGACACCTCTCTTCGGGCTACCACCGTGTTGGCTAGTCAAACTTTTGCAACAGACCTTCTACCCAAACCAGTTTTCAGCTCAGAAACTTACCAGCCACCCGACAATGGTGGTCCAACCACTAGCCAGGGTTCTGGTACTCGGTAAAAAGCATAGGTGTGAGTTCATTAGGACAGAAGCATTAGGACAGAAGAAGGGAGGGTTTAGCCCTCCCTTCTGTTTAATTGAAGCAACTAGCGCTGAGGTGCTGCGCCAATAAGGTGGCAACAAGATCCGTGTTTTCAATTGCTATATTCTGGCAAAGAGAGTTAATTATTTGCGTGCTTAATGTCTGACCTAATTTTGTTCTGGCACCGTCGAGATCTGCGGATTTCTGACAATGTCGGTTTAGCTGCGGCGCGTCAGCAAAGTCAAAAAGTGGTAGGTGTGTTTTGCCTAGATCCACTGATTTTGGAGCGAGACGATGTTGCCCCAGCCAGAGTAACTTACATGATGGGTAGCCTACGGGAGCTGGGCGATCGCTACACCCAAGCAGGCAGCCAACTGATTGTTTTGCGCGATCAGCCTGTGCGGGCAATTCCTGCCTTAGCGAAAGCGCTGAGTGCCAAAGCAGTTTTTTGCAATCGGGGCGTGGAGCCCTATGGACGAGAACGCGATCGCACCGTTAGTGAGGCACTCAAGCAAGTCGGTATTCCGCTCCAAACCTTTTGGGATCAGCTTTTGCATTCTCCCAAGGAGATTGTCACGGGCGCGGGGCAACCTTACACGGTCTACACTCCCTTTTGGCGCAACTGGAGAGCCAAAGCAAAAATGGACCCTGTGGAAACGCTGCAAGCAGCCGAAGGACTTTCACCCAACGAACAAAAAGCTGCCCAGCAGGCTGGCAGCATTGACTTACCTACTGCTAAAGATCTGGGATTTGAGTGGGAGAATGAGCTTTTGCTCGCCCCTGGAGAGCAGGCAGCCCAAGAGCGGCTAGAAGACTTTTGCGAACGAGAACAGGCGATCGATGACTACAAAGAACAGCGAAACTTTCCTGCTGTCTCCGGTACATCTCACCTCAGTGCTGCATTGAAATTTGGCACGATTGGTGTGCGTACCGTTTGGGCTGCAGCCGATACCGCCTTAAAGCGCAGTCGCAGTGACGAAACCGCCAGTAACATTCAAACCTGGCAGCAAGAATTGGCGTGGCGAGAATTTTATCAGCACGCTATGTATGCCTTTCCGTCGTTGGCAGAAGGAGCCTTTCGGGAACCATTCAAAACCTTTCCTTGGGGTGATAACGAGGCACACTTTCAAGCTTGGTGTGAAGGCATGACAGGCTATCCGATTGTCGATGCAGCGATGCGCCAGATGAATCAGTTGGGCTGGATGCATAATCGTTGCCGCATGATTGTCGCCAGTTTTCTGACCAAAGATTTGCTGGTTGATTTGCGTCGTGGCGAGAAATACTTCATGCAAAGGCTCTACGATGCCGACCTGTCTGCTAACAACGGCGGCTGGCAGTGGAGTGCCTCCAGCGGCATGGACCCCAAACCACTGCGAATTTTTAACCCCGCCAGTCAAGCTAAGAAGTTTGACCCGGAAGCCGAGTACATTCGCGAATGGCTACCGGAATTAAGAAGCGTTGACACTGAGTTTTTGGTGACGGGTGAAATTCCAGCCGAGGAGCGCGATCGCTGCAACTACCCGCACCCAATTGTGGATCACAAGAAACAGCAGAGCCTGTTTAAGCAAATCTATCAACAGCAAAAGCAGCAATCATCCTAAAAGATCCAAAAAAAGGAGGAAGGGCTTAGCCCTTCCTCCTTTTTTAGCTAACTTAGTGAAACTTAGTAGTCGAAGTCTCCACCCATGCCGCCGCCACCTGCGGGAGCAGCATCCTTGGGCTCGGGCTTGTCAACCACAATGCACTCGGTGGTTAGAACCATGCCTGCGATCGAAGCCGCGTTTTGCAGCGCAGAACGGGTCACTTTCGCGGGGTCAACGATGCCAGCTTCAAACAGGTCAACGAACTCATTGGTAGCAGCGTTGTAGCCAACGTTGAAGTCTTTCTCTTTAACCCGCTCAGCAATCACCGCACCGTTCTGACCTGCGTTTTCAGCAATCCGCTTCAGCGGAGCAGCCAGCGCACGCGCCACAATATTTGCGCCGATTAGCTCTTCATCTTTGAGGCTGCTGTTGGCCCAGGTTTCGAGTTCAGGAGAGAGGTGAGCCAGCGTGGTGCCACCGCCAGGAACGATGCCTTCCTCAACCGCAGCTTTGGTCGCGTTGATTGCGTCTTCCAGGCGCAGCTTGCGATCCTTCATTTCGGTTTCGGTTGCAGCACCGACTTTGACGACTGCTACACCACCAGACAGCTTAGCCAAACGCTCTTGCAGCTTTTCTTTGTCATAGGAAGACTCGGTTTCTTCCATTTGACGACGGATTTGCTCAACGCGAGCTTTGACTGGTGCTTCGTTGCCTTCCGCCACGATGGTGGTGGTGTCTTTGGTGATGGTGATGCGACGGGCTTTACCCAGCATCTCTAGCTTGGTGTTGTCGAGCTTCAGACCCGCATCTTCGGTGATCAGTTGACCGCCGGTGAGAACGGCGATGTCTTCCAGCATCGCTTTACGGCGATCGCCAAATCCAGGAGCTTTCACCGCAGCCACATTCAGCACACCGCGCAGACGGTTTACAACCAGGGTAGCCAGCGCTTCCTTTTCAATGTCCTCAGCCAGAATCAGCAGAGGACGACCCGAACGAGCAACCTGCTCTAGCACAGGCACCAAGTCTTGTACCAGGGTAATTTTCTTGTCAGTGATCAGGATGAAAGGCTCATCCAGAACTGCTTCCATCCGCTCGGTGTCGGTTGCGAAGTAGGGAGAGATGTAGCCCTTATCGAAGCGCATCCCTTCTGTGACCTCCAGTTCGGTGGTCATGGACTTGCCTTCTTCCAGGGAAATTACGCCCTCTTTTCCGACTTTGTCCATTGCGTCAGCGATCATCTGACCCACTTCATCGTCGTTACCAGCAGAGATAGAACCAACTTGAGCGATCGCCTTGGAATCTTCAACCGGACGAGCATGTTCTGCAATCTTCTCAACCAAGAAAGCAGTCGCTTTATCGATACCGCGCTTCAAAGAAATTGCGTTAGCGCCAGCCGCCACGTTCCGCAGACCTTCTTTAACGATTGCATGAGCCAACACGGTTGCAGTAGTGGTACCGTCTCCAGCTGCGTCATTGGTCTTGGAGGCTGCCTGACGGATCAGGGAAACGCCCGTGTTCTCAACGTGGTCTTCTAGCTCGATTTCCTTGGCAATGGTGACACCATCATTGACGATTTGAGGAGCGCCAAACTTCTTCTCTAGGACAACGTTGCGTCCCTTTGGACCGAGGGTAACGGCAACTGCTTCAGCCAGAATATCGATTCCTTTTTCCAGGGCACGACGAGCGTTTTCGTTATAAATGATGCGCTTAGCCATAGTTTCTTCAGCTTTGAACTCTTAGTTGTGGAGGTGGATTTGGAAAGTTTTGAGTTTTGAGTTTTGAGCTGCTCTCAGTCGAAATAAATCTGAAATGGTGCAAAACTCATAGCTCATCATTCAAGAACTCATTAATCAACGATCGCCAAGATGTCTTTCTCAGCTAGCAGTACGAATTCTTCGGTGCCTAGCTTGATGTCAGTTCCGGCATACTTGGAATAGAGAACTTTGTCTCCAACTTTGACTTCTAGTTCCTGACGAGAACCATCGTCGTTCCGCTTACCGGGGCCAACTGCAACGATTTCTCCAACCTGGGGCTTTTCCTTCGCGGTATCAGGCAGAAGGATACCGCCAGCGGTTTTCTCCTCAGACGCACTTACTTTGACGAAAACGCGCTCACCTAGTGGTTTAACGGTAGAAACGCTCAGGGATACTGCTGCCATACAAAGCTCTCCAGACAATAAATAACTTCATGAAGGGGATTAAGGTTCAGCGGCCAGCGCTCCGACTCAACTGTCCAGGACAGCTCAACAGCCCTATAAACAAGGCTTTGAACAGATTTTGCCTGAAGACTGAGTGATGGCTGACAGCCAACTGCAACCAGAGTTAGCACTCTCAACTCCTGAGTGCTAATGTACCGAACGACAGAGGCGATCGCAACTCAATTTAACGATTTCTTCGGTACGGGTTCCCGAACTGAGCATAGAGCGAGTGTTTTAGAAGGGGCGAAGTAAAGATTTGCCTACGTAGCTTTAAAGACATCTTTAACTTCATAATTTTCGCTACTTCTGCTGGAAACCCTTCGGTAGCTCATCTTGAGTTACTTGTAAACATTGAAAGCTAAATTTTCTACCCAGACAAATATGTTTTTTCAATCAACATCAACAAATTTACTGGACTTACTCAAGCTGCCTTTGACACCCTAAGTGTGGAAAAACGGAACAGCGATTGCAAACACACAATCATCTCTCAGTAAATACCTTTATATCAAAATCTACGTAGGCGATCGCGTAGCCAGTATTTCTACTGAAAATATTCACTTCTTATCCTTCAATCTATGAAAGTCACTTTCATGAACAAATTCATTCATTCATCTGTAGCAGCCGCACTCACTCTAGTCGCTTCTGTTGCAGTTTCTGTTCCAGCTCAAGCTGCTGACTTTGACTTTAACGGCACCTTTGAAAATGACAATGACGTGCTGCTGTTCGACTTTGAGGTAGACGTAGATTCAACCGTCACTGTCTTTTCCTCTTCTTGGGTAAATGGTGGCTTTGACCCTATTCTGTCGCTATTTGACGGCACCGGAAATCTAGTTAATTACCAGGATGACGGGTTTTTTACTGGCTCAACCCCTTCAAACGGCGTGGATTACGACTATGGGGTTTGGGATGTCTACTTCACCTCATTCTTGCCAGCAGGCAGTTATCAAGCTAGCCTTACCCAGTTTGCCAACCGACCCTCTGGACCTTCCTTGCCCGACGGTTTCCTTTACGACGGTGCTAGCAATGAAAATTTCACTGCAGCATTTGGTTGCAGCCAAGGTTCTTTTTGTGGGATTGACAGTACAGACGACTCTAGAACAAATGCTTGGGAGTTACACTTTCTCAACGTTGCTCAAGCTAACGAGGTTGAACCAGCCGCTTCCGTACCGGAGCCCGCTTCGCTGCTAGGTTTGCTGGCAATAAGTGTTTTGGGTGGAAGCTCTACGTTAAGACGCAAGGAGGAAGTGTAGAGAGCTACTGCTCCTTTAAGGGCGTAGCATTCAGCAGATGTCCCCGAAACGACCCAGAGTCATGACTGAATGTTGCGCCTCTAAACTCTACAAAAAAGCTAAGATTTCCCTGACTGTAGCCTTTGGCTGCTCCAGGTGGGGAACGTGACCGCTGTTTTGAATCCAAACTAGATTGCTGTGGGCGATCGCCCTTCTAAACCTCTCCCCATCCCCCGTACCCAGCACATCATCTGACTCTCCCCAAAGAATTAGCGTCGGGTGATGAATTTGAGCAATTTTAGGTGTGAGATCGCTATAGCCGCCGCTTTGAGTGAAACTAGCAATCGCCTCATTCCAACCTGGCATTTGCTGATGTAGCAGCGAACAGCGAATCGCGTCGATCAGCACTGGATCTGCATTAGGCAAGGCTGAAACTGCATTTAGAGCAGCAAGCTTGCGATAGCGTAGCCATTCCACAGCGAACCAATCTAACGGCGCAACCAGCAACCGACCTAGCGGGAAACTGCCCGAAAATCCAATGCTGTCGATTAGCATGAGTTTGCTAACACATTGGGGATGGGTGAGCGTAAAATCAATTGCCACTGCACCTCCCATTGATGCACCGATTAGAATAATGGGCTGGGCGATCGCAGTTTGCCAAAAGCTGTACAAGTGACGTTTGATTGAAGACGGATTGATTGGCACACCTTTGACGCGTTCGGTGAAGCCAAATCCTAGTAAGTCGATCGCCCAAACTTGATGGTGTTCGGCTAAAAGGGGCAAAATTCGGCGAAATTCCAGCAGAGAACTGTCAAATCCATGCAGCAAAACGATTGGCGTTCCGGTTCCTCGACAAACACAAGCCGTTGCAATCTGCCAAGACGGTGTTGTTTTTGGCGGATGTTGGATCACACCAATGGTCCGACGTTCAATTTGCTGCGCTAGAGCAACAGATGCAGGATCAGTCAGCAAACCAACTTCAGTCGGTAAAAAATTGGCAACCATGAAGTTTTACTGTTTTGAATTTTGGGTTGCGAGGCTTCTGTAAGTGTAATTTGATGAAATTCTTAGTAGCGATATGACGACAGAATCAACTGTAATCAAACTGGATCAATTTTTGAAACTCGTTGGTGTTGCACAAACAGGAGGCGAAGCAAAGCTGTTGATTCAAGGCGGTGAAGTGCGCGTTAATGGAGCGGTTGAAACGCGGCGAGGACGCAAATTGGTAGAAGGCGATCGCATCTCCACCTTGGGGGAAACCTTTACAGTTCAACTGGACTAACAAAATTTTTAGGTTCTGCCTTCTCTTCTTCTAGTTCAGAAGTTTCTGTTTCGGAAGCTTCTGCCTCAAATTCTGCTGCATTCCGCTGTACTTTTGCCAAAAGCTCCAGGTACGCAAAAGGGACGACGACTGGCCAAGATGCACTTGCTAAAGTCAATACCGCGATGGAAATGTACGTCCAGTTTAAAGACAAGTCCGTGTCTCGCTTAAAGAAAACCCACCAGACCTTAAAGAAACGGATTGCCATTAACAAATAGAAAGCTGTAAATAGGGCAACTAAAACAAGTTTCACAGCAGTTGAATCCTAAGTTCAAAAGAAGTTTTAGTGGAATATCTCCATTCCAACGCTTCTTGGACGGTTGAGCTTGACCTAAATACACCTCTGGTTTAAGTAATACCCGAACATTCCCCAAAACTTAACAAAATAACCAACGTTGCTATAGACCTGGCTCTATTGTTCACAGTTTCTTTAGGTTGAGTTGGGTTTTGCTCTGTGCTTCGAGCTACCTTAATCTTTTGAGGCGTGTAATCTCCCAAAACTACAGCCTGGAATGCTCCAGCGCTTGATTACCTCAGGAGCAGACAAAAAATTACAGCAGACAACAACTCCATTATTCTTAAAAATGGTATTGCAGTGAAATTACAAAGTTATGGCAAAGCACACTCAGGCGCACCTGTCTCGCACCGTAGAAAAGAATCAGTCTGAGGGTAGCAAAGAGATGACCCGAAAGCAGATGGAATATTACATGGGCGCAAAGCTGATTGAAATTGGCGTAGATCCCAAATCAGCCGTCTACCGCTGGTCAACAGAGACGAAGGGCAGCCGAGAAGTCATCACTTATAGCGCCTACTGGGCTGATTCCAAGGAAAAATTAGAAGGCAATTAGAGATAATCTGCCGGAGGCTAGGTGCTAACCGTACAAATTTACGCGATCTGAGGGAGTTGAATTGCTCTAAAGATCGAAAATGTAACGGTTTGCAACATATAATGAGAGCTATTGTACATAAGCACACCCAAGGGTAAGAGCATTACATGCGAGTTGCGATCGCCGGAGCAGGCTTAGCAGGACTTTCTTGTGCAAAATATCTCACCGATGCCGGACACACGCCTATCGTGCTGGAGAGCCGGGACGTATTAGGCGGTAAAGTCGCTGCCTGGAAAGATGAAGATGGTGACTGGTATGAAACCGGGCTGCACATCTTCTTTGGGGCGTACCCTAACATGCTTCAGTTGTTCAAGGAACTGAACATTGAAGATCGGTTGCAGTGGAAAGAGCACACCATGATCTTCAACCAACCTGAAGTTCCGGGTACCTACTCCCGCTTTGACTTTCCCAGCATTCCCGCTCCAGCAAACGGCATCATCGCGATTTTGCGAAACAATGACATGCTGACCTGGGGGGAAAAAATTCGCTTTGGGTTGGGACTAATTCCTGCCATCCTCAACGGGCAGAAATATGTTGAGGAGATGGATCAGTATTCCTTCTCTGAGTGGCTGAAGAAGCAGAATGTGCCACCTCGGGTTGAGAAAGAAGTCTTCATTGCCATGTCGAAGGCGCTGAATTTTATCGACCCTGATGAAATTTCTGCGACGGTAGTTTTAACTGCCCTCAACCGATTTTTGCAGGAAACGCATGGCTCAAAGATGGCGTTTCTCGATGGCGCACCTCCAGAGCGGCTCTGTCAGCCAATGGTTGACCACGTCACTGAGCGAGGCGGCGAAGTGCGGCTAAACGCGCCTCTCAAAGAAATTTTGCTGAATGACGACAGCACCGTGCGCGGCTTTGTGATTCGCGGGTTGAATGGTGCCGCCGATGAGATTCTCACGGCTGACCTATACGTGTCTGCAATGCCTGTCGATCCATTGAAGGTGATGTTGCCTGCTGCCTGGAAGCAGATGGACTATTTCAAGCAGCTAGACGGGTTGGAAGGGGTACCGGTAATTAATCTGCACCTATGGTTTGACCGGAAGCTGACAGATGTAGATCATTTGTTGTTTTCGCGATCGCCCCTCCTGAGCGTCTATGCCGATATGAGTAACACTTGCCGCGAATACGCCAACCCTGAGCGCTCAATGCTCGAGCTCGTCCTGGCTCCTGCCAAAGATTGGATTACTCGCTCAGACGAAGACATTATCGCCGCCACGATGGTAGAGCTAGAAAAGCTATTTCCCCATCACTTTGGTAGTGATAGCCCCGCTCAGCTGCTGAAATACAAGGTTGTTAAGACTCCCCGCTCGGTCTACAAGGCGACTCCAGGACGGCAACAGCATCGTCCTAGCCAGACCACCCCGATTGCCAATTTTTATCTGACGGGCGATTATACGATGCAACGTTACCTGGCAAGCATGGAAGGGGCTGTACTTTCTGGTAAGCTTACAGCGCAGGCAATTAGCAGTCAGCGAACCGCGGTCAGCAGTCAGCCTGTTCCCAAGGCTGAAGATTTGCAGGTGTCAGCCTCCTAAATTGCCAGTTTTGGCAGTTCCCCGGATAGCGAGTATTAGCTCGTGTAAAGCTTCCGTAGGATAATTTCTGATGACTGAAAGCCTCGAAATCAATCTCCCAGCTTGCGATGTAATGCTGCAATTGCCTGAAACCCCACGCATGACCAAACTGGCACCTTTGGAGGACGCATACGAGCTCTGCCGTCAAATTACAGCCCAGTATTCCAAAACTTTCTATTTGGGTACGCTGCTGATGCCAGAGGCAAAGCGTCGAGCAATCTGGGCAATTTATGTCTGGTGTCGCCGCACTGATGAGCTAGTGGATGGGCCAAACTCAGCCCTGACCACAGATGCAACGCTGGATGGCTGGGAGCAGAACCTGGAGTCAATTTTTGCTGGGAATCCACTGGAAGATGCTGACGTGGCGCTGGTGGATACGCTGTCTCGCTTCCCTATTGGCATTCAGCCATTTCGGGATATGATCGCCGGTCAGCGGATGGATTTGTATCGCAGCCGCTATGAGACGTTTGAGGAGTTAAACCTCTACTGCTACCGTGTGGCAGGCACCGTAGGCTTGATGTCTACCGCGGTCATGGGAATTGATGAGTCACAAGCTAGTGCCCCCTGGTATCGCCCCCTAACGGGAGATAGCCCAACGGAGGAGGCGATCGCCCTCGGCATTGCCAACCAGTTGACAAACATTCTGCGCGATGTCGGTGAAGATGCTAGGCGTGGACGCATCTATATTCCTCTAGAAGATTTGGCGCTGTTTAACTACACTGAGCAAGATTTGTTCGATGGCGTAGTAGACGATCGCTGGCGGGAATTGATGCGCTTTCAAATTCAGCGGGCCCGCAAAGTCTACGCTCAAGCCGAACAGGGAATTAGCCTGCTTAGCCCTGATGCTCGTTTCCCAGTCTGGGCAGCCTTGATGCTGTACCGCCAGATTTTAGATGTGATCGAGCAAAATCAATATGACGTGTTTCGCAAGCGAGCCTATGTGCCAGGTTTGCGAAAGTTCCTGTGTTTGCCGATCGCCCGCTTGAGAGCAGAAGTGCTCTAGGTTACGGTGGCGATCGTCCCATAAATGTGGGAAAGCTAAGGTATTCCTGCTCCAATAGAGGTACTTACCGCCGCGACCTGGTCGAGAAGACGTAGCTCAAAGCATGGAACAGGAATACCCAAATTCGGGGATGAAGGATTCGGGCAATGAGAGTCGAGATCGATGCAAGTCTTCACTCTAAAGCCCCACTCCTTCCCCTCAAACCCTCCAATAGAGGTGTTTTATCCCTGCATAAATTCTTCTAGCTTGCGAGTTAAAGAATCCACAACGCCCTCGTTGCTAGTTTGAGTTGAAGCTTCCGCCTCAATCTGCTGAACGGCTTCAGCAGGCAAGCCTAGCAGTTGAACTAGTTTGTTGTAAGCAGCGGCTTCCTCTTCATTAATCTTTTCTTCGTTTGGTGTGCGAGCGCTAGAGCGAATCACTTCATAGCCCAGCCGCAGCACAAGCTCCCGTTCTTCCACGCTTTGCAGCTTCGGAGTCAGTTCCTCTAAGGGAATATTTTGGATCATGTATTCCTGAAGTTCTTGGCGGAGGTGCTGCTGTTGAGGTGCATCGGCAGCAAACATGCCGCTAAAGCGATCGAGCATCAAGTCAATTTCTTCAGAAGCCAGGTGCCCATCTGACCAGGCCATTGAAGTGACAACCCGCAACAAATTCATTTGGCGGGGGGTGATGGAGGGAGGTGGGGGTGCTTGCATACTATCATTGCCTCCTAAAACAATTTGAAGTAAAGGTACTTAGATAATACGCCTCTCCTACCCGACTCTCCTGGAATGTTGGAATTACTTAAATGTCGTTAGATTAATTCAGATCAATGCCGTCGAATTAGCCCTTTTAGCTCCCGCCAAACCATCGATTCGTTCGATTTTGTTTGAGGCTGAGTAAAAACACCGTGAGTGGGGCTAAACAGCAGCGCCAGGACAAATATTCCAGAGACAACCAGAACGATCGCCGGTCCAGAGGGCAGGTTAAAGAAATAGCTGAGGTACATGCCGCTGATGCTGGAAACAATACCTATGCCTGCACCGAGAATCATCACCTGATGCAGACGGTTGACCAGCAGATAGGCCGTTGCGCCAGGAGTAATCAGCAGCGATAGCACCAGGATGACCCCAACCGATTTCATGCTGGCAACAATGGTCAGGGCGATCAGCAGCATCAACCCAAAATTGAGCAAATTGGTAGGTAAGCCTGCTGCCTGTGCGCCCAGTGGGTCAAAGGTGTAAAACAGCAGTTCTTTATAAAGCAAGACGACAACAACTAGCACCAGGGCAGAAATCAATGCGGTCTGCCAAACTTCGGGACGGCTAACTGCGAGAATGTTGCCAAACAGGAAGTGGTTAAGGTCGATTTTGTTGTCGCGTTGAATTAGGGTAATCAGAGTAATTCCCAGGGCGAAGCAGGCAGAGAAGACAATTCCCATTGCGGCGTCTTCTTTGATGGGCGATCGCGATCGAATCCAGGCGATTGCCATCGTACTTAGCACCCCAGCTATAAATGCCCCGATAAAGATATTTGCACCAATCATATAGGCGACTGCCAGTCCGGGTAATACCGAATGGCTAATTGCATCGCCCAACAGCGCCAACCGCTGCACCATCAGATAACTGCCTACTACCGCGCAGATTAACCCGACCAGAACAGCAACGATTAGCGATCGCTGCATAAATTCATAACTCAGTGGCTCTAGAAATGCTTCCCACATTACGCCGCTTCACCTGCTGCAAACATAACTCTGCCGCCATAAGCGCGATAGAGATTTTCTTGGGTTAACACCTGCCTACGAGGTCCATAAGCGACAAGGGATTTGTTAAGCAGAATCAAGTCGTCAAAGTGAGCGATCGTTTCACCCAAGTCGTGGTTGACCACGAGGACAAGTTTGCCAGCGGCAGCCAGTTCATGAAAAATCTCGAAAATGATTTCCTGAGTTTTTTGGTCAATGCCAGCCAGCGGTTCATCAAAGCAGAAAATTTCCGGTTCCTGCGCCAGTGCCCGTGCTAAAAACACTCGCTGTTGCTGTCCGCCAGAGAGTTGACCGATAGGGCGATCGCGATATTTTTCCATGCCGACTCGCTCTAGGGCAGCAGCAGCAACCTGCCGACTGGTGGCAGAAAAGCGGCGAAACCACTCTGTTTTTTGAACCCGGCCCATCATCACTACATCCCACACCGTTGCCGGGTAGCTCCAGTCAATTTGCGATCGCTGGGGCACATAGGCAACCTTATCAAGATGCTGCATCAGTGGCTTACTGTGGTACAGCACCGAGCCACTGGTATTAGGAATCAGTCCCAGCATTGCTTTAAGCAGCGTACTCTTACCCGCACCGTTTGGTCCGAAAATTCCAACTAGCCGCCCCGGACGGATCACCAAACTAATATCACGCAAAGCCTCAACCGCTCGATAACTGACACTCAAACGGTTAACCGCGATAGGCGCATTGGAAGACATACAGGTTTGCTCAACTTGACCTGACGAGTTTGGCTGCTGCACCAAGTGATTTTGGAAGGGTAGGGCAATTGGGTTCACGGTCTCTTTCCTATCAACGTGCTTGGGTTTGCTGTCAACGCTTCTAAGGTAAAATTCCTGTTGCCTGTGCGCCCCCTGTCACAAGGCTTAAGCGATGTTGCTAGAGGTTGACGCAAAGGCAGAGATTTAATCAATAGAAGTGAGTCTTTGTGAAGACGGCTAAGCCAGATTCCACAATTTTTTGTAAAAATGAAAGGATTATGAAATTAGTATAGTGCAAGAAAAATGAAAGGATTATGAAAATGCGTAAAGCCCGCACGAGAGCGCTCGCTCACCCTCTACTTCGACCATCTTCACTACGGGTGTGGGCGATCGCAGCTCTCTTCCTGGGGCTAACGACAAGCGGCTGTAATCTGACCAATTCAAATTCAGACAGTTCTAGTGCGGCTGATGCACCTGAAGTCGTGGCGACCAGCACCATTTTGGCTGACCTGACTGAGCAAATTGGCGAATCAGAAATTCAACTCACGAGCATTTTGGAACCAGGAGCCGATCCTCACGTTTATGAACCCGTTCCGGCAGACACAGTAGCGCTGGAACGGGCAGACTTAATTCTCTATAACGGCTACAACCTGGAGCCAGGGCTAATTCGGCTGACGAATTCGGCTGGGGTAGAAGCTAAAAAAGTTGCCGTGGGTGAAGTAGCACCATCTCTTGAGGTCGAAGGTCAATCTACCCCTGACCCTCACGTTTGGGGAGATGTGCAGAACGTAATCTTGATGGTGAATGCGATTCGGGATGCGCTGATTGAGGTGTCAGAAAGCGATCGCCCCACCTTTGAGCATAATGCCGCTGAATTGGTTGCCGAGCTAGAGCGTCTAGACGCCTGGATTGCTCAGCAGATTGCTACCATTCCTCCTGATAATCGCAGGCTCGTTACGACCCACGATGCCTTTCAGTATTACGCTCGTGCCTATTCTCTAAATGTGATTGGGACACTAATTGGCATCAGCACTGAAGAGCAGCCTAGCGCCCAGACCGTACAGCGCTTAGTGGAATCAGTGAGAGCGACTGGAGTGCCAACCATTTTTGCTGAAACAACCATCAACCCAGCCCTGATTCAAACCGTTGCAGAAGAAGCGGAAGTAGACCTGTCCCCACAGCAGCTTTATTCTGACTCGATCGGCGCACCGGGTGGAGACGGGGACTCTTACGTCAAGATGATGGTGTCGAATACAAGGGCGATCGTTGAGGCGTTAGGTGGAACGTACACTCCATTTGAGTAATACATTGTTTGAGGATGTTTGCGCCAGAATGGGGATGGTAAGTATGTTGCCGAGTTTGTACGTTGTCGATGTTGAAATTGTTTTCAAGGTCGCTGAAGAGTCTGCTAAAACCAGCAGGGATGGTAGCGATCGCCCTTACCCTACTGCTGACCTTCCTTAGCGCCCCCCTCTTCGCTCAAACCTCTTCTCAGCTTGGCTCTCGCGTCTCTAGATTAGAGTCAGAAAATACAACCTTGCGGTCCAGGGTGAGTCGGCTTGAGAATACCATCTCCAGATTGAGTCAAAGTGGAGGTGGTAGTCAGATTCAGCTTGATCCGGCTCCTGAGGTCACTCCTTCCACCTTGCAATCTGGCGACCCGATGTTCGATCGCCTGGCGACGCTGGCGATTGAAACCAAACAGCAAGTCCTTGCTTTAGAAGAACGAGTAGCGGCTTTAGAAGCCCAGAACTAATTCGCCCAGCAATTATAAAGGAGAAACACTCAGAGAAATTTATGGCAGAAAACTATGCTGACTATGCCAAACGGATTAACCTAGCCGAATTTATTGATCATGCGCTGCTCAACCCGGCAGCTACCCCAACGCAGGTCATTCAGTGTTGCGAAGAGGCAGATTTGTTTGGATTTGCAACGGTTTGTGTCTATCCGGTACATGTGCGTCAAGCAGTCGAATTGCTGCATAACAAGCGTACTCAAGTCTGTACGGTGATCGGTTTTCCCTCTGGGGCGACGACCTCGGCTGTGAAGTTCTTTGAGGCTCAAGAAGCGGTTGAGAATGGAGCAACTGAGCTAGATGTTGTAATCAATCTGGGCTGGTTGAAATTAGGCAGGACTAACGAAGTTCATCAAGAACTAGCTGAAATTTGCGAGGCAACAGGTCAAACAGTCAAAGCAATTCTAGAAATGGCATTGCTGACCGAAAGCGAAAAGAAACTAGCAGCAGAAATCTGTCTAGATGCAGGCGTGCAGTTCCTAAAGACCAGTACGGGCTGGTACGGTGGAGCTACGGTTGAAGATGTCAGATTACTCAAAGCTGTCTCTAACGATCGTGTTGGCATTAAAGCATCAGGCGGCATTCGCACCCTTGAGCAAGCGATCGCCCTCATCCTGGCAGGTGCAACCCGTATAGGAACTTCCCGTGGTCCGGATCTACTCCGCCAACACGATACCCTGGAAGAAGAAGCAAAACTTTAAGTACGTAGATTCGGTGGAGATGCGATGCACTGCATCCCTACCAACCCCAAACCCTTAGCCCACAATCCTCAACATGGGTGGAACCTACAAAGCCACTGGTATCAACCTTAAAAGTATGCCGCTAGGCGAGAGCGATCGCCTGCTGACAGTCTTGACGCAAGAGTTTGGCTTAATCCGAGTGGTAGCACCCAGCGCGCGGAAGCACAAGTCCTCTTTGGGGGGACGTAGTGGACTATTCGTAGTCAACCAATTACTGATTGCAAAGGGGCGGAGCCTCGATAAGATTATTCAAGCGGAAAGCATACAGTCTTATGCTGGTTTGAGTCAAGACTTGAAGAAGTTAACAGCGAGCCAATACTTGGCAGAACTGGCACTTTTTCAAGCGTTGAGTGACCAGCCACAAGAAGAACTGTTTTGTTTGTTGGTTGAGCATCTAAACCGTCTAGAAAAGCTACCGGGTGCGGTGACGCTAGCTAGTCTGGCTCATGCCACCTTTCATCTGCTGGCTCTAGCGGGAGTTGCACCCCAGGTGCAGCTTTGTTGCGTAACTCAGCAGCTTTTAGCGCCTGATTTTGCTGACCCTGACTGGCGCGTTGGCTTTAGCGCTGTAGCAGGCGGAATTGTGAGCCTAGCAGAGCTAGAGCAGTTAGCTCCTAGGCTGTCTACCGCAAAATTCAGGACAGGTGGCTCAACCATTCGCCCTAGTCAGGCTGATCGAGCTCAGCCTGGGATGGGACAGGCAGTTGGCCGCCCGCAATCTGTCCGTGAATCCGCACCCAGTTACCCGCCTGCTCGCCCTTCTAAGAATAAGAAGAGTGCTGAACTCCACCTTCAAATTAATGCGACGGAGCTTGCCTTGCTCCAGCAGCTATCTCAGCCCGATTTCATCCAACCCGATGGGACTCTTACCCAGTCCCAAGAACACCCAATTGAGCAACCCTTACCTGAACAAATCTGGCTTTCGATCGAGCGGATCTTAAGGCATTATGCTCAATATCACCTGGATCAGCCGATCCGCTCTGCCACTTTGATTGATACTTGCTTCTACCCCCTGCCGCAGCCCATTCCATCTCCTTAAATCATGATGCGATTGTTTGACTCAGACCTGGACGTGCAGATGCCCATGCTCAGCCAGCTTGACCCCAACCTTGAGGGAGGTCGGTATGGCACTGATATGCAGGTCGATAAAAAGCCGACTGATTGGAAACTGGACGACAGCACCAGTAACGGTCATAAAAACGGAAATGGCAGCAACCGCCCCAACAGCAACGGCAACGGCAAGAGTAATAGCAATGGTCACAATGACGGTGACAACGGCAGCAGCAACGGTAGTCCCGTTGTTCTAGGCCCGGAGAAGCCAAATGATCCGGACTCTCCAAACTCTAGAGAGCACTTTGAGCGTGAGACAGAGGAGCCAGTTCATGGGTTTTGGCCAGTTCTCAAGAACCGTAACTTCTTAGCGCTCTGGAGCGGTCAGGTTTTCTCGCAACTGGCAGACAAAGTTTATCTAGTGCTGATGATTGCGCTGATTGAGAGTCGGTTTCAGTCGGAGGGGCAAACCATTAGCGGTTGGGTGTCCTCGATCATGATTGCGTTTACCATTCCAGCCGTGCTGTTTGGGTCAGTGGCGGGTGTGTATGTCGATCGCTGGTCAAAAAAGACCGTCCTCGTCTCAACCAACCTGCTTCGAGGGGGCCTCGTTTTAGTTTTGCCGCCGCTGCTATGGATTTCGCAGGGTTGGTCGCCGTTTGCTGGGCTGCCAATCGGATTTTACATGCTGCTGGGAATCACGTTTTTGGTGTCTACTCTGACCCAGTTTTTTGCTCCCGCAGAGCAAGCTGTTATCCCGCTGGTTGTAGAGCGTAAGCATTTGCTATCGGCTAACTCGCTCTACACAACGACGATGATGGCTTCGGTAATTGTTGGCTTTGCAGTGGGAGAGCCGCTGTTACACTTTGCCGATCGCCTGGTCGTATGGATCAGCGGCAACCTGGACGTGGGCAAGTCGGTTGTGGTTGGAGTCAGTTATGCGATCGCCGGACTCCTCCTCCTATTGCTGAAAACAGGCGAGAAAGGCGACCACCTTGAGCAACAAGAGCCGCCCCACGTTTGGCAAGATATCAAAGACGGATTGTGCTACTTAAAGCAGCAGAAACGGGTACGGGCAGCACTCATTCAACTGGTGGTTTTATTCTCAATTTTTGCAGCATTAGCAGTCCTGGCAGTGCGACTGGCAGAGATCATGCCTGCAATCAAGTCTTCTCAGTTTGGCTTTTTGCTGGCGGCAGGCGGCATCGGCATGGGCATCGGGGCAACGGTGCTGGGCTATTTTGGGCAGCGGTTTTCTCGTGCTCAGCTTGCGCTGTATGGCTCAATCGGCATGAGTGCATCACTCGCAGCTATTCCGCTATTTTCCTGGGAACTCGTACCGACCTTGCTGATGCTGGTGTCGCTGGGAGGCTTTGCAGCAATCGTGGGCATTCCGATGCAAACCGCAATTCAGGAAGAAACCCCCGAAGAGATGCGAGGCAAGGTGTTTGGCTTACAAAATAACGCCGTGAATATTGCTCTCAGTCTGCCGCTGGCCCTGGCTGGAGTCGCTGAAACGCTGTTTGGGCTTCAAGTTGTGTTTATTGGGCTGGCAGTAGTGGCGATCGCCGGTGGCAGTCTGACCTGGTACATTTCCCGTGAAGGATCACCCAAAGCACCCCAATAAGTGATTAAATCCTGATATTAGAGAAAATTTTCTTGATTAAAAATTAAAGCGATTCACTTGAATGCATATTGCATGGCTTGGGAAAAAATCACCGTTCTGTGGCAACGTCACCTACGGTCGAGAAGTCACAAACGCGCTGCTAGATCGAGGACATCAGGTTAGTTTCTTGCACTTTGCCCAAGAAGAAATTAACGATAGTCAGTCTGAACGGCAGGAAGTTTCTATCCCATTTCTTTACAAGTCGCAGATTTATACCATTCCATCCTTCAAATCGAGCAAGGTGCTGATCCAGTCACTGCGTCGGCTCAAGCCCGATCTGGTTCATGCCTCGCTGACCCTGTCGCCGCTAGATTTTGTCTTACCCGAAATCTGTGAAGAGTTGAACCTGCCGCTGGTCGCGACCTTTCACCCACCCTTTGACCGCAAGCGACGCAATCTGACATCAGGCACTCAGCACTTGATGTATCAGCTTTATGCCCCCTTCCTGGCAAACTATCATCGCGTCATTGTCTTTTCTCATATCCAGCGTGATCTGTTGGTGAGACTAGGCGTACCAGAAGCTCAAGTTGCTGTCATTCCTAACGGAGTCGATGCCGGAAAATATTCTCCTGGCTTGTCTCGCATCAAAACAGAACTGGACGCTCAACGGCTATTTGTCTATCAGGGCAGAATTGCCGCTGAGAAAAACGTTGAATCTCTGCTCCGTGCCTGGAAACATTCTGAGATGGGAGCGAACAGCAAACTGGCGATCGTCGGCAACGGTCCGCTTGCTCCCTCACTGCAAGCCTTTTATGGACAGGAGCATGGAGTGATCTGGCTAGGTTTTGTCGCCGACGAACAGCGGCGGATCGAAATCTTACGTGGGTCAGATATGTTTATCCTGCCCTCATTGGTGGAGGGACTTTCCCTGTCGTTACTAGAAGCAATGGCTTGTGGGGTAGCCTGCATGGCAACCGATGCTGGGGCTGATGGAGAAGTGCTAGAAGACGGTGCAGGCATCATCCTCAATACGCATCGCGTCTCGGCACAACTGCAAACTCTGTTTCCCATTTTTCGTGACCACGTTGAGCTAACGACACTATTGGGACGTAAAGCTCGTCAGCGGGTGTTAGACCGTTATACACTTAGCCAAAACATTACTTTGCTCGAAGAACTCTACAGCCAGGTCTTCCAGCAACAGCGAATTTATATGAATCGCTCAGTTTAAGTTATCAAACCATAAAAATTTACACGTCTTGAGCAACGGTAATTCTCTCGCGGAGATCTATCTTGGAGAATATCCCTTGCTTTTTGATCTCTTGTTTTGGTTAAGAAAGGTTCCGGGAGTTCTACAGGCTGCCAAAGGGGTTTGAAAAGTACAGTTTGTCGTCCATCAGAGATAGGAGCATAGGATTCGGGCAAGAACTCTTGTGCTATTTCGAGTTTTTTTGCTAAATGCTACGCCCTTATAGGGCATTTACTACTTTTCAAACATCTTTTAGGCTTAGAGGTTTCACAATTAGATCATTCCTTTTGATCTAAATAGGGTGCATCGTCCAGAGATCTGTAAAGCAATTTAGGGAAAACATACCTCTCATGAAGAGAGGAACGTTTTTTCGCTTCAATTTCCTCTGAATTGCTCAGTTCGTTCCAGGAAGCAAAACTTGCTTCTTGGGAAAAGTCAAAGTCATTCGTCAACTGCCCAAGTGCCCCATCTACCATGATTTGTTGTCTCAATCCCCGTTGTCGAAAGCCCCAGAATTCTGATGAGGCAGAGGTATGCCAGAACTGTGGCACACCCCTACAAGCCCTGCTGAGAGGTCGTTATCGGGCAGTGCAGCTCATTGGCCAGGGTGGATTTGGCAGAACTTATCTAGCTGTAGATGAAGACAGGTTGAACACCCGCTGTGTGATTAAACAGTTTTCACCTCAGGTGCAGGGAACCAAATCTCTAGATAAAGCAATTCGGCTATTTAACCAGGAAGCGGTGCGGCTACACGAACTGGGAGAGCATCCTCAAATCCCTACGTTGCTGGCTTATTTTGAGCAGAACAAATATCTTTATCTGGTGCAGCAGTTTATTGAGGGGCAAAATTTATCGCAGCAGCTTCGTAGGCAAGGGGCTTTTACAGAAGCACAGATTCGAGATGTATTAAATGATTTGCTGCCCGTACTGAAGTTTGTGCATGAGCATCAGGTAATTCATCGCGACATCACGCCAGTTAATATTTTGCGTCGTCAGGTGGATAGTCGCCTGGTACTGATTGATTTTGGCGTTGCCAAACAATTGACCGCAGCGGTAGCGGTGGAGCCAGGAACTCGGATTGGTACAGAAGGCTATTCTCCGCTGGAGCAATTTCGAGGGGGTCGAGCTTATCCTGCAAGCGATCTCTACAGTTTGGGGGCGACGTGCGTTAATTTGCTGACTCAAACCAAGCCCGACAGTTTGTATGATCCGCTGAATGGACGCTGGATTTGGCGGGACTACTTGCTGAAGAAGGGAGTGACCGTCAGCAATAATCTGTCGCGAATTTTGGACAAGATGCTGAAAGATCTGGTGAACGAGCGCTACCAATCTGCTGAAGAGATACTGAGAGACCTGAATAGTGTCCCGTTCACCTCCATTCCACCTCTCAGTAACCCTGCAGCATTGCTTACAAATGAGGCAAGCATTAACCCAGTTTCACACCCTCCTTCTAGTTCGCCGTTGACCTCTAGTCCTTTGCCTTCAAGACCCCGCTCAGGGGGACAACCGGGAGGAAGCTGTTTGCGAGTGTTGACGGGGCATTCCTCGTGGGTAACGAGTGTGGCGTTAGGCCCAATGGCTCAAACAGTGGCAAGCGGCAGTTTGGACGATACGGTGAAGGTGTGGAATCTGCACACCGGCGAATTGCTGTTTACCCTGACAGGACATACCAAGGAAGTGAATGCGATCGCCATTAGTCCGCATGGCAAAACGCTAGTCAGCGGCAGTGATGACTACAGCATCAAGATGTGGAATTTGCAAACCGGGGCCTTGATGCGGACGCTGACGGGGCATTCTAGGGATGTAAACGCGGTGGCGGTCACACCTGATGGTCAGCTTTTAGTTAGTGGGGGCGAAGATCGGACGATTAAGCTCTGGCAAATGGGCACCGGGACACTGCTGCGAACGCTGTTTGGGGTGGCGGGAATGATCAAGGCGATCGCCGTTAGCTCAGATGGTCATTTGCTGGTAAGTGGTGGACTTGACCACAAAATCAAACTCTGGAGTCTGCACACGGGCGAGCAAATGGCCGCGTGGACGGGGCACGTCAACTCAATTAGTGCGATCGCCATCAGCAAGGATGGGCATCTCCTGGCCAGCGGCGGCAAAGATAAGCTGATCAAACTCTGGAATCTGCCCAGCGGGGAACTGATTCGCACGTTTGCTGACCATTCGAGAGATGTGAATGCTGTTGCCTTCAGTCCTAACGGAAAGCTGATGGTCAGCGGCAGCAGCGACACCACGATTAAGCTCTGGGATCTGGACAAGGGTAAGGTGATCGAGACCTGGACTGACCATTCTGATACCGTGAATGCGATCGCCATCAGTAAGGATGGCAAAACCCTGGTCAGCGGTGGTTCTGACAATACGGTTAGAATTTGGAAACTGCCGGTTTAGGCAAGGCGATGACGCGCCGCTTCTAGTAACAAGCTTCTTTCGGCACGGGCGATCGCCTCATGGGTCTTCTCTACTGCATCGGGGCTAACAGAAATTGAGCTAATGCCCCAGCGCACCAGCGCCTCAACCAATTCTGGATATTGAGACGGAGCCTGACCGCAAATTGAGCAAGGGATGCCCACCTGTCGCGCCGTCTGAATGAGTTGTTGCATAGCCCGCATCACCGCTGGATGGCGCTGGTCAAAAGCTGGGGACATCTGAGGGTGGTCTCGGTCTACTCCTAGTAGCAGTTGAGTCAAATCATTGCTGCCTATGGAAATGCCCTGTACACCAGCCTGCACATAATCTGGCAGCAGGAATAAAACCGAGGGCACTTCAGCCATAATCCACACCTGAAAGTTTGGATTTTGTTTTAACTCCGCGTCGAGGATGCGCTTATAGCAAAAGCGAAATTCTTCTACTGTGCGGACAAAGGGCAAAATTAAATGCACATTAGCAAATCGAGATTGCTGCACCTGTCTTAATGCGGCCAACTCTAAGTCGAATAGCGTCGGATCGACTTCATAACTGAAAGTGCCATGTAGCCCCAAGGTAGGGTTTGGCTCGGGGGTGGTTGGATGACCCATTAATGACTGAAATTCGTGCGATCGCAAATCCAGGGAACGGTAAAACACGGGTCGCGGCAAAAATGCTTGGGCAAATTGGAGGATTTGCTCTGCCAGACGATTCACCAATTCTCGTGGCCGTTCTTGCGCCCACATAATTGGGTGTTGCTGATCTAACACATCTAAAATCAACTGCTCTGACCGCAATAGCCCAACCCCATCCACCGGCAAATCGTGAGTCTGCGACAGCAGCGCCACACGGCTGAGATTGACCATGAGTTGCGTGCCATTGGGCGGGTCGGACGATTTTGAGGCAGTGTAAAAATCAGGTTTTGAGGAAGTAGAGGAAGTATGGGCTAAGGGTTGGGGGCTAGCTGGCGGTTGAGGGGAAGGTTGAAGGATGGTTTGAGCCAGCAGGTGAGACGGGGGAAGCGGGGCTGCATGGGGTGGAATGGCTTCCTTTTCGACTCGGTAAATTTCACCGCGATCGCCATCCAAAAAGACCATCTCCCCGGTTTGAATCAGCTTTGTCACATCCGCTGCACCAACCACCGCAGGAATGCCTAATTCACGTGCCACGATTGCGCCATGACTGGTCATGCCGCCCTGTTCAGTCACGATTCCGGCTGCTTGCTGTAGCTCAAAGATCCAGTCTGGGGTAATTTGAGACGCAATCCAGACCGCGCCAGTAGGCGCTCTAACAGCAGCCTGAATTGAGTCAGGCACAATCCAAGCTTCGCCAAAAATTTGCCCTGAGGCGGCACCTACTCCCCTCACAACTAAAGGAGATAAACCTGAAATTTGCCAGGTCGTAGGGACAGATGGCGATAGCACAAGGGGTGAAGAAGCTGTAGACGGTCGAAAACGAATACCTGGGATGGGTAAGGGTTGCGGGCTGGCTTGAGTCAGGTAAAGGGTCGGCGATGTGTCAGGTTGCGGGGCGACCCCTTGCGGGTATCTCTTCGAGATTGCCCATTCTAGCCGCAGCGATGGACCCAGATCAGCAGAGAGCCTTCGGGTTAAATGGGCCAGTTGTTCAAGCTCTAATTCGGTCAGGATAGCCCGCGATGGCTCGACTGAATCCGCTCGAAGGCAGTCCTGAGAAGGTGGTAGTTCTGCTTGTGATGAGGCGAAGGGCACTGCAATGTGATAGGCAAAGGTTCTACTCCCCGTTTGCTGTGTCTGGATTGCGCCCGTTTGCCGATGGATCTGGTAACGGTCTGGAGTGACTTCCCCACGAGTTAAGGCAGCGCCTAAGCCCCAGGTTGCCCGAATTTCAAGATGACCATCGTGAGTGTGCAAATCTCCGGCAGCGATCGCTGACTCCATTGGCTGCACCAAAACAGCCAGGTTGATTTGCTGAAGCTGAATTCCTAAACGCTGCCAGTACAGTAAGCTTTTTGCCCGAAATAGCTCTGCCCAAACGCGCTTGAGGTTTTGGGCGATCGCCTCCGGTTGATTCCAGCAAACGTGACTGGCAAAGAGCCCAGTGGTGCGATAGGTAATGCTGGAGTCTAATCTCGACTCCAGGGCAAAGGACGGACGCAGAATTACTGCTGAAGACTGCCAACTGCTCGTGGCTACAAACAACTGCGCTAACCAATCTGCTGCTAAAGGGGTTGACTGAATAGCCTGACGAATTTGTTGGGCGATCGCCTGCAGTTGACGGGGGTTGTCTACATCCAGATGCAGTGCCGAGTTGGGCAAATCGGCAAACAACGGTTCCAGCCAATTGATTGTTCCTAAAAATTCTCGGAATACGGAGTCTGCAACGACGACTCCAGGCATTACAGAATAGCCTTTCTGCCCCAATAGCCCTAGATAGAACGCTTTGTCCCCTACTTGATTGCGATTTGCAGGTTGAATCTGGTCAAGCCAGTAAAGATTAGCCACAGTCATTTAGGCGACAAGTATCAATTTGATCTTACTGGTCTACGCACTGCTCAGGGACAACAGCGCTATTCCAACTTCATCTCAACTTATAGCGTTATTTCAACTTCACCGGTGACAGTTTGCGATCGCCCCAAACCAAGTTAAAATCAAGAGCTATTGCCTAAATTGCCTAAGACATTTACCCACCATGAAACACACCCTCTCAGTCCTGGTCGAGGATGAAGCAGGCGTTTTAACCCGGATTGCAGGTTTGTTTGCTCGTCGCGGATTTAATATTGAAAGCTTGGCGGTGGGGCCAGCTGAGCAAGATGGCATTTCTCGGATCACGATGGTGGTGCCAGGGGATGACCACATTATTGAGCAGTTGACGAAGCAGCTTTACAAGCTAATTAATGTGCTGAAGGTGCAGGACATCTCAGAAGTGCCCTGCGTCGAGCGAGAGCTGATGTTGATTAAAGTGAACGCGACTAGCTCTACCCGGTCTGAAATCGTAGAACTGGCGCAAATTTTTCGGGCGCGAGTGGTGGATGTGGCGGAGGATTCTTTGACGATTGAAGTGGTGGGCGATCCAGGGAAGATGGTGGCAATCGTTCAGGTACTCAATCGATTTGGGATTCGGGAGATGGCGCGAACAGGAAAAATTGCACTCACGCGGGAGTCGGGGGTGAATACGGAATACTTGAAGTCTCTAGAGGCGAAGGTTTAGAGAGTCTTTTGGCTCAAGCAAAGACTTTTTGGGGGCAAAGCCCCCAAATCCCCACTGAGGGACGAGCGCGTCCCCCAGACCCCCTCCGCAAGGGTCTAGGGTGGGTAGCAAAGCGCGCTTCGCATCAGTGGGTTGCACGGGAATGGGAGCGCTGTGGTGCCTGGTCTCACGTTTTTGGTAGGGTTTTCCCTCCCTGCTAGGGCAACACGGGTAGGAGAGCGATTGCTAAATTTGGAGACACAATTTTATTAAGTGTCATCCCGCTTTAGATCGGGACAGGAGTTTGCGGTATGACAGCTTTACGACTTGTTTCGGATGGTACGCCACGTCAGGGTAGCCAGGAGCTTCAGCCTGTTTCCACTGTTTTGAATGACGATCGCCTGCTGGATGCTTACTCTGAGACAGTGACTCAGGTGGTTGAAAAGGTAAGTCCAGCAGTAGTCAACATTGATGTGCGGCAGCGGCGAAGCGATCGCCCCTATCGCAATCGAGAAATGCAGGGAAATGGCTCTGGCTTTGTGTTTACCCCAGACGGCTACATTCTGACCAATAGTCATGTGGTTCACAACGCCAGCCATATTGAGGTAACGCTCTCAGATGGTCGTCGCTACAGTGCAGAAATGGTGGGCGAAGATCCGGACACTGACCTAGCTGTAATTCGGATTCAGGCACCGAATTTGGTAGCAGCAAAGCTGGGCGATTCTGAATTTTTGCGGGCAGGGCAAGTCGCGATCGCCATTGGTAACCCCTATGGCTTTCAGTGCACCGTCACCGCAGGCGTAGTCAGTGCCGTTGGGCGATCGTTCCGCTCCAACTCCGGCAGACTAATCGACAGCGTTATCCAGACTGATGCCGCCCTCAACCCCGGCAACTCCGGTGGTCCACTGGTTTCTTCACGAGGTGAAGTGATTGGCGTAAACACCGCCGTGATCATGTCAGCTCAAGGCATCTGCTTTGCCATCCCCATCAACACTGCAAAATTCGTCGTCGGACCACTCATCCGAGATGGCAGAGTGCGGCGCAGCTACATTGGCGTTGGCGGTCAAACCGTACCCCTTCCCCGTCGGCTGCAAAACCTCTACAACCTCATCGTCGAAAGCGGCATCCTAATTATTTCCATCGAAGCAGACAGCCCCGCCCACCGCGCCGGACTACTAGAGCGAGACGTAATCGTAGGCTTTGGCGAACAGGCGATCGCCAGCATCGACGACCTACACAAATTCCTCACCGAAGAACAAGTCAGCGTGCGATCGCCCCTCACCATCATTCGCAGCTCCGAAAAGCGAACACTTTGGATTGAGCCAGAGGAATCGAGAGGAGCTAGGAGCTAGGGCTACCTTAAGAGCTGATTTTTTGTGTGCAATGCACACAAAAAATCAGCTGTTGACTAGATTTTGCCTCCCACAGGTGCAAAGCCTGACCTAGCGTGTTAGCCAACCCTTTTGGAGGGAGTCTGGGGGACGCAACCGTCCCTCAGTGGGGGCGTGGGAGGCAAGTCCCCCACACAGGGTTTCTGCCAGAGTCCATAAACTTTCGCACACTCCACAAGCGATCTATTCTAAAAATCGCACCAACGCTGACCTCTTGAGGAGCCCCCCATGAAAGCCATCATCATGAACGCCCCCGGCGATCCAGACGTTCTACAGCTAAAAGAAATCCCCGACCCCCAAATTCAGCACAACACCGAAATCCTAGTTCGCCTCAAAGCAGCAGGAATCAACCCGATTGACACCAAGCTCCGCAAACGTGGCACCTTCTTCCCCGACCAAATGCCTACCGTCTTGGGTTGCGATGGGGCTGGAATCGTAGAAGCGATCGCCCCCGGTGCCCAATCCTTCCAGGTAGGCGACGAAGTTTACTTCTGCAACGCAGGCTTAGGCAGTCACCCCGGCAACTACGCCGAACTCGCCGTTGTCGATCAGCGCTTCGTTGCCCACAAACCCAAATCCCTCAGCTTTACCGAAGCCGCCGCCGCACCCCTCGTCCTGATCACTGCCTGGGAAGCACTCTACGATCGTGGTCGCCTAGAAGCAGGACGCAAAGTCCTCATTCATGCTGGGGCAGGCGGCGTAGGGCACGTTGCCATTCAACTGGCAAAACTAACCGGAGTAGAAGTTGCCACCACCATCAGTTCCCAAGAAAAAGCTGACTTTGTTCGTCAAATGGGGGCAGACTTTCCCATCTTCTACAATCAGCGTGACTTTGTGCAGGCAGCTCTCGACTGGACAAACGGAGAAGGCGTTGACCTCAGCTTTGATACCGTTGGTGGAGCTGTATTCTCCCAATCCTTTGCAGCCACACGCATCTATGGTGACGTAGTGACGATTTTAGGAGCGGACCCAGAGACAGATTGGAAAACAGCGCGCGATCGCAACCTTCGTGTCAGCTTCGAGCTAATGCTCACCCCCATGCTCAAAGGCTTGGTCAAAGCCCAGCAAGATCAAGCGAAAATTTTGCAGCAGTGCGCCCGACTATTTGACCAGCAGCAATTGCAAATTCACCTAAACCGCGCCTTTCCTTTGGCAGAAGCTGCCGCCGCTCATCGCCTCTTAGAGGACGGATCGAGCATCGGCAAAATTGCGCTATTGATGGATGCTTAAAGTTGAAGCGGGTAGAGCGATCGCCACAGTTGCAGTAACGAGTAATAAGCTAGACAGTGAACTGAAATAGCCTAGATCCAGACTCATCATGAATTCCCTGGCTAGCTATAGATTTTGATCCCTTCTACAAGCGCCAATGTATCCGTTTCGGGCTAGCCTAGGCATCTTATTTCTGATTCTTTTAATCCTCGTTTTACAGCCCCAAGCTGCCTGGGGAGCGATCGCCCAGCCAGAGCAAGTTCCTCTAACGGTGGAGCTATTGCAAGAAAGATTGCGATCGCCCCTCCAAAGCGAAGGCGTGCGAACCTTGGACCTGCGCCGAGTCGTAATTGATTTGCGTCCTGAAAATGCGGACTTTCGCGATCAGTTCTACCGATTAATTCAGGCACAACTCCAGCGCTCCCGCAATGTCACAACTGGAGAAATGATTGCTCCACTAGGCTTAGACCTGAGCTATTCCACCATCAAGGGCGAGTTAAATATTAGTGAACTCGGACTGCGATCGCCGCTCTATGGTCAAGAGCTATCGCCGCTTTTAAGCGAGATAGAGCAAGCGCAGTTGAGGCGCGATCGCCGTCGGCTGTCGCAATTGAGCCAACTATCGCGATCGCTGCTGATTCAAGGACAGCCCACCTCCCTACAAATCACTGTATTTCGAGGAGCGCTCAAACTCGTTCAGACCCGCTTTGAAGGCTTCGTCAATTTCACCAACGCCTTCTTTCTTGGCCGCGTCGAAGCACCAGGGGCAGAGTTTGTCCAAGAGTCAGACTGGTCGGAGACACGGTTTAGCCAACCCGCCAACTTCACCGGAGCCATCTTTCGACGTGAGGCTCGATTTCGCAACACCATTTTCTTTGAACGGGTCGGATTCAACCTGGGGCGATTTCAGGCAGTCAACTTTCAGGGTAGTGAATTCCGCTCAACCGCTAACTTCAGTCAGTCAGCCTTTCAACAAACCGCAAATTTCAGCCGTACTCAGTGGCAGGGCAACGCCGACTTTGCTCAAACCAATTGGCAAAACTCCGTCTTCTTCAACAGAAGCAAATTCTCCCGTTCTCTCTTCTTGAGTGAAGCCACCTTTGAGAAACTAATTAGTTTTCGAGAAGCTCAGTTTAGCCAGCCCGTCAATTTGCGTGGAGCAAACATTTTAGATCAGGCAGATTTTGGCGATGCCAGCTTTGCCAAAGCCGCTTACCTGAATGTTACAGGGCTTCAGTTTAACTCCGAGGAAGCAAGAATTTTGGGCGATCCGGGGCAGGTGGGGCGAGTGCTTTCTGTACCAACGCTGCAAGGCAACGAAACGCTGCTTCGCAATCTGGTGCGAAACTTTCGCCTGCTAGAGCAAATTCCCGATGCAAATCAGGTGGAATATACGCGAGAAAAGCTGCGGCTGCGGCAGTTGCGGCAGCAGTTGTGGGGCACCAACCTGAACACAGCAACGTTAGAACGGCTTCAGCAAGTGGGTTTCTCACTCACTCAGGCAGAGGCGATCGCCCAATTTCGCACCGAGCAAGCCTTTCGCAACCTTCCCGACCTGCTGAGGGTGAATGAAGTTGATCTGGCGACTTACGTTAAAGTGCGCGATCGCGTCGTCGTCAGCGAACCTCGTTCGGCTGTTGGCTGGACGTTAGATGCACTGCACTGGCTAGGGCTTAGCCTGCTGCTGCTATTAAGTGGCTATGGCACCAATTTTTGGCTCAGTTTTGGAGTCGGCATGATTGCACTAGCCTACTTTGGTGGATTGTTTTGGCTGATCGATCGCCTGCGTCGGTTTCACCCCAAGCCAATCGTTCCAACGCTATCAGAAAGTACCTGGGTTGTTAGCAGTTTTAGCTTATTGTCGCTACTCGGACTCTCAGCCATTTTTCGCACCTCCGAGCAGCCCTGGCTTACACTCACCTGTCTGGCGATTGTGATTATTCCAGTACCAGCAATACTGCTGTTTTTGATCTATCAGCGAGGTCGCTATCACGACCTGATGGACGTTAGCTACTTTGTCGAAGATGGCAGCCTGCGGCAGTTTCGCCTGCTGATTGGCAGATTGCCGAATATGCCTCGGTTTGTCTTTTTTCGCGATCGCTACATGCCCATCCTTTGGGATCGCCGCTGGAACTGGCTCAACTACTTCGACTTCAGCCTGAATAATTTGCTCAAATTTGGCTTCAATGACATTCGCCTGCGCGACGAACATCTACCCGGACTGATCACTACCCTCTCCTGGTATCAGTGGCTTCTGGGCATTCTCTACATCGCACTGCTGCTCTGGACGCTCTCGCGCACCATTCCAGGGCTCAATCTGCTGATTTACTTTAAGTAAAGCAAACAAGTAAGGGGTAATCAGGTTTAGTGAGTTAGCTCTAGGCAGAAGCAGGCTGCTTCATCGCTTCCAACAGCGTAGCCAGGGCCTTATCTTCAGATGGGTTCACCTGACGGTCGAGCAGAGCAATGCTGACGGCCTTCGGGAGAGCGATCGCCGCCACATCCGAATCTAGCCCTTCCATAAGCTGATCGAGCGACTGCGGCACCTTCAGCGCCGATCGAATGCCCAGCAGCGTCGACTCTTCAAACCCCAAGGTCTGAAGTTGAGGATAGAGCTTATCCCAGTTAGGCTTCTCCGAACTGCCCACCTGAATCACATAGGCTAGTAGCCGCTGCAATTTGCTTTGCTGTTGCGGAGTTATTTGCACCTGCGGCGAAGGCACGACCTCTTCTTCAGTCTTACTCTGGTTCAAGTTTTGCAAAATCTGCTGCCAATCGTGAGTATCGCAAGCTTCCGGCTTGCCCACCGTCAGGGAAACAGAAATTTGATTAGAAACCGCATCAATTTGGGTGACTTGTGCCCGCACTCCCAAAAAGCCAAGCCACTGAGCAATCGTGTTGACCAGTGTTGAACGAGTCGCGTGACTGTTTGCTAGCAGCCGGATTTGAGTACGAACCATCGGACGAACAATTTGTGAAAGCATAGCAGCAGTGTTAAAAACTATGCGAAATGAATACTACACACCCTAGAATAGCCAACTTGACAAAGTTGCTAATTCTACTACCGGGTGATTCCAGAATTACACGGGAACTATTCAATCTGAGTTAACTCATTCTTAACTCAACCTTTAGATGTAGGGATTTGCAATCTAGATCACAGCAAATTTGGTTGCTTTGTGAAATTGTTAAGATCACCTGTAGAACTATCCCAATTCTCATTAAAGTTGGGATAGTTCTACAGACTAAAGCAATACTCAATTCAAGCTGGTTTTTCAAATCCTATATGGAATCTGGTAGTCGAACCGACAACCCTCCTGGGCGAGCTTCTCACAGGTTAGCCAATATCATCGGTACGTTTATAGCTCTCATGACTTTGACCATTCCCGTCTTTGCGATCGCCTACTTCTCTTCAGACAGCGTTGAAATTTGGCAACCGTCAACCTACCCGCTTCTGCGATCCCAAGATTGATGTAATCGGTATGTAATCGATCATCGTCATATTCCTCCAAACTCCCTCAAATCAGGGATTTTTAGGAGGAACGGGTTGCCATGAGTTAACCGTCATCCCCTAGAATGCTATTCGAGGGGCAGTTCACACCGTTTCTACATAGAAGCTGAACATTTGACGTGCCCTGCGCGCGTGGGACACGTCAAATGTTCAGTTTTGAAGAGAAGAGGCTGGCTGCCCAAAATGCTATTTGATTGGAGAACTGTTGTGGATTTATCGCGCATTCCCCCCCAGCCCAAACCTGGAATTATCAACGTCCTGATCGAAATTCCGGCAGGCAGCAAGAACAAGTACGAATTTGACAAGGACCTCCAGTCTTTTGCACTCGATCGGGTGCTTTATGCCTCAGTGCAATATCCCTATGACTATGGATTTGTGCCCAACACCCTGGCAGACGATGGCGACCCCCTGGACGGTATGGTGATTATGGATCAGCCCACCTTCCCAGGATGCGTCATTGCTGCACGACCCATCGGGATGTTGGAAATGGTGGATGGAGGCGATCGCGACGAAAAAATTCTCTGTGTGCCTGACAAAGACCCCCGCTATGCCCAGGTCAAATCTCTAGGTGACATCGCTCCTCACCGTCTAGACGAAATTGCTGAATTCTTTAGAACCTATAAAAATCTGGAGAAGAAAGTAACTGAAATCTTAGGCTGGAAAGACGTTGATCATGTTGCTCCGCTGGTTGAAGCCTGCATCAAAGCAGGACAAAAATAAAACTTAAAGAAGTAGTGCCCTCTGCAAATGTCTTACGGGTTTAGCCTGTTTCGCTGAGGGCACTGCTGTATTAAGATGCAGGTTCAGTTGCATCACCCTGGTCACTGCCCAACAAAGTTCTGTAGATTGAATAGAATGCTTTTTATTCAGTGTTCAAACTTCCGTTGGGGCTGTTGAAAGTTTGCATTTCCGATTTATTTTCCTGATGCGAGTATTTTGTAGGGGTATATACGAGGAAAAAAGTAGAACGGTCGAAATATAGTGTAGAGAGAGTCTGATAGTCAATCCTCGCTCTAGCTATTTGGTTCCTGGTGTCACCTCAATTTCTCAGCTATCGGTCAATTTATCGGGCAGTTAAAATTCTGGCTCACAAGTAGAATCTGCAGATAAGACTCTACAAACTACAATGATCCGCTAAGCAAGGGTTAATGCAATTGAAGATGTCAGGTTTTGACTCCCCAATAAAGAGTGTGCAACCCACCAGCAGCAATGCACCCCAAACCAGCGTTTCCCAGGCTTTTACGGTGCAGTTCTGGGGAGTTCGGGGCAGCATTCCTACACCTGGCATCGAAAATGTCCGCTACGGGGGAAACACGGTTTGCGTCGAGATGCAGGTCGGAGGCAAGCGGCTAATTTTTGACGGTGGCACCGGACTGCGCGTTCTGGGTAGAACGATGGTAAAGCAGATGCCCGTCTCCGCTCACTTATTTTTTACGCACACCCACTGGGATCGGATTCAAGGCTTTCCGTTTTTCATTCCTGCCTTCATTGCAGGCAACTCTTTTGACATCTATGGCTCCATTGGACCTAATGGAGCTTCAATTAAGCAGCGCCTCAGCGATCAAATGCTGCGTCCTAATTTTCCAGTGCCACTTCAGGTCATGCGATCTGAGATGCGGTTTCACGACATCTCTCCCGGCTCCATGCTCTCGCTAGATGACGTCATCGTTGAAACGATCGCCCTCAACCGCCCGAACAGCGCCTTGGGCTATCGCATTAGCTGGAATGGTCATTCTGTCGTCTACGCAACGGACACCGAGCATTCGTCAGAAAAGCTAGACCAGAGTTTGCTCTATTTGGCGCATCAGGCAGATTTGCTGATCTATGATGCTGCCTACGCAGATCACACTTATTACACGCCGAGCACAGACGCAGCCGAGCACAAGCCCGCAACCTGGCAAGCTGGTATTGAGGTGGCAGTTGCCGCCAACGTTAAGCAGATGGTCATGTTTCACCACGACCCTGCCCATGACGATAACTTTTTGGACCAAGTTGAGGCAGAAGTTCAGTCTAGTTTCCCTAATGTGCAGTTAGCTCGGGAAGGCGTGGTGCTGCAAATCTGCCAGGAATAAGCCCGAGACGACTCTAAGTCTTGATCGGGGTACTTAGCATAATCGTGAAGAACTCAATAATTACCATCAGCAACGGGAAAGCAATGCCTGCTAGCCCTAAGCCGCCAATCAATTGACCCAGCCAAATGCGAAGAGTCTTTTCATTTCCGGGATCTCGTTCGTTAGCAATAGCCATATAGCGAGAGCTAGCTCCCACCATAAAAGCTCCTATGATTCCCAACGGTAAACTCATCAGGAACCAGGACTGCAAGCGATCGCCCGGTTGAATCAGCCTGAACGTAGGAAAAATAACGAAACTAACGACTTCCAGGGCAAGCCAAACGCCAATGCAGGCAAAGAAGTCTTTCTTGGCGAGATCATCGAGTGAAAAATTGTTCATGATTTAACGGAGGTAGACACCTTGAAACCTTGGAACTACTGATCCGGTAGTAACATCACTTTGCCCTAGAGTACAGCGTTTAACCAGGGTTTATGGTGCTGGTCAGTCAAGCTAGGGCGAATAGGTGAGGGGCAAAGCCCCTCACCTATTCGCCTAATAGTAGCAGCACATCATTAGCAATTCACGTATTGCTCCATTTCCCAGGGAGTGACTGCCATGCTGTAGGCGTTCCATTCCTGATATTTGAAGTCAAGAAAAGTTTTAGCCGCCTGTTCCCCCAAAGTAGCCATGATCAGCGGGTCTTGCTCTAGACAGTGCAGCGCTTCTAGCAGGCTGGTGGGTAGGGTTTGTAGGTCAGAAAACTCTGAACCCCGGACAAACATATTTTCGTCAAGCCGTTCCCTGGGTTGTAGGTGATTCGCAATGCCGTCTAACCCGGCCGCCAACAAGCCTGCCTGCGCTAGATACAAATTGGCAGCACCATCAACCAGACGACACTCAAACCGTCCGCCTTCGGGAATGCGAATCATGTGGGTGCGGTTGTTACCACCGTAGGAAATGTAGCGAGGTGCCCAACAGCTTCCCGAAACGCTGGTACTGGCGGCTAACCGCTTGTAAGAGGTAACCGTAGGGGTACACAGAGCAGAAACGCCCCGCGCGTGAGCCAGGATGCCTGCAAGAAATTCGTAGCCGATCGCCGCCAAACCTAGCTCATCCTTAGCATCGGCAAAGGCATTCTCCCCGTCATTCCATAGGCTCATATGCAGATGTGCGCCGTTTCCGGTGAGGTGGCTGAACGGTTTGGGCATGAAAGTGGCAGTCAATCCTCGTTGCTCTGCCAGAGTTTTCACCATGTATTTGAAGAAAACGTGGCGATCGGCAGTCGTTAGCGCATCGCTATATGTCCAATTCAGTTCAAATTGTCCATTTGCGTCTTCGTGGTCACACTGGTAAGGCTCCCAGCCCAAACTTTCCATATAGCCAACCAGCGTCGAAATCAGGTCAAACTGACGCATCAGGTTGAGTTGGTCGTAGCAGGGACGCACAGCCGTATCCATTGAATCGGCAATTTGATAACCCTGTTCGCCCTTCTTTAGCAAGAAAAATTCTGCCTCAACACCCGTTTTGTAGCTGTAGCCGAGGCTTTCACAGCGCTGAAGGATTTGCTTAAAAATATTTCGAGGAGCCGCTGCAAACGGTTCGCCGTCCATGTAAATGTCGCTAGCTAACCAACCCACGTTGGTTTGCCAGGGCAGCACGATTAGAGAGTTGGGGTCAGGAATGGCGGCGATGTCATGGGCATCTGGACCTAGCCCTAAATTGGAGGCAAACGGCGCAAAGAAGGCACCATCGGACTCAACCGCAGCAATTTTGGCAGCTGGAACCAGCTTAGAGCGAGTTCCACCCAGCAAGTCAGTGTAAGAAACCAGGAAAAAATCCAGGTTTAGCTCATCTGCCAACTTAACCAGGCTGCGATCGCGAGACAACATGCTGACCATAGCAGACTCTCCAAAACACCTTCAGACGCTTTGCCCTCAAGTAAATCAATCTTGTTATGACAAGTTTGTATAGGGCGATACGCCTGGTTGGGATGGAGTTTGTTAAGTTCGCGTTACGGGTTAGGCGCTGGGTGATGGAGTGTCAGGGTATGAGTGAGACGGCGGATATTGTGGTGGTAGGGGGTGGGTGCATTGGAGCAGCGATCGCCCTTCATCTAGCGGAACAGCAAGCAGGAAAAGTACTGCTGCTAGAGCAAAAGCAGTTGGCGAATGGCGCTTCGGGTAAAGGCATCGGAATTATTCGCACCCACTACACCCATCCCGTCTTAGCAAAACTGGCCTACGCCTCACTTCAGCTTTTTCACAATTTTGAAGAGCGGTTTGGTGGCTATGACAGCGGCTTCAATCCCTGTGGCTACTTCATCCTGGTTGGCGATTCCGATGTTGACACCCTTAAGGATGTCGTTTCAATGCACCAGCCATTAGGCATTGACGTGCAGATGGTTTCCCCCGCTGAAGCGCAGGCGCAGATGCCATTTCTGCGAATTGATGATGTAGCTGCGGCAGCTTATGAGCCCAATTCTGGCTATGGCAGTCCTCCCAAAACAACGATCGCCTTGGCAAACCGTGCTGCCGAGTTGGGCGTTGAGGTTCGCACGGAAACCCCTGTGACAGTCATCAAGCTAGATCTGGAAGGGCGAATTGAGGCAGTTAGTACCCCAACTGGGGACATTGCTACCCGCACCGTTGTTGATTGTGTCGGTCCCTGGGCTAGAAAATTCACCGAGGCGCTGGGTTTACCTTTTCCGGTTAGCCCTGTTGTGGAGCATGTGGTGGTGATGGAGCGTCCTACTGAACATGCTGCACCGCACCCCGTTGTATCTGATTTGGTGAATCTGTGTTACGTGCGATCGGATGCTGACAATCCCTACACCCGCATTGGCAACTCAGACCCGAAATATCACCCGCAGTTTTTGCTGCCTGATGCCGATCAGTTTCACGGACAGCAGTTTCCTGACATTTGCGAAACGCTTCAGCAAAAGTTAATTCACCGCTGCCCTATCTTAGAAACAGCCCCGGTTGTTGAAACGTACTCCGGCATTTGGGGAATTACGCCTGACTACCAGCCCATTATCGATCGCCTCGACCACATTCCCGGACTCTATTGTGCGGTTGGGTTTAGCGGACACGGCTACAAACTCAGCCCCATCATTGGCGATCTGATGAGCCGCTTCATCCTGGGCAAAATGGACGATCAGATCAAGCTACTTGACCTATTTCGCTTTAGCCGTTTTGGAGAAAACAGTTTGATTAAACCGCCAATTCGCTATACCAGAGCAGGTGGCTTGAGGTAAGGCAACATTCGGTCAATTATCACTAGATACTTCCTAAACACCTGTCCCTGGTTCCTAGCCTCTGGCTGGGAATTCGATGAGGAGGCTCTGCCTCCGGTTGCTTGATTTAGGAGTCAGAGTCTCCAGCCCTCTCATGACTAGGCAGAGCCTTGTTACGACCGCTTAGACATAGCTCATCTCAGGTTGTCAGAAGCTGAAACGCTTACTTAGAGCTGTGTTGACCGATTGGGCTATTAATTGACGAATTGCGCCGTATTTTTTGCTCATTCACAATTGAGCGTTATAACCTGAAAGATTAACGGGGATGAAGGTTATAACTAAATCCATAGCTGAATCACGCGGACTGAAAGTAGTACCGCTATGCTGATAAAAAATATAGGAAAAGCTCTGAACGATCGCACATGACTGACTTAAAGATGACGATCGCCTTGCAAGACCCTGAGCTTGAGGACGAGGAATTACAGGACTACACTCAAAACCTGCTGCCTCAAATTCGAGAATTTGACGGAGTAGAAGAAGCAGGATTAGTTCCGCGCGATCAGCCTGTTGAAGTATCAGGAATGACTTCCAAGGATTTTGGGGCGGTTCTGCTGGGAACTGTGACGGTGATCTCCACCCTCAAGGCACTGATTGAGATTATTGACTGGGTCGAGAAGCGATGGCTGAAGTCGAAAGCTAATGAGTTGAATCGCAAACTATCGATCGAGGTGACTACCCCAGACGGGTATAAATTAGCCATTACAGCGGAGGATCTAGAAGACCTCAACGCGTTTCGGGCTCAGATCATTAAGCAACTGGGAGAAGGCTGAGGTACGTCATGGGCAAGTTGGCGCTGTTGATTGGAGTCAGTGAGTATACAGACGGATTGAATCCGTTACCCAGTGCCGTGCGAGATGTGGCAGCCCTGAGACAGGTATTGCACGATCCTCAGATTGGCGGATTTGATGAAGTCACTGTGCTGTCTAATCCAGAGCGGCAAGACATGGCGGATCGGCTGTACGACTTCTTTACCAACAGCAAGAAGGACGACCTACTGTTGCTGTTCTTTTCAGGACATGGGGTAGTGAATGAGTGGGGCAGTTTTCATTTGGCTAGCCGATCGACTCGTAAGCAGCAAGATAAACTCATGCCCACCACTGCTATTGCTGCCTCTGAAATTCAAAGCTGGATGGCAAGCAGCCGAGCGCGTCGTCAACTAGTCATTCTCGACTGTTGTTTTGCTGGCGGATTTGCGAAAGGCATCACGGCAAAAGGGGAGGGAACCATCGATATTCGATCGCAGTTAGGGGGAGAAGGACGAGCGATTTTAACGGCAGCAACCTCGACCCAATATGCGTTTGAACAAGAAGGACTGGAGCTATCCATTTACAGCCATTACCTGGTAGAGGGTTTGGCGAAGGGCGCGGCGGATTTAGACGATGACGGTCACATCTCGGTGCAAGAGTTGCATGAATACGTCGCTAAAAAGGTGAAAGAAGCGGCTCCAGCAATGACTCCAGAGATTTACAATCTGTCGCGAGATACAGAGCCAATTTTGATCGCTCGATCGCCCAAAGATGACCCAGCGGTGAAGTACCGCAAAGAGGTGAGGAAACTAGCAGAAGAGGATGAAGGTGAATTGGGCTATATCAATCGTTGCTATCTAGACGACCTCCAGAGAGATTTAGGGTTAGACTCACCAATCACTCAAACAATCGAAACGGAGGAACTAGAGCCATATCGCCAGCGCAAGGCAAAAGAGGTGCGATATCGTGAAGTATTTGAGGGGGCAATTCAACAGCGTTATCCTCTAACTGACCAAGATCGCAATGGGCTAAACCGGCTTCAGAAGTTGTTGAGTTTACGCGACGAAGACATCATCCGAATCGAACAAATTATTCTGAATGAACGGCAGCTTCCACGTCCACAACCGACCCAATCATCACAAACAGCCAAATCTGCCAAAGCGTCTGCACCCAGTTCAACGCCGGTACATCCTAAACCTCATCCTGCTCCAGTTTCAAGACCACAACCTGCACCCAGTCCTGGAACCCCTGTTACAGCTCCGCAATCTTCGTTTTCCCAAAGTGAAATTCCTCCTAGTCCAAAATCTGTTTCTCAAACTAGCCATTCTCCTGCATCCCGTCTATTAACTCGTCAGCAGTTCCTCAAATGGGTAATTCCAGCAGGGGTTGGAGTTGTTGGAGTAACCGTTGCCAGCCAATTTCTAGGAAAGCAACCTGCTCCATCCGTTGATTATTCTAAATTAGAGGAATTTCTCAAAGCAGAGCGATGGGAGGACGCTGATCAAGAAACTAACAACTTAATACGGGAAGTAGCGGATTGGGGAAAGGAAAGGTCGCTAGACTCCGACAGCATCCGAAACAGTCTTTGTGAGGCGCTAAGGCAGATCGATCGCCTGTGGTTAGACAATAGCGAAGATAAATTTGGCTTCAGTGTTCAAAAGGAAATTTACCTTAAAGACTGCGGTGGCAACTCGGATGGAAATGATGAAGAGGCAATTAACTGTTTTGTTGATGCTGTCGGTTGGTATGGGAACAATTCTTCCCTCGAAAGAGGAGGGTTCCCGAGGGGTGGAGAGTTGTATCAAGTGTGGGCGTCGGAAGGCGGTGAGGGTGCAGAGTGTGAAGGGAATTTGGTGTGTGTAGCTCATGTAATACTTGGGTTTCTTCTTTCGTGCAGAAGTTTGTGAACTGTAGCACTTAACAGTTCCAGCCGTTTCTAACGTAGATTCTTCATTTCAGCCTCCCGTTACCTGGCACTTGGGCAAGTGTGAATGAGCAAGAGATCTGGCACAATTTACAAAAGAGCGGCACAGTTTTGTGAAGCCAGAGTTCCTAATAGTTTCGAGCTTCTAGCCCACTGCTAGTCATGACCGCTTAAACATAGCTCATCTTAGGTTGTCAGAAGCTAAAACGCTTACTTAGAGCTGTGCTGACCGGTTGTTCTATTAATTTACGAATTGCGCCGTATTTTTTGCTCATTCACATTTGTGTGTACACCGTCTCCCTTTTCAGGGAGACTTTGGTTAGTCTAGGGGCTTTGCTTGATTGGCGCTCGCTTCCATCACAGTCTGCAATTCTTTCGTCAGGTTAGCCACGGCTTGGCGGCGGCTAATCTGATAAGCCTCCCAATAATCTGAGACGGAAATGGGTTCACCGACCGTCATCTTGACCTGCTGCTGCCCCAGCTTTGGACGGGGGAAGGGAGATTTGCCTTTGATGCGTGTCACCATATCCCACAGCAACAGCGTTGTCTCAGCAAAGCGCTCGACTGTGAGCTTTTCGGCGACGTAGTGTCCCGTGACGCTAACAAAGGTTTCTACCAGGCGCATGTGCCACAGCCGCAGGTCGGCTTCCTCGGCGACGCGGTCAGCCAAGCCTCGCTCGACGGGAGAAAGGGCTTCAATTTGCTTCAGGTCTTCCCGATAAATTCGATCCCAGCCAGCCTGCTCCAGACGACGACAGCGATCGCTTAAATTTCCTTTGGGCGGTAGGTCAAAAAACTGTTCTGCCACGCTCAGAGCCGCACTTAGCAAAGCCTGGAGACGATGAGCAAGCTGTTCGTTAGAGCTGAGGGAAGAAACGTCCGGGGAACCTTCAGATGATGTCGAAGCTGCTGCTGGAACAGCCGGGAATGATTGACCGTAAAACTTCTTGTAAAACTGCTCCATCAGCGTCAGCAAATGTTCGCCCAATCGGTAGAGCCTGCGGTAGAGCAGAGTTTGGCGATGCGAAGCAGTTCCCCCTTTGGGGTAATCGCCCTCACTCCCACCTACTGCCGCCGCTTCTGGAACCAACCCGCTTTCCAACTCCAGTCGGCTCAACAACTGTTCTACCAAGTCCCAGGGTGGTTCTACATAGCGATACTGGATGCCAATGGGCACGATTAAGACCTGCTCCGTCCGTCCTGCCTTGTGCAAATCCTCCACACACCAAAAGCCAAACTGAGCAATCCCCGGTTCGATTGGGCTGACAATTTCGTTGTGTCCATTGGTTGCCCCTTCAGGAGCCGCCGCCATAGGAAATTGTCCATTGGCAAACAGTTCTCGGATCGAGCGCAGCCCCATCAGATCGACCTTACCCCGCCGAATTGGAGTTCCCCCTAAGCGCGAGTAGAGCCAACCAACAAATTTACCTGCCCACAGCGGAATTCCCCGGTCATAGATAAAGTGGGCATGGATCGGAGCTTTGACCGGAATGCCCTGCTGCCGCATCGTCTGAGACACCTGCCGCCACAGCATATCTGCCATGCTGTAAGGGTCGTTGGTACTAGGATGGCGAAAGGCAATCAGTAAGCGGATCTTGCCGTCCTGAAACTGTTTGTATAGTTGTGCCAGGGTTTCAAGATTGCTGACCTCAATGTCTGTAATCCCAACTCGCCAACGTCGCCAGGTGGGCAGCAGCGATCGCACCGCTCCAAACACCAGTGGATCAAACTGAGAGGGAATAAACTCTAGCGGCGGTTGAGCGTGGATGTTGGGATTGGGCATTGGTCACAGCAGGGCGATGGGAATCAGGCGATTTAGAGCCATTTACCATTAAAGCAATCTTAGTTGGGCCTCCACTGCTTCGATGGCGGGGCGATTGCCAAAATCATCCTCCTCCAGCAAATCCACCTCAGCCGCACCCAGCCAAACAGCCTGTTCCTTTGCCATTAAGCTTTGAGCCACCTCCAGCATTTCACCTGCGATGTCCTTCAGGTTGGGCTGATTGTCCAGATACGCTTGCAGTGCCTCAATCGGATCAATGCCGCTGCCTGCACCCAATTCAGGTAATCGAGGACGAGCAAGCTGGCTCACCAACTCAGCGTGAATCGTGTATGTATGAGCAGCACTGAGCGCATCATGCAACGCAGCACTGTCAATTTGGCTAAGCTGATCCGAGCGAAGCTGATAGACCAGACGGACCACCGCCTCTTCAATTGTTTCTAGCTGAATCGCCTGGAGTAACGCCGCTTGCGGATCTTCTACCTTAGATAAATCGACTCGCAGCGTGCGAAACGCGCGGACGGGTAAAGGACAAAACTCTAGCTGAGTGCGATCGCCCTCTAGCTCAACCAGCACATAGCCCTTCTCCTCTTGCTCTTCGCTAAAGTCAACCCGCTCAATACTGCCCGGATACACGACTGGCGGCTGCTCCGCCAAAATCTGATGTCGATGCACGTGCCCTAACGCCACATAGTCAAAACAGGGACGGTTGAGCAACGCCATCGGCACTGTAAACCCCTTCCCAACCGCTAGAAATCGCTCCGCCCCAAATCTTGCCGTATCAGTCATCAAATGAGCCAGCAGCACCGTTGGAATATCTGGATCAAGCCGCCGAATTTCCCCTTCTAAGGCAACCCGTAGGCGATCGATCAGCAGATCGTTCACCTCTACCAGAGATAAACCTTCCGTTTCAGGACGGGTGAGCAGGGTGGAACGGGTGAGCCAGGGCAGCGTAATGATTTGTATGGCTCCGCTGCGGGTTTGAATCGTGTGAGTTTCGAGGCGATCGCCCACCACAAATCCTGGAATTCCCAACGTGCGATAAATGCACAGACTCGCACCCCCCTGACCCTGAGCGTGCTGGTCATGATTTCCTACCAGCAGCACTGTCGGAATCTGAGCATCCACCAAACGGCGAAACTGCGCCGCAAACGCCTGTTGCACAATCGGCGGCGGTGTCGCATCGGGGAACGCATCCCCACCAAACAGAACTAAATCAACTGGTTCAGAAACTGCCCGGTCAATACACAGCCCCAGCGTCTTTACAAAATCTTCGAGCCGCGTATTCAACCCCGTCTCCGGGTTAATTCGCCCATGCGAAAACCCGCTACCCAAATGAATATCCGAAAGATGAAGAATCTTAACCATCGAGCCATGCGTTGACAGCATTACGCTCAACGGTAGCACGATGGCTAAGGACTGGGAGCTAGCCCCCAGTCCTTAGCTCTTAGCCCCTTCCTCAAATATGAATTCCACACTCCGTCTTACCTGTGCCGCGCCAGCGTCCGGCCCGCTCGTCTTCGCCTTCGGCAACGGGAGTCGTGATCGGTTCATCGCCAATACTGGGATAGCCCTGGTCGTGCAGCGGGTTGTAGATAACGCCATGCTTTACGACATATTCCCAGCTTTGCTTGCGAGTCCAGTTAGCTAGCGGATTGACCTTGAGACGTTGGTTTGCGTCTAGCTCTAGAACGGGCATATCAGCACGAGTGGTTGCCTGATCGCGGCGACGTCCCGTAATCCAGGCTTTGCTGTCCAGTTCTTTTAGGCTGCGCTGCAAAGGCTCAATTTTGGTCAAGTGATGAAATTTCTGAATGTCAGTATCCCAAAGCGCTTCACCGTACTGTGCAGCAAAGGCTTCACGAGTTGCCACGTCGGGAATCTTGTAAGTTTTCAAGTCCAATCTATAGATTGCTTCAGCTTTAGCAACCAGTTCCAGGGTTTGCGGGAAGTGATGCAGCGTATCCAGGAAAATCACAGGAACGGGTTGAGCAGGGATGATTTGACGATAGAGAATGTCCGTGATGATCAGATCATCGACATTAAAAGCACTCGTCTGCACCAGCCCAGTTGGGAAGTTAGCCACACACCAAAAAAGGACTTCTGACGGATGAGCAGTCTCAAATCTTTGGTTTAGCTCATCCAGGTCAAAACTCTGATTCTGGCTTTTGCGCTCTACGAAATAACTAGTCATTTCTTCAGTAAGCTTATTTGTGTTTCTACAGACAATTTTAGCTTGAGAGAAGGCTCGTATTCCGATCGGAAAACAGGTCTTACTAGTTCATGAGAGATTTTCTATGCGGTTAATTCTATACAGCAAGCCCGGATGTCATCTGTGTGAAGGACTTGAGGAAAAACTAGGGCAAATTCAAACGCTACAGTTTGAGCTAGAGGTGAGAGACATTACCACTCGCAAAGATTGGTTTGAAGCCTTTCAATACGAAATTCCAGTCCTCTTTCTGGAAGCAACCTCCAACCCCCAATCCCCAATTCCCCTCCCTCGCCTCTCCCCTCGTGCCACGATCGCCCAAGTGGAGCAGATGCTACAGAAATATGGGGTAGGAAATAGTTCAGAATAGGCGCAGCAGATGTGAGGAGTTGTGACATGAAATTACGAGAACTCTTGATGACTTTGCCCGAATCTGTTCAGGTACTAGAGCATCCGGCTTTAGAGGCTGAGGTAAAAGGGTTGGCGACCAATTCTCATGCCTGTCAGCCAGGAGATTTATTTATTGGGATGCCAGGAACACGGGTAGATGGGGGTGAGTTTTGGCCAAGTGCGATCGCCACAGGGGCGATCGCTGCCCTAGTTTCTACCTCAGCCGCTCAAAAACAGCCTTTAACAGATTCAACGGCTTGCGTCATTCCCGTAGCCGACATGGTGCAGGCTTGCGCTCAGGTAGCGACGGCATTCTATGGCTATCCGGCACAGCAGCTTCAACTGGTCGGAGTGACCGGTACTAACGGTAAGACAACCACGACTCACCTAATCGAGTTTCTGCTGAACCAGACACAGCAGCCGACCGCCCTGATGGGAACGCTCTACACTCGCTGGGCGGGTCATCAGCAAACGGCAGTTCATACCACGCCCTTCGCGGTGGAGTTGCAGCAGCAGTTGGCTGAAGCGGTGGCAGCAGGCTGCAAGCTAGGTGTGATGGAAGTCAGTTCTCATGCGCTGGCGCAGGGGCGAGTGATGGGTTGCCCCTTTGAGGTAGCGGTGTTTACCAACTTGACTCAGGATCATCTGGACTATCACCGCGACATGGAAGACTATTTTTCTGCCAAGGCGCTGCTGTTTTCAACGGACTACCTCAAAGGTCGAGCAATTGTGAATCTAGATGATGCTTATGGACAGCGGCTAGTTCAACAATTGCAGCCTGAGCAAGTCTGGACGTACAGCGTTACGGGTCAGACGGCAGATTTGTGGACAAGCGATTTGGTATATGAGCCAGATCGGGTAAAAGGCGTTTTGCATACACCCAAGGGAGAGACAGCGTTTCAATCTCCGCTGGTCGGGCAGTTTAATTTGTCAAATCTGTTAGCAGCAGTAGGGGCAGCGCTGCACTTAGGTGTGGAATTGGAGGCGATCGCCCACTCCTTGCCTCTCTTCACGGGCGTTCCTGGACGGATGGAGCAGGTGCAGATTACTCCAACGCAAGACATCAACGTCATTGTGGACTATGCTCACACGCCCGACAGTTTAGAAAATTTGCTAAAAGCAGCACGTCCTTTCATTCCGGCTCGGATGATCTGTGTATTTGGCTGCGGGGGTGATCGCGATCGCACCAAGCGTCCCCTCATGGGCAAAATTGCCGCAGAATTGGCAGATTGGGCAATTGTCACCTCAGACAATCCCCGTACCGAAGATCCAGAGCGAATTTTGCAGGACATTCTCACCGGCATTCCCGATACGGTAGAGCCGCTAGTCATTGGCGATCGTGCCGAGGCAATTCGCACCGCTATTTTGCAAGCTAAGGCTGGAGATGGCGTACTAATTGCTGGAAAAGGGCATGAAGACTATCAAATTTTAGGTACAGAAAAAGTTCACTTTGATGACCGAGAACAGGCACGGGCAGCCTTGACTGAGCGGCTTGATCAGGCAGATTAATTCGACAGAATGAGGCAGATTTCTGATCGAAATGTCTATCTATTTAGCTGATGCAAATTTAGGAATGGTGGATAAATTTCTAAACCAGGTTTAACCTAATAAGCAGTGAACTTACGGTTGAAATCTGTCTTGAATAACAGCTCAAACGTGAAGCGTATGAGCCTTTAAAGTGATTCGTTTTGAAGCTAAAGCTTTTTCTCAAAGATTTTTAGTTGCCAAAACGAGTTAGCCTTATGTCTTTATAGTTTGTGTTAAACCCTGGTCTAGAAAATCATTCAGATTTTTTGGCGAAATGCTCGACGCGCTAGTACATAGCAGCAGTGGCTATCGCCTTGTTATTGCTGCTATAGCCTCATTCCTCTGTTCATCACCTCACCCTCATGAACTCATCCAGCCTCCAGGACGTTTCCCTTTATGAGCTAGCCCACAGCTCAGAGACCGCTCCTCGTCCTTTGCAGGTTAGCCCGACTATCTTTAAGTCCATGGTCAGTACCTTGATGGACTTGCTGCTTGACCAAAGAATTCCTGCAACTCTATGGCTAAAACTACCCCGTGGCGAAGCTTGGCAATCTGAGATTGAGCGTTTTCAAAAGTCAGTCAGTGTTCCCTCTTCGCTATACATTCTCAGTTCTCATCGGGAGGAGGCTAAAAAGCAAACCGCGATCGCAGACTTTGATCAATTCGACCCGTTAGCGCCATCAGACCCACTAGCCGAACTCGAACCCGAAGCAACAGACGAGCCACAGGAGGCTTCATTCGCAGCACCGACCGATGAACTAGAAGATGAATGGTTGGACGTTCGCGATCCCGTGCCCCCTTTGACTGGACATGCGGGTAGCCTGACCTTACCTCTGGCGGCTGAGAGTAACTTGAGGCGAGAATACTTTTTGCTGGTGTTGTCAGCTGATTTTTGTGGGTTGGTGCTGGCTCATCGACCTCGTTCCATGCGATCGCCCCGAGATAGTGACAATCAAGACACCCTATTCAGCAGCCCTAAATCCATTCCAATAGGTGACGAAGAGGTCGATCGCAAGCATCCCTTATTGGGACTTTTCACCCTGAATGGTGAAACGATCCAGCAAGTTTTAGAAGGAATCCATCGCGCCGTTTGTTTTGGGCAATCGCAGGCTGAACCAACTGCTGAAATTGAAGAACTGCTAGTTAATTGGGATGGGTTTGTCGAGCAAGTGACAGATTGCCCACTCAACCCAAGCCTGTTGAGCCATTTATTTACTAAACAAGTTCAGCGACAAGAAGAAATCTGGTACAGCACGGCACTCTGGCGCAGACAAGCGGATGCGGCGGCAGCGCTTCAGCTTGAAAATGAGGAACTGCTCCATTCCATTCGGCTCAAGGACGAATTTCTGAAGCATGTTGGGCAAGAGTTGCGGACACCGTTGACCACCATGAAAACGGCTCTTACCCTACTTGCTTCTCCCAGTCTTAAGACGACTCAACGCCAGCGTTACATGGAGATGTTGACCCACGAGTGCGATCGCCAGAGTTCTCTCATCACCAGTGTGCTCGACCTAGTGCAGATTGAAGATGCAGTTGACACCCCGATGCAGCCGCTACGCCTGATCGAAGCAGTCCCCGGAATTGTCAGCACCTATCAGCCGCTAGCTCAGGAAAAGGGCATCATGCTAGCCTACACTGTGCCTGAAGACCTGCCACCCGTCTCCTGCCTGCCCAACTGGCTGAGGCAGATCGTCATCAACCTTCTGCACAACAGCATTAAATTCACCCCTGAAGGCGGACAGGTGTGGGTCAAGGCAAGACAACAGGGCGACTATATTCAAGTAGAAGTGCGAGACACCGGAATTGGCATTCCACCCGCCGAAATCCCCCGAATCTTCGAGCGCTTCTATCGAGTACGTCAGGGTGGTGCAGACGACCAAAACGGCGCGGGTTTAGGGCTGTCCATTGTCCATCAGCTTTTGCTGCGCTGTGGTGGCTCTATTTCAGTGAGAAGTAAACCCGGCGAGGGGTCGGCTTTTATCGTACTGCTACCGCTCTATAGCTCTAGTCATAAAGGTTAAGACAAAGAAGGGAGGCAGGGCTAAACCTCCTGTCTCCCTTCTTTTTAAGAAGTAAGTACTATAAGTTGGCGTTTAAGGATTTGAGAAAGTCTCAATCTCTCGTCCCCCAATCGAGTACCCTGCACTCGTACGAGGTACTGAGAAAGGTTGAGGCGGGGGTTGAACCACCTGGGGCTGTTGCACGTTGGGAACTGGAGAAGTACCGCCTGCTGTTCCACCGCCGTAGGGAGTCTGGACCGGTTGCCCAATTCCAGGTTGAGCAGGAATGGTTTGCGGCAAGACTTGCGGAGCCTGCGGTAAGCCAGGTACAGCCTGAGGGCTAACCGAATTGGGGCTAGTTGGGCTGGTATACGGGCTATTGCGACCGTAAATCAGTGAAGGCGGAATCGTGTAGCCCGTCGTTCCAGGGGTTGGAGAAGTTTGAGGGGCATATTGCTCTACCGGTTGAGGCGGCAGATAAGTAGGAGTTGCCGCTGGCTGTCGCCTCGTATCGCCTGAGGCTGTCTCAGAAGACTCAGCCTGAGACTGAGTTTGAGTGGTGGGCTGGTTAGCAGAATTAGCGTATTGCTCAACTGCTGAGCGAAGTGGACTAGCAGGAGGAGTAGCTTGGGCGGCTGTGCCCAACCCAAAGCCAGGATTTGGTGCCCCAGCCGAAGCAGAATCAGCAGTAGTCGAACTTCCGGGCAACAAAGTGGGATTGTTGAACAGGTTCAGGCTCAAAGGTTGACCACCTTGAGCATAAGCTGACGAAAATGGAGAAGACTGACTAGTAGACTGGGGTGCCCCACTGACCAAAGGTGAATCCGTCGGCCGTAAGGTGGACGCTTCCCCATCTTCCCCATCTGCAGAGCGTGACGGCGGAGCCAGCAGATCAATTTCTGCTTCTTCATCAAAGTCACTAATCTCGTTTCTCAGGACCGAGAGACTGTCGATATCCATCCCGATCGCACTGTCTTCTTCGGGCGGCAAGGCATCAGGGTCAGCCGTATCAGTTGCGTTTTCAGCTTCAGGAGAGACGCGATCGCTCTCACTCACGGTTAACCAGTCTGGGCGCTGCAAAAGGGTGTAAACGGAGAACAAGGTCAGCAATAGGATTGCCGCAGATCCCCAAACCGCAGGGCGCTTTAGAATCCGCAGCCGCGCTTTGAGATAACGAACGGAAGCCGGAGAGTGATTGAGAGGTGACATGGTTATAGCAGTCCGAACTCTACAACAAATCCATTAGCTGAACTTGATTTTGTTCTATCCTAGCCGCTTCTTAAAATTTATACCTGCTTCTATATGAAGTCTTCTTCAACACTTCATACAGAAATCTGCGTAGATTTGTTAACATCAACGCCTTTAATCAAAGCCCTAGCGAGAAGCCCGAACTAACAGGAAACCACCAGCCACCAGCCCAAGCAGGTTGGGTAGCCACGCTCCCATAAAGGGCGATAAAACTTCGTTTTGGGCGAGGGAGCCAGTGACCACCGCAGACAGGTAATAGCCAAAGATAATCACCAGGCTGATGGCAAAACCCGTTGCTCTCCCTGTGCGTCGCGATCGCGTCCCCAGTGCGGCCCCAACTAGCCCAAACGCCACACAGACAAAGGGCAACGAGTATTTCTGCTGAATTCGCACTCTTAGCTTGCGAATCTTTGCCTCATCCCCACCCTGTTGTAGCAGCGCCATGTAATCTAGCGATTGTTTGATATTCATTTCGTCATAGTCACGTCCTCTGGAGGCAAGGTCCAGCGGGGTGCGCGGCAACTGAATTTGCTGCTGCTCAAAGGTGACGATATTGCGAAACGAACCATCCGACGACACCACATAAATGGTGCCATCAAAAAAATCCCAGGTGCTTTGAGCTAGATTCCAGATGGCGGATTTGGCGCTAACAATTTGATTTAGCCCTTCTCGCGAAAAGTCTAGAATGGTTAGCCCCTGCATCTCCCGTCCGTTAAACTCTCTGGCATAGAAGAGCCGCGCTAGCCGCTGCTTGCGATCGCCATCATCTTCGACAAACTCCTGAAATTCTTGATAGAAGATGTTTTCTTCCTGAAATTCAGGTCTTTCATCCCCTAATGCCCGCTCCAGCGTCGTTGCTGCACGGTAGTTAGCCGCTGGAACAATTAGCTCGTTAAATACAAACGTCAGCCCCGTCACGATCGTACAAAGCACAACAGCCGGAAGCACCAGACGAAACACACTGATGCCACAGCCGCGCAGCGCCACCAGTTCACTGTCCGTGGAGAGCCGCCCATACGTCATCAGGGTAGCCAACAGCGAGGAGGCAGGAAAGCCATAAACCATGAACTGAGGAAAATTTAACGCTAGTATCTCTACAGCTGTAGAGATTGGCAATCCAGACTCCGTGACACGACGAATCAGGTCAAACAGCGCCCCTACCGAAACACCAAGGGACGAAAAAATTCCCACCCCAAACAAAAAAGGCAGTGTTAACTCCGTGGCAATGTAGCGATCCATCACTGACAGTTGAGGCAGCCAGTTCCACAGGTTAAGTTTTGGATTAGCAAGTTTTGAGAAACCTGAATTCATAAAAGCTGAATCAGCAACAGCATCGGGGAATTGAGGGGAGACTTTATAGAGTAGCCTTACGGTTGGAAACTGTCACCCAGATAGTATTGGCGCACTAGTGGATTACTGTAAAGCTCCTCCGAACTGCCGGATGCTAAAATTTGCCCATCTCGCATGATGTAAGCACGATCGGTGATTGCTAGGGTTTCTCGAACGTTGTGATCGGTAATCAAGATTCCCATCTGGCGATCGCGCAAGTTAGCAATGATCTCTTGAATCTCAGCAACGGCGATCGGATCAACTCCCGCAAACGGCTCATCTAGCAGTAAGAATTTTGGTCCATCTTGCCCAGACGCTAGTGCTCTAGCCAATTCTGTACGCCGTCGCTCTCCTCCGGAAACTTTAACTCCAGAAGTAGCAGCAACTTTCTCCAGGCGAAATTCCTTGAGCAGTTGATGTAACCGATCAACATGTTCGTAGCGCGGTACTCCTGTCTGCTGCAACACGAGCAAAATGTTGTCCTGCACACTGAGATGCCGAAAAATACTAGGTTCTTGAGCCAAATAGCCAATTCCCAATTTAGCCCGCTGGTGCATTGGCAAATCAGTGATGTCCAAGTCATTTAGCCAGACTCTACCCTGGTCAGGCTTTTCCAGCCCTGTTGCCATGTAAAAGGTAGTCGTTTTTCCTGCCCCATTTGGACCAAGCAGCCCTACCACTTCTCCTCGCACTACCGAAAGGTTGACGCGGTTAACTACTGCGCGTCTACCGTAGGATTTGTGAACATTCTCCAGGACAATCTTCAAGGTTGACCCTCAACGGTAGTTATTGCAAAAGGGTTAGCCCTAATCCTATCAGAGGCAGTTCATTCGTTATAGGACACTGTGCCAAAAGCGGCCCCAAGCAAAAACTAGGGACTAATGGGTGTCTTAAATTCTGGCTTGGGGTTAAAGTCTGACGATTCTTCTGACGATTCTTCCGTTGTAGAGACAGGAGTCGTCGTCGCAACAGGGGCGTTAGGGTCAGGCACGATATAGATTGACTCAACCTGCCGCTGATCTTCAGGAAGGGCTACAAATCGTCCTTCGTCGACTAGATAAGTAATTGTTTCGGCGCGCATACTATTGCCCTCTTGCAGGACATAGACATCGCCACTGAGGACAATTCGCCGTTCACGGCTATAGTACTGAGCCTGGGCAGAAGTGGCTTGAATTTGCCGAGCCGGGTAGTTAATCTGCACATTGCCACGAGCCGTTACTACGCCCGTCACGGCATTGGCTTCCTGCACATCTGAGCGCAGGGTCAACGGTTGGTTGGGTCGCTGGGCTGGGGCATTCTGAGCGATCGCCAAAGGTAGAGGCAAAGGAGCGATCGCCCCCATTACCGCAGCAAAGACCAGCGTCAGTTTGAGGAAAGGCAGGTTGAAGCGGGAGCGAGACGCAGATTTCATAAACGAAGTAATAGAACTTTTAGTAGGAATTAGGTAGTAAGGCTTAAAACTGAACGCTAGCCAAGTGCAACAGCTTCTAGTTCTAGCGTAGATGCAGCTAGTTTATATGCCAATATTACCCAACCAGAGCCTGATCACAAGAAACAAGCAAGCTCTATAACGTCCTTGACTCTCCTATCTTCACAGAAGTTTCAGCCTCAACAGAACTTTTGTTAAAAAGTTTGTACCTTTGACTCACTTCAGCAAGAACTAGCTCACTGATTGCGATCCTTCCTCAGCTTTTGAGATAGTCGGCAGCTTCAAGGAGCCGGTTGAGGCGAGGCGATCGCCCGCTTCCATTTGTACCAGATCCGCCACTCGCTCTGCTCCTACCTGTTGCAACATCGCCAGCAAATCTGCCGCCTGATTTAACAACTGCGTCACATTTACTCCAGAATAAACGGGTTGGTAGTGTCGCAGCCGATTCATCCCCTCTCCCAGCAGAATCACCGCCCCTCGCCAATTGTGATTGCCCAAATGGTGCAACGCCACTGCAATTTGTAGTACCCCTTGGTAAAACCGCTTTTCTGGCTCCACTGAATCCATCCACAGTGCCTCTAGCGTGTCGTGGCAATCATAAAACTCGCGCTGATTGAACTGCTCCACGCCCTGCCAAAATTCCTCTGGGATTTCCTCCATCTCTTCATTCATTCGTTTAGTGTCGCGGTAAAGGTGCCTGAAGTTGAAGCTGTAGGTCTTTTTCAGGTTGAACTACAAAACCGGGATGGCTGGAGCTGAGCGATACGTTTGATAGCGGCTTCTCAGACCGAAACTCATTGGAATTTCTCGGTGACCACAGGAGCCAACGACCACCTTGGGGTAAATCACTGAGGCTATCTGGATTTTGGCTGAGCCACACCAGAGACAGCGGAGGGAGGCGATCGCCCGTCTCCTCTTCTCCAGCATACGTTTCTGCCAACGCTTCCAACACCGCTTGTCCACCCCGCAACAGTCCCGTTCGAGCGGTCCAGAGGCTGACCTGAAGCTGACGCTGAACTGCATAAAAATACAGCGAAGCCGCCGCGATCACCGCTTGCTCAAAGTCATCTCGCTCCCAGGCGATCGCACTGTCCAAAGCAATGACGACTTCCTGCCCACCCGTAAACATCTCTAGCTCTCGCACCCTTAGCTCTCCGTAGCGGGCGCTAGTACGCCAGTGAACCAACCGAATTGGATCTCCCCAACGGTAGGGACGTAGCGTCCGCGTTACTCCCTCTGTTGAGCCTAGAGCACGGTAGCTGCTCTGCACCTGAGCATTCACGTCCCTCCCCATTTCATCAATCAAAGGACACTGACTCAGAGGCAAAACGATGGGGTAGACAATCGCGATCGCCTTTGCCGTTCGACTCCGCCGACTCCAAAATAGTCCCAGCGGTGCAGCCGTTCTTAGATTCACCGTATGCCAGCGATACACGCCCCGTCGCTGAGTCGGCTGCTGATAAACCCAGCGCTGCATTCCCCTTGCTGGAATTAGCTCAAACGCCTGCTGCACTGGCTTGTTCAACACATGAGGCAGCATATCTTGAACCTCAATTAGCGTTTTGGGCTGGGTTGCTGGGTTGTGCAATTCCAGTTCAATCGTGAGCGGTTCACCCGCACTAACAGGTTGAATCGGCTGTCGGATCACCCGAATCTGCCGCAGCGATCGCCGGGGGAGGATGGTGGCGATCGCCAACAGCGCAAAAATTACCCCACTAATCACATACAGCCAACCCGACATCGTATTCGTCGCCGATGCAAAGAAAAACAGCGACAGCCCCGCCAACAGCCAGCCGCTATAGGCAGGCTTCACCCAGCGAGTCTCCAGCCAATCACTAATCTGCCGATATTGCATAGGAATTTTGCGGATGGGGGATTAAGAATTAGGGATTAGGGAATGGGGATCAGAGGCTAACCCCCAATCATCTCCCCCAACCTGAGTAAGCAGGCTATAATTTTTGCGGAAGCGTAACATAATTTGCACATGAGTAATCCCCTGGTTCATGCGTTTTTTGTAGGCAGAGCTTTCGCAGAAGCGCTCGGCGAGCAGCTTGAAAACGCTGTAACTGACACCCTTAGCGAGCTCGGCAAATTTGATGCGGAGCAACGCGAACGTCTACGACAGTTCACAGAGCAAGTCATCGAACGAGCCAATCGTGAAGAAGAATCTGCTATGCAGGGTCGTACAACCTCAGCCTTAGTGCGTCGCGGTTCGCAACCAGAAGACCTGCAAGCCACCATTGACGAACTTCGGGCAGAGGTTGCCCAACTTCGCGCCGAGCTTCAGCGCTATCGCAGCCGATCGTCCTGATAGCTTAGCGTTCTAGCTCCACTGCACTTTAAAAATCTCAAAAGCTCACCCCTTGGTAGGCTTTAAGTAACTTAAAATCTTTCTCCTGAAGTTTCTTTAAGCACTTGAGTGTCTGTTCCTCCTGATGATCCCATTCAACCTGCACGGAGTGCGAGGCAAGTAATGTCGGCGCTTCCTTCTCAAGCTGAACTAGAGTCAAGTGACGCACTGGTCGGGTCAGACCGTGACCTGTCAGTTCGCAATCGATTTAAGCCCAATTCTGCAAAGGCTTATCGCTGGAGCCGTAAGAATTATTCTCGCCAGCGTCGCTTCATCGACATCTGGACCTTTGTGCTAAAGCTTTTAGCAGCCCAATGGTTCTACAAAAAATCATGGAGCTATCGAGGCGGAGCAACTGAGGAAAACAAGTCCCTCCGACGTCGAGCGCTGGCAATCTGGATTAGAGAAACATTCCTAGATCTTGGCCCCACCTTCATCAAGCTGGGACAACTCTTTTCAACCCGCGCTGACTTGTTTCCAGCGGAGTATGTTGAGGAGCTAACCAAGCTTCAAGACAGAGTCCCTGCCTTCAGCTATGAGCAGGTTGAGGCAATCATTCAGGAAGATTTTGACAAAGCGATTCCAGGGCTTTATCGCAGTTTTGACCCCATTCCTCTAGCAGCCGCTAGTTTAGGACAGGTTCACCGAGCTCAGCTTCATTCCGGTGAAGAAGTTGTGGTAAAGGTGCAGCGTCCGGGGCTAAAGAAACTGTTTGAGATTGACCTGCGGATTCTCAAAGGAATTGCCCGCTACTTCCAAAACCATCCCAATTGGGGGCGAGGTCGCGATTGGCTGGGAATCTACGATGAGTGCTGCCGCATCCTATGGGAAGAAATTGATTACCTGAACGAAGGACGCAACGCAGACACATTTCGCCGCAATTTTCGGGGTGAGGATTGGGTAAAAGTTCCTCGAATCTACTGGCGCTACACGTCTCCAAGAGCGCTAACCCTAGAATATGTCCCCGGAATCAAAATCAGCCACTACGAAGCACTAGAGGCTGCGGGATTAGACCGCAAACTGCTTGCTCAGCTGGGCGCTAAAGCCTATTTGTATCAGTTGCTTAATGATGGGTTTTTCCATGCTGACCCCCACCCTGGCAACATTGCCGTTAGCCCAGAAGGATCACTAATTTTTTATGATTTCGGCATGATGGGGCGAGTTCAACCCGTCACGCGGCAAAAACTTTTACAAACCTTTTTTGGCATTGCTCAAAAGGATGCTGATCAGGTCGTAGCTTCCCTCATTGAGCTAGGGGCACTGGCTCCAGCAGAAGATATGGGTCCAGTGCGACGATCGATTCAGTACATGCTGGATCACTTCATGGATCAGCCCTTTGAGCACCAATCTGTCAGCTCCATTAGCGACGACCTCTACGAAATTGCCTACGACCAACCCTTCCGTTTTCCCGCAACCTTTACCTTTGTAATGCGAGCGTTTTCAACACTGGAGGGAGTCGGGAAGGGACTAGATCCAGATTTTAACTTTATGGAGGTCGCAAGACCTTTTGCGATGCAAATTATGACAAACGGACATTCTTCAGAATCCAGCGGTTTGTTTAGCGAGTTAGGTCGTCAAGCCGCTCAGGTGAGCAGTACAGCGCTGGGTTTACCTCGCCGTATTGAAGACACCATTGAGAAGCTAGAGCGGGGAGATTTGCGAATTCGGGTGCGATCGACTGAAACCGATCGCGCCCTACGTCGCCTCAGCAGCGTTAACATGGGGACTAACTATACTTTGCTGATCGGAGCCTTCACATTGTCGGCTACGATCTTGTTAGTAAATCAGTACGTTTGGTTGGCAGCACTATCAGCCATCGCAGCATCGGTTGTTGCAGTGGCTCTAGTTCGGCTCTTAATGAAGCTTGACCGACTTGAGCGTATGCTTTAAAGATCTAAATTCGCTTCCGATGCAAGCAGCTACTCTATGAAACGCCTCTTCACGGGTCTTACTGACCCTGGATTGATCCGATCCGTGAACCAGGATGCCTTTTATAACGACCCAGATGGGCGTTTTTTTATCGTGGCAGACGGCATGGGAGGTCATGCAGGCGGTCAAGAAGCAAGCCGAATTGCAACCTATGCAATCCAAATGCATCTGGATAAATACTGGGCTTCACCGGAGCAATCTAAGATATTGCTGGAGACAGCGTTTCTAGAAGCAAATCGGGCTATCCTAAACGACCAAGCGGCTCACCCAGAACGCTCTGACATGGGAACAACGGCTGTCGTGGTCATTTTTCGGGATGAGCAGCCTTACTGTGCCCACATTGGAGATTCACGGCTTTATCGCCTACGAGGGGCAAAACTAGATCAAATCACGGAAGATCACACTTGGGTGGCTCGGGCCATGAAGGTAGGAGATTTAACTCCCGATCAGGCTCGAATTCATCCTTGGCGACACATTTTGTCGAAGTGTTTGGGACGAGAGGATTTACGTCAGGTGGATGTGCAGTCGTTTGATTTGCTGCCGAGCGATCGCCTCCTACTCTGCAGCGATGGCTTGACCGAAGAGCTTCCCGACCATTTGATCGCCTCCTACCTAAAAGGGATTCGCGCTTGTGACAAAGCAGCTTTAACCCTGGTAAGCGCAGCAAAAGACAAAGGTGGGCGAGATAACATCACCGTCGTGATCGTTGGCAGCGACAGCTCCGCCCGTGCTGAAGAGTAACCCTAGTCGAGCAAGCTTCACCAAAATCGGATTGGGTTAAATTTAGTTTACTTTGAACTTTTTTACAATTCGTAACTTGCTAGAAATACCTATAACCTACGAGCAGAGGGGCTTTTGCAGATCCCCGTCTTTCGGATTATGCGGTTTTCGAGCAAAAGTACCCTTATGGGGATAGGCAATTTGTCAAACGATTGTTATCTTTTGTAATATAAAGCGATCCTAAAGCTTGTTCATGGGAAACCTGAAGCGTAACAACGATCGCCGAATAGATTTCGAGGAGCTTGCAATATCTAGTTAGATTTGCACACACCGCGAATTCACTCACTACCCCAAGAGGAGTCAATCATGAACCAACCAATCGAACTTTCTCTGGAACAACAGTTCAGCCTTCGGTCGTTTGAGACTCAGGTTGAGCGGATGAGCCGTGAACAAGCTCAGCAATTTCTAATCAAGCTGTATGAGCAGATGATGTTAAGGGAGACCATGTACAAGCAGTTCCTCAAGCATCAGTGGGGCATTGAGGCTGGTCCCCAGTTCTAAGTTCTGCTTTTGTCGCAGTGGGCGACCTCCCTCTCTTGCTAAGTTCCTGCTGGGAAAAGAGCTGGGGATGCTGGGGCGTCAACTCTTCCCTTGATACGGAAATTGCTTTCCTGATGTCACTTAGCTCCGTACAAGTCCGTTCGCTACAGTCTTCTCCTGTGAACCTTTTGACTGCATATCTGTGAAGACGGACGCATTACCACGCGAGTTTGTCTGTCTTTGAACCCTGTTGCGCTGTTTACGTGATTCTTGGCAATTGCTCACCTCTGCACAGCAAGCCGCTAGAATTCAACTAAAAATCTAATCACTAATATCGCTTTTGTTTGGTGCGTAGGTAAAACTTTTAGACCTACGGTTGCTGCTACACGCATTGCCCTTGAGGTCGGGCAAGCGCTCTAGGTTGCAGCAAGACTCTATGGTAAGGATGTTAGGGTTAGGAGGAGCTGAATAATGTGCTAGACCTTCAACCCAGACCTTAACCTATGTTTCAGCGCGTCATCATTTGCACAGATTTTTCGGACGGCATATATCGCCTAGCAAATTGCGTTCCCAGTCTCGCTGCTGGTGGCGCAAAACAAATCATTTTTTTACACGTTATCCCCCTGTCTGATGAAAGGGAGATCCCTCGTCCTAATCCGGAGAAGATGCAGGCTGCACGCGAGCGCCTCTCTGTGGCTCTAGAAAACGTGCCTAATGGCGTTGATGTCAAAGTTGTAGTTGAGTCAGGTAAACCTTCTGACCACATCGTCAGCACTGCCAAAGCCCACAATGCTGATTTAATCGTTCTGGGAATGCCCAGTCGTAACTTGCTTGCCGAAAAATTGTTTGGCAGCACAACGATGAACCTGTGTCAGCGAATGGCAATTCCAGTGATGACGCTGCGCCCCCAACTCGTTTCTACCTACACAGTGGAGGAGCTAGATCTGCGCTGTCGTCATTTGTTTCGCTATCTGCTGTTGCCCTATGATGGCAGCGCGCCCTCCCAGTACTTACTTCAGCAGGTCAAGCATTACGCTCAACAACCGGATAGCTCACTGGAGTGCTGCTTCCTCTTCTGGGTCGTTGATCCATCTGGGCGTAGCAGTGCAGTCTTAAAGGAATCTAGGGCAAAAGAGGCGGAAGCTAAGCTAGCAGAGGCTAAAGCTGACCTGGAGAAACTGGGATTAAGAGTTGAAACTGAGGTACGCATGGGCGACCCTATCCTAGAGGTGCTAAAAGCTGCTGAGGTGCATGATATTAGTGCGATCGCCTCCTCATCTGGCAGTTTGGGTAAGCTGATCGAGTGGTCAGTACCCAGCTTTACAGGCGAGATTCTACGCCGGAGCTGGCATCCAGTCATCTATTTTCCCCCTACAAGAGGGTGAGTCGGCGCAACTAGCAATATTCAACCCGACAGGTCAGTATCTTCCTCGAAGTAGAGAGATTCTAGCTTCATCAAGATTTTGGGCTTAATTTTCTCTAGTTCTGCTTTCAAAACGCTCTTGCTGATATGAGCTTGAGAGATCGACCCACGGGTTAACTGCCCCGTTGTTGCCCAGTCGAGCAATAGCTTGCACTGTGGCACGGCGATCGTTGAATTGACCACATTGGCACAACGCTTCGGTTCTTCTTGGGCAAAAAACAACACCCGATATTCCCCTGACTCGCCTAGTAGCCGAGTCATTTTTTGTCCTTGAGGGGTTTTTAAGTCTAGATAGCAGGGCAGCCAGCGGGGACCGTATTTCCGGTTATAGAGGACGGTGAGCCATAGCATCATGGGATGGGGCGCTTCTAAAAACAAAAACTGGTTGTAGCGAGTACCCGTTTCCCGCTTTTGAACTTCTTTTTTAGGCAACATCACCCACAGGGTTGCCAAATGACCTTTGCTGGTGCGAAGCGGATGGTGAAAGACAATTTCAGCGATCGGCTTATCGTCGGGCCAAGAAGCAAATCGACAGATTTCTATGACGGAGAGGGAGTTAGAAAGGCGCTCAGGCTTTCTGACGACTTCTTTTTCTTTGAGAATCTTGCTCCACTGTTTGCCTAGTTCTCTGCCATGGCCAAAACGCTGCTCTAAAGGCTCCAGAGCTTTAATGATTTCAGCAACCGTTTGGGGGCGATCGCCTGGTGACTTTGACAAACAGCTCATCACCAGATTTTCTAAGGCTTTTGGTGGCTTGAGGTCCAGGTTGAACGACTCAAAGGTGCGGGGCTGCTGAAAATGATGGGTCTTATACCAACCGCCAAACGTGTGCGTGTCAGCATGAAGCGGCATTTTGCCGGTCAACATCTGAAACATCATTACGCCCAGGCTATAAATATCCGAGCGTCCATCTAGCTCACGCCCCTCCATTTGCTCGGGCGAAGAGTACGCCAGGGTACCCATAAAGCAGTTGGTCTGGCCGCTGTCTGCCTGAAGCATTTTGGCGATGCCAAAGTCCAAAATTTTGGCCATTTCTCCCAGACTGTCATCCTGAATTATCAGAATATTGCTGGGTTTGATATCTCGGTGAATCACGGGGCAAAGATCGCCGTCAACCTGAATCCCTTGATGGGCGCGCTGTAGACCGAGACAAACGTGACGAGTCAGGTTTAAAAATCGAGGCAAAGAAAGCGGCTGATGGGCAATTAAATCGCTCAGGCTTTCTCCGCGCAGATACTCCATCACGTAGAAAGGGATTTCGTCATCATTCACGCCATAGTCAGTCACTCTGACAATATGAATGCTCTTTTGCCCTAGCAACGCACAAGTTGTCGCCTCTCGCACAAAGCGATCGCGCATTTTGTCATTGAGCAGCGTCTGCGAGAGAAACTTAATGGCAACGGGCACCCCTCCCAACAGCACGTCCTTAGCTCCATAGACGCGGCCCATAGACCCCTGTCCCAGCGTCTCTATGAGCTGATAGCGGTTTGCTAACATGCAGCCAATGTTTGAGTCTGTCATCATGGGGCGGACTCCTCACACCAAAAGAATAATGGAGCCCGACTGATGAACAGCCTGCGGCATCAACTGCACTAGCTGAATCAGATTGGGTGCATTTGCAAGACTTACCAGAATCACCTGCTACCTCAAAAGCTAAGCAAAACGATTAGAAAACGAAAGAGAGGGAATGCGATCAGCCTAATTTTTCATCAAAGTTATGAAATACATCAACTTGAGTGAATTAGTCTGATCAAAACAACAATCGGTTGCACCCGATGGAAGGTTAACTAGACCTACCGATAGAGGGCGATCATCGGCTCTCTAGACCCTGCATCAAACGTGAATTCGCGTAGTAACAGAGGGAATGAACAGTACCCAGATCAAAAGCCTATTTCTCGTACCAAGAGCTAAGTCAATTGAGTGATAAAGGTATCGTACTTTAGCTCCTAAGGCTGTATCAAAAATCAGGGAAACGGCTATTAGACTGTAGCTTTATGCAGAATTGCAAAGAAAAGTTAACTAGCTTAGCAGCAAAAGCCCAAATTTATGAGCGCTTGGAGTTATTTTAGCGATTCATACTACCTTATTATCTAGAGCAACTGTGCGATTCACCCCTCCCAGTGAGGCTGATTCGACTCGATCGTGCTGTTGTTTGATTCCATCCTTACTAACAATGCCCAAATGTGCCCGAAAAGCTACTGAAGTCAAGGCAATAACTTTATGTATTCATTGTCCTTGCGTCGGGCAATCGCTCCCTTGAAAGTTCCCTGAAGGTTACTGACCCAGATAGGCTTCTAGCACCTGAGTATTTTTTTGCATTTCGGCAGGTGTACCAGAGGCGAGGTTGCGACCTTCCGCTAGCACCCAGACGCGATCGCACAGAGACATAATCACGTCCATGTTATGCTCAATTACCAAAAATGATAATCCTTCCCGGTTCCACTGAACGATGTGTTCGCAGATTTTGTTAATCAGCGTTGGATTCACCCCGGCTGCGGGTTCGTCTAGCAGAATCAGCTTTGGACGCACCATCAAAGCTCTGGCAATTTCTAGCAGCTTACGTTGACCACCCGATAGGGCTCCAGCATATTCTTGGGCCATGTGTGATAGCCCAACTGACTCCAAGATCTCGCTGGCGTATTCCCGTTGCGATCGCTCCTCTTTAATCACTTGCCCTGGACGAAGCCAGACATTCCAAAAGTTTTCACCCGACTGATGCTGAGTCGCCAGCAGCATGTTTTCCATCACCGATAGACGAGAGAGCACGCGAGCGACCTGAAAAGTTCTCACCATGCCTTGTTGAGCAATTTGGTGAGGCTGTAACTGCTGAATCGGTTCGCCGTCAAAAATCACCTCACCGCTATCTGGACGGATAAAGCTGGACAGCAGGTTGAAAAGGGTTGTTTTGCCGGCACCATTTGGCCCAATCAGACCAGTGATGCTGCCTTGAGGCACTTCAATCGAAGCATTGTCCACCGCTTTGATACCGCCAAAGCTCTTGTAAAGGTTCTTAGCGGATAACAGAGCATTTGCATTATCGACCAAGAGTCAGCTCCTCCTTCTTGCCCAAAATTCCTTGAGGTCGCCAAACCATCAGCACCATCAGCAAAAGCCCAATGATCATGACGCGAAATGCGCCGAGACGGGCATCATCCAATGGAACAATATCAGCCAGGATAAAGCGAGTAGACGTTTGGTATGCCCAGAAAATAGCGGCACCGAGTAGCGTCCCGACGTTGTTGCCTGCGCCACCTAGCACCACAATGGTCCAGGCATTAAAGGTGACGAGCGGTTGAAAGTTGTCTGGGTAAACTGTTGTCAGTTGCCATGCATAAAGCGCTCCCGCAACTCCAGCGACCAGTCCCCCCAACATCAGCGCTTGCAGCTTGTACCAGAAGACATTTTTGCCAAGCGCTTTTGCTACTTCTTCATCTTCACGAATGGCTTTGAGAACCCGACCCCAGGGCGATCGCACCAACTTCTGCAAACCCCAAAAAATCACCGCTACCACCAAGACTGAGATAAACATCAGTCCCGTCTTAATCGAAGTGCGCGAGTAGGTGTAGATTGCATGGGCAGCAAATTGGTAAATCCACAGCCCTACTGCTAAAGACAGCAAGCAGGAAACGAGAGACAGTCCTATGAGCCAATCTGGCAGACGAGGAATAGTTTGTTGCGCCAACCAGGTGTAGAGCGCGATAATGCCAACCAAAGCACCCAACAGAAACAAACCCAGCAGCCAGGGAGACAAATCCTCCGCTAGCTTGAGCTGACGGGCGATGATGACAGTTCCATAGAGCAGCAAACCCAGCGAACCGAGATAACCAGCTACAGCCAAAGAACTGTTAATCAGGGACTGACGCGGGACACCCTTGATTCGCTGACGCAGCCATTTCCACAACTGCCAGTACCCGATCGCGATCACTCCAGTAAAAATAGCCAGCATCCCAATTCGAGTCAGCAGAGTGGGGGCAAAACCCTGCAAAGGCAACGGAAACCCTTGCACACCAAACGCACCACGAGTTAGCCACTCTTCATTGAGAGCAACGAGGCGCACCATTTCTGAAACACCGATGGTGACGATCGCCAGGTAGTCTTCTCGCAGCCGCACGGTCGATAGCCCAATCAGTAGCCCCAGCATGGCTGCAAAGAGCGAGCCAACCAGCACACAAAACGGTATCCAGATCAGCAGCGGAATAGGCACATCAAGGTCGCTTAGCAGCACAGTGACATAGCCACCGACTGCCATGAATGCAACGTGTCCAAAATTAATCAGTCCGGTATATCCCCACTGCAAATTTAGCCCTAAGCCAAACAGGGCGAAAATCGCGGTGAAAATTATCAGCGAAACAATGTAGCCTTCCATGCAGGTTGCGAAAGGGAGGTTGTGAAAGGGAAATAGCTTGGCGATCGCTGTTATCGCAGGCTCAGAGTTGCCAAGGCGATCGCCACTGTTCTGTTCATTTAAGATTGCGTATGAATTGTACCGCATTCACAGAGACAGCCCGTATCAGGGGAGACGGAGACATTTACAGAAGGTAAATTATCGTGAAACCTAAACTCTATCCTTATGTTTCTCAACGGGTTGGACATGAGTCGCTAAACTGTGATTGACCCATTACGAAGGTTGAAATTTGCTATGGATGCCGCTGCACTCTGGCAACGTTACCAAGACTGGCTTTACTACCATGAGGGATTGGAGCTTTATCTCGATGTCAGTCGAATGCGGTTTGATGACGAATTTGTAGCAACGTTGCAGCCTAAGTTTGAGAAAGCATTTCAGGATATGGCGGACTTAGAGAAAGGGGCGATCGCCAACCCTGACGAAAACCGCATGGTCGGGCACTACTGGTTGCGTGATCCAGAGCTAGCCCCCACTCCAGAACTAAAGCAAGACATCCTCGACACGCTAGAGCAAATTCACACCTTTGCTCAGAAAGTTCACAGCGGCGAAATTCACCCGCCCCAGGCAGAGAAATTCACTGACATTCTCTCCATCGGCATCGGCGGGTCTGCGCTTGGGCCAGAATTCGTCGCAGAAGCCTTGTCTCCCATCTTTCCGCCGCTCAACATTCACTTCATTGACAACACCGACCCTACAGGAATCGATCGCATCCTGATCCAACTGCAAGACCGACTTGCGACCACACTGGTCATTACCATCTCCAAGTCTGGTGGTACCCCTGAAGCGCGCAACGGCATGTTAGAAGTCAAACACGCCTTTGAAAAACAGGGGCTAGATTTTGCTAAACATGCCGTTGCTACAACAGGCAAAGGCAGCAACTTGGACAAAATCGCGCAAACCGAAGGCTGGCTAGCCAGTTTTCCTATGCACGACTGGGTAGGTGGACGAACCTCCGAACTGTCAGCCGTTGGATTACTTCCCGCCGCACTTCAAGGAATTGGCATTGACGCAATGCTAGCTGGCGCAAAGGAAATGGATGCCGCAACCCGTGTGCCAGACATCAAAGGTAATCCTGCCGCACTGCTGGCGCTGTCCTGGTATTTTGCTGGGAACGGTAAGGGCGAAAAAGATATGGTGGTTTTGCCGTACAAGGACAGCCTGCTGCTGTTTTCTCGCTATCTGCAACAGCTCGTGATGGAATCTCTGGGCAAGGAAAAAGACCTGGATGGCAACACGGTCTATCAAGGCATCGCAGTTTATGGCAACAAAGGTTCCACTGACCAACATGCCTACGTGCAGCAGTTGCGAGAAGGCGTACCCAACTTCTTCCTTACCTTTATCGAAGTGCTGGACGACCGCGAGGGCGAATCTGTTGCAGTCGAACCGGGCGTAACCTCTGGAGACTACCTTTCTGGATTACTTCAAGGTACTCGTCAGGCACTCTACGAAAATCATCGAGACTCGATTACACTGACCATTCCTGAAGTCAATCCCTATACAGTCGGGGCATTGATTGCGCTATATGAACGAGCAGTTGGATTCTACGCTTCCCTGGTCAACATCAACGCTTACCATCAGCCGGGCGTTGAGGCAGGCAAAAAGGCGGCAGCGGCAGTGTTAGACCTGCAACGACGAGTTGTAGAGGTTCTACAGGAAGTAGGGCAGCCTATTAGGCTTACAGACTTGGCTGAGAAGATCAACGCCTCTGACGAAATCGAAACCATTTATAAAATCGCTCGGCATTTACACGCCAATCAACGTGGAGTGAGTCTGAGTGGCGATCCTGGTAAGCCTGAAACGCTGGCGATCGCACCCAAGTCAGGAACGTGAATTAAGTAAGTGAATCAAGCGCAGCATTTAGGCTGGGGGCTTGGCACTGCCAAGCCCGTACAGTTGAGTACAGTAAAGAGATTAGGCAGGTTAATTCATTCACGTTCTTCAACCCATTCAACCCTTTGGTATCCGATTCCTAATCTACAAACATGGTGGAACAACTTAAGCCCCGCTATTCCCTGGCTTGGATTAACAAGCTGTCTGAAGTCCCCCAAGTCGAATGGGATGCGCTGGCACTGCCACTCAAAACTCCATTTTTGGAGTGGGAATGGCTCAACAACATGGAAACCTCTGGTAGCGCTACCGCTAAAGCAGGTTGGTTGCCCAATCACTTAACGGTATGGCGCGATCGCACCTTAATCGCAGCCGCCCCCCTGTACCTGAAAGGGCACAGCTATGGTGAATTTGTGTTTGACCACCAGTGGGCCGATTTATCGCAGCGCTTAGGCATCCAGTACTACCCCAAACTACTGGGGATGTCACCCTTTACCCCAGCAGAGGGTTACCGCTTCTTGATTGCCCCTGGTGAAGACGAAGACGAAATTACAGAACTGATGGTAGAGGCGATCGACCACTTCTGTCTTCGCAACCACATCTCCAGCTGCAATTTTCTCTATGCCGATCCAGAGTGGCGAAGCGTGATGGAGCGGCACGGCTTCGTTAGTTGGCTACACCACAGCTACATCTGGCAAAACCAGGGCTATCAAACCTTTGACCATTACTTAGGTGCGTTTAACGCAAACCAACGTCGCAACATCAAACGAGAGCGCAAGGCGGTCGAAAAGGCAGGATTACGGCTTCAGGTGCTGACCGGAGACGAAATCCCTAAATCGATGTTTTCACAAATGTATGCCTTCTACAGCGATACCTGCGATAAGTTTGGCTGGTGGGGCAGCAAATATTTGACTCGTCGCTTCTTTGAGCAGCTTTACCCGCATTACCGCCATCGGGTAGTATTTGTTGCCGCCCATGACGAGCAAAATGAGCAGCGACCCATTGGTATGTCCTTTTGCCTGACCAAAGGCGACCAGCTTTATGGACGATATTGGGGTTGCTTACAGGAGTTTGACAGCCTGCATTTTGATGCTTGCTACTACACTCCGATTGAGTGGGCGATCGCCCACAACATTCAAACCTTTGATCCGGGTGCTGGTGGCAGACACAAAAAGCGGCGTGGTTTCCCCGCTACCCCCAACCACAGTCTGCACCGCTTTTACGATAGTCGCCTTGCTCAAATTCTTAACTCATACATTACTGAAGTTAACCGAATGGAGCAACAAGAGATCGATGCCATCAACCTCGATCTGCCGTTCAAACAAGGTACGAATGACGACATAATCCCTGACTTACACAGAAAGACCTAAAAACAAAGCTGCCTGCCGCGATGGAGTTAGGTTTATCCAACCCCATCACGGCAGGCATATTGCTACTAAAACCAGTCCCTCATCAGACGAGCAGCGTTAGACCGTCTTCGAGGCTAACTAATCAAAACCTACGAGTTAGCAGTCTGGGTTGCGAGAAGCTGCTTCAGCTTTTCTAAATCTTGAGCCCAGCGTGGATCAGGCTGAACTGCTTCAGGATCAGAAGAGTTTGCCGCCGCAGGACGCTTAGATTTACCACCGCCACCACCACCGCTGCCTTTGCTACGCTTGGCAGAAACGGGAGCAGCGTTACTTTCAGCCTCGCTCGCGTCGCCTTCATCCTTGCCTTTTGACCGCGGCAGTGCCTTTTCGATCTTGAGAGCACTGTCTTTGAGGACAAAGCCGTTGAACTTCTCAATCAACTGGTCAGCCTGCTCGTCATTTTTGACGGTGACAAACCCGAAACCGCGACATTTGCCGGTTTTGCGATCGGTAATCACTTTGGTAGAGACTGAATCATCAAATTCGGCAAACACAGTCTCTAGTTCCTGGCGTTCCAGTTCTCTAGGCAGGTTGCCTACATAAAGACGAATAGACATAGAACAAAGATACCTCTAGACTTTGAGTCGAACAAATTTGCTAAAAAGTGCTGCTTTGGGACTGGCTAAGGATAGAGAGCTGGGGTCACTAAACTGAAAGACTCATGAGTTAATACTTTGACCAAACTTCAGCAACACATCATCTTAGTGGATACTATTGAACATCTCTTATGCGGAACTTCATGCTCAGGGGAGAGAAAGGGCTCTGATAAAGAATTCAGTGAACCTCAAACAACTGCTAGAGCGTAAAGTTTAGGAGTCTAACGTGACCCTTCCACCTCAAAATGTCTGCGCCATCCACTAAGTTACCACGACCTTAAGCTTGGGGCTAGCTTAAACCCTAGTTCCATCGGTAGATTTCGATTTCTGGAAGAAAGCTTGCAACCCATAAGCAGCAATTCTCGTGAAGAACTAAACAAAAGCCAGCCTAATTGTGTTGGGCTGGCTGAACTTGCTGTGTTGGGAGGATAGAACCCGATACCAGAGCAGTGCATCAGTGTCAGCCTGAAAAACTAGACCTGAAACCTGAGTCACGTCCAGGTACGTTTGGTTTCTGCAAAGAAATGTAACATCTGGGTTAGGATTTGTGCAACACTTCTTCATGCTACTCTGCCAGGCTGTAAGTGTGGGAATGGGAGTCAATGCAATGCGTTAACCCCTAATAAGAGTGGGGACGTAACGAGTTACGCCCCCACACCTTTACCCAATCGGCAGATGCAAATCAGAATATTTAGTGCCCAGAAGAATTTCTTTGCGATTTCTTCACTGATCTTCTGGATGGAGCGATCGCCTCTTAAGCCTCACTCTACCGGATGAATGCCTAAGCTGAGATTCCTTGAAACTAAACCTTTTGAAGCGTTAGTCAGGAGCGATCGCCTCGTTTGAAGTCCTAATAGTAGCTGAACTGCCTCAATCCTACAACCCCTATCCCAGCCATTCTTAATAATCAGTTTTGCCCCGGCTTGCGAATCGTAAACGAAATAGAGCGCTGAGGGGGAGTTGATGGAGCTTTTGGAGCAGTGAGGTTAGGAAGCTGCGGGGTAGGGCGAGGATTGGGAATTGAGGATTGAGGGTTAGAGGTTGGGGATTGGGAATTGGGGGATTGAGAGGTGGGAAGTGAGGAATTAGGTTGAGGGGGCTTGGGGAGTGATGGTTGGGAAAAATTTTGCCAAGGTAAGCCTGCCGGTTTGTTGCGGTTGGAGGCGATCGCCAGCAAAACTCCCGCCACAATCAACGTAGGCAGAGGCAACGTCAAGCCCTGTAACCATTGATAGAGTTCTATCATGCCTAAAAAGATAACGAAAAAAGCAGCCCAAACATGCATTGCTTCAGCTTAGGACTAACTACAGGCAGAATACCTGATGTTTGCAAATTAAAGTGATATTAGACTAGCTCTGATTGTTTGGAGCGATCGCCAGAGTGGAGAAGACTTGTGGAAAACCCCACACCTAAAGTGGAACAGCCCGCCAATAAAATTAAACAGCCACCTGAAATTAAACAGCCACCTGAAACTGAACAGCCACCTGAAATCAAACAGCGAGTTGAGGAACTGCGTCGCGTACTTCAGCAAGCGAGCTACGCCTATTACGTGTTAGATGCTCCTGACCTGGAAGATGCAGTGTATGACCAGCTTTATCGGGAACTTCAGGATCTAGAAGCCCAGTATCCAGCGTTGATCAGTCCAGATAGCCCGACCCAGCGGGTGGGAGAGCGTCCGGCCGCCCAATTCGCTTCGGTGCGACACAATATTCCCCTTTACAGTTTGGAGAATGCCTTTAATCTAGAGGAGTTTGCCGCATGGCAAGAGCGCTGGCGACGAGTTGCCCCGGAAGTTAAAGAATTTGAGTATGTCTGTGAATTGAAAATTGACGGTTCTGCGCTAGCGCTGACCTATGAGAACGGAGTTTTGGTTCGAGGCGTGACGCGGGGCGACGGGGTAATGGGCGAAAACATTAGCCAGAACGTCCGTACAATTCGCACGATTCCGCTGCGGTTAGCGACAGACAATCCCCCTGCTGTAGTAGAGGTGAGGGGCGAGGCATTTTTGCCGCTAGACGTGTTTCAGCAAATCAATCAGGAGCGGGAGCAGGCAGGCGAGGCGCTGTTCGCCAACCCGCGCAATGCGGCAGCAGGAACGCTGCGACAGTTAGATTCTCGAATTGTGGCGCGGCGACGGCTTGATTTTTTTGCCTACACGCTGCACATTCCTGAACAGGGCGATCGCCCACCCAAAAACTCCGACAGTCAAAATTTAGAGAATCAAAACCCGATTACAGGCGAACTGCATCACAACATTTCTAGCCAGTGGGAATCGCTAGAATTCCTACAAAGCGTTGGGTTTCGGGTCAATCCAAATCGCCAACTTTGCCAATCATTAGAAGAGGTGCAGGAATATTACGATCGCTGGTCTACAGAGCGATTGGAATTGCCATACCTGACCGATGGCGTGGTCGTCAAACTAAATCCGCTGTCGCTACAGCAACGGTTAGGATTCACCCAAAAGTTTCCGCGTTGGGCGATCGCCCTCAAATATCCGGCAGAAGAAGCCCCCACAATCGTAGAAGATATTACCATCAACGTCGGCCGCACTGGGGCACTGACCCCCACCGCAGAACTGCGTCCGGTGCAGCTAGCCGGAACGACCGTTTCACGGGCGACCTTGCATAATGGCGATCGCATTGCCGAGCTAGACATTCGAGTTGGCGACACGGCGATCGTGCGGAAGGCAGGCGAAATCATTCCCGAAGTGGTGCGGGTGCTGACGGATCTGCGTCCACCAGGCACTCAGCCATTTCAAATGCCGACCCACTGCCCCACCTGCAAACAGCCAGTCGTGCGTCCAGAGGGTGAAGCCGTGGTGCGCTGCATTAATGCCTCCTGTCCGGCAATTTTGCGCAAGGCACTGGAGCATTGGGCGAGCCGTGATGCGTTAGACATCAACGGGCTAGGCGAAAAATGGGTACAGCAGTTTGTTGATCGGGAGCTAATTCGCACCGTTGCAGACCTCCATGACCTGACGGTTGAGCAACTTATAAACGTAGACCGCATGGGCAAAAAGTCGGCACAGAAATTAGTGGAGGCGATCGCCCAATCTAAAACTCAACCTTGGTCACGAGTGCTGTACGGGTTAGGAATTCGGCATGTTGGCAGCGTCAACGCCCAACTCCTGACGGAGCGGTTTTCCACTGTAGAACAGCTTGCTGAAGCCACCCCAGAAGCCATTGAAACTGTTCACGGCATTGGCGCTGAAATTGCTCAGTCAGTATATGACTGGTTTCGAGTGCCTGCTAACCAAACGCTAATCGATCGCCTAAAAACTGAGGGAATTCAGCTTGCAGGTGACACTTCCAACTCCGCACCCGCTTCTTCCAAACTGGCAGGTAAAACGTTTGTAATTACAGGAACACTGCCAACATTAAAGCGAGAGGAAGCAAAAGACATGATTCAGGCAGCAGGCGGCAAGGTCACCGGTTCGGTCAGTGCCAAAACCAGTTATGTAGTGGTTGGTGCTGAGGCCGGATCTAAGCTAGAGAAAGCTGAGTCACTTGGAATCACCCAATTGTCGGAAGCACAATTGCTAGAGTTATTGGCAGATTAGAAGGGGCAGACGTTTTAGCGTCTCGAAAGCATTCTGATTACGGCTATTTTTAGCTGTAATGGTGTAAAAATACGGCTATTTCACGAATATGAACTGTTCTGAGCCTGCCTCGTCCTTCACTGCCAGGCACGTGCGATCGCGTCCGTTTGCTTTAACTCAACGATCCTCTCGTTGGTTTAAGTCCAAAATAAAGTCTATTTTAATTCCGGCAGTCTTACCCGCAGTTTTAGTTGCCTCTCCTGCGTCGGCGGCTGAGCGCATTTACTTTTCCTATGGCATTATCGAGCGCTCTATTTCTATTGATTCTTTAGAAATCTATGCCGAAGAAGGCACGATTGAGGCTGATCTGGAAGCTTACTCCCGATACGCCACCCCAGAACAGCTAGAGCAACTACGTACCCTCCTGAGCGCCAAAGCAGAACTAAGTCCAGTGGCGATCGCCCAGTTTCTTTACACCGACCAAGGGGAAATCCTGCTCAGGCGACTAGGCGCAATTATCCAAACCGAAGCCCGTCAATCGGGATTTTACGCCATTCGCTCTGCTTTGATTTTGGCTGCGGACGATCCAGAAGGGCTAACGCCATTAAATGTTTTAAGGAAATTTCCAGTCGCAGGCATTCGCATTGACCTCAGTCGCACCCTGTCAGTGGTTAGCAACTTAGAGCAACTGATCAATCAAACCACCGAAGCCGTCAATGCAATTGAACAACAATCCGAACTGGAAGCAGCATCTGATCCGATGACTGACTCCTCATCGCCGCCTGATCCTCGGCGATTAGGCAGCTTTACCTGGCAAAGACAAACCATCACGTTAAACGACCCTAGCCGCGATCGCACCTTTGTTGCAGATGTTTATCTTCCGCTTGAGGCAACGGGGGATCCGAATTACCCGCTAGCTCCTGTTGCCTCTGCCCGGGTGATCATCATGTCTCATGGGCTAGGGTCAGACCGTACCACCTATCGTTATTTGGGAGAACACCTAGCCTCTTACGGCTTTGCGGTTGCCATTCCAGAGCATCCAGGCAGCAATGCCGATCAGCTACAGGCACTGGTCGAGGGTCGAGCTAGCCAGGTCACAGAACCCGCTGAGTTCATCAACCGTCCGTTAGATGTGACATATCTGCTTGACGAGTTAGAAAGGCTCAACCAATCAGACTTTGCCTTTCAGGGGAGGCTAAATCTACAGCAGGTCGGCGTAGTGGGCCAATCCTTTGGCGGTTACACGGCATTGGCCCTAGCAGGCGCAAAAATTAACTTCCAGCAGCTTGCAGAAGATTGCGCTGCGGAAGAAAGCACGCTGAATTTATCGCTATTGCTCCAATGTCGGGCCGAAGAACTGGTGCCGCCCGCTATTGACCTGCGAGACGAGCGAGTGGTTTCAATCATGGCAATCAACCCAATTGGCAGCATTATTTTAGGTCCAGCAGGCTTTAGCGAAATCGACATTCCAGTCATGCTAGTTTCAGGCAATGCAGACACCGTTGCACCAGCCCTGTTTGAACAGATTCGCCCTTTCACCTGGCTCACCACGCCCAACAAATATTTGCTGATGATTCGCGGATCAACCCACTTTTCAACCATTGGCACTTCTGAAACTAGCAGCGAGATAGTGACTTTGCCACCCGAAATCATTGGGCCAAGCCCAGCCGTTGCTCGGAGCTACATCGACGCAATGAGTACAGCCTTTTTTCAAGTTCATCTGGTCAAGGATGCAGACTACCTTGACTATCTCAGAGCTGCTTACACTGAACGCATCAGTGAACCCACATTGCCCATTGATTTAGTGCGTTTTTTAACTCCTGCCCAACTCGCTCAAGCGCTAAGAGAACCGATAGAATCTTCCAGCAGATTGCCCTCTAATTCATCTTCATCGTTTTCATCGTTAAATTAACGGCAAATTAAGGTGCTGTGGCACCCTCTAAATGACTAGTAACCCTTGGCAAAACACGATATCAGCACTGTCGGCAACAATCGAGTCTGTTTCACCGTCAAAAATGCGGCAGGGTGAAGTCCGTTTTTTAGTCATCTCTGGCACGCTACTTCAAATCAAAAACTGATTCTTTGCTTAGACAGTCTGTTGTGCTGCGTTTCGGTAAAACACTTTATCGGTAAAACGCTTTAAATGGACAGATGCCAAACATTTGCCATTGTGGTGACACATAGATTTACGGTCCATCTTCTAAGATTAGTTCAGCTCGATTGAAGAATGTATACTGGGAATTTATTCGTGTTTCCTGTCAGTACGTCTTTTTAGTAACGCGCTGGAGCGTGTACTGCCCACCTACTGTTGTAGAAATCATCGATCTTGAAGGGTGAGCCAATTCAGGGAGCGATCGCCATTCAGCGTTCTAAACAAGTCGAGCGAATAGCAGGTATTTTCTATCGCTTAGACAAAATTTAGACAGATCAAGGTCCATCTCATCAGCATCACCACTCAATCCATTTGCTGGGAACGCTTTCAGCCAAATGTAGTGCTTTGCCTGAAGCATCCACCAACTCAGTTAATTCTTCATCTGTATAAAGAATCCCTGAAAAAATCCATCTCAGTGTACGGATGTTTAGGCTACTCAGTGTGGTTGAATATTAAGCTTTAAAAGCAGGCTTTGTCCCTTGATTCAGCAATCGCTATGGCTATGCTAGGTCAATCCTCCTTTCGCCGAATTCTGCTATCGCGAATTCTCGTACTCAGCATCCCAATCTTGCTGCTGGGAGTAGGAGTGACTTTCCGTAAGGCGCGTACCAGCCTGCTATATACCGCTCGTCAAAACCTTGCCGAGAGCGCAATCCGCAAAGCAGATGACATCCAGGCATCAATCCAGTCCTTACAAACCAATCTAGAAACGGCCAGCCGTACCTCTATCTTGCAGGCTGGCCAGCCAGAGGCGATCCAAACTTATTTGAATCAACTGTCCGCCGATTTGCCTACCGAGATTCACTGCCTTCAGCTGATTGACTGGCAAACAGGCAACATAACTGCTACGACCTGCGGTAATCAACCTCTCCTTTCCAAGGCTGACCTACCCTGGGCGACTCAGCAAAGTGAACTCAACGCCGACAGTTTTTATCTCAGTACGCTGCCGAGCAAACCCGCCACACCTGATGGACAAGCTGAACCAAGCAACGAATCTACTCAATCTGATCAAGCAGAACTTTCAACTGAATTAGATTTGCTCATTGGCACTCCCGTTTACGATCAAAACGGACAGCTCCGCTATACGCTAGCGGCTCAATCCGTTCTGACACAGCGGGAAAGCGGCAAGCCAGGCTCACTGCTAGGCTACACCACCATCATTGACCAAGATGGCGTTTTTCTGGCTCATCCATTATCTAGCCGAGTTGGGCAAAACATTAAAGACGGGCCTGATGCCGATCGCTTCGAAAATATCATTAACAACGTTCAGCGAGGGGACGACCCAGATGTCCGTCACATCTTCAGTTTTGTAGGAGATGAGGAGGAGTGGCTAGCAGGCTACAGCCCTATTCAAATTAGTATTAGCCCAACCGAAGATCGCACCTGGACAGTTCTAGCCGTAACTCGCTTAGATAATGCCCTGCATGGGCTGGAAGATATTAAACGCATTCTGGTAATTCTAACGACAGGATTACTGGCTGCTCACCTTTTAGCCATGCTTTACATGGCAAGAGACTTGGCTCTACCCATTGAGCAATTGGGAAAGTACGCCCGTCACATCCACAAACGCGACCCGCTGCAACGCGCTCCCAAAAACTTTCGCATTCGAGAACTCAATCATCTAGCTGAAGTACTCGACAACATGGTGAGGCGGCTAGAAGAACGGGCTAAAGAACTAGAGGCAGCATGGCAAGAAGCCGAAGCCGCCAATCAACTCAAAAGTGAGTTTCTTGCCAATACCTCTCATGAACTGCGAACACCGCTGAATGCAATTATTGGCTGCATTCGCTTAGTCCGAGACGACTGCTGCGACTCGCCTGAGGAAGAGGTGGAGTTTCTTGATCGAGCAGATGAAGCAGCAATCCATTTGCTCAAAATCATCAACGATTTGCTGGACATTGCCAAAATTGAGGCAGGAACCCTTTCCCTTTCAATTGAGCTGATCGACCTGCGGCAAATTCTTCAGGAAGTGGTCGATTTGCAAAGTATGCAAATTCACGAGAAAGGATTGCGTCTGAGCGTACCAGAAATGTCCGAGCCAATCATGGTTCGCTCTGATCCGGCAAAGCTAAAGCAGGTGCTGCTGAACGTGATATACAACGCAATTAAATTTACTGATCAGGGCAGTATCACGATTGATACTCGCATTGAAACTGCTGTGAACTCGGTTCAAACAAGCCAGTTTAACGGACATCGGACTGTAGAAACTCCTGTCAATCCTGAAGCCTGGGTGATCATCTCGGTTCACGATACAGGCATTGGAATCGACCCGACACAGCAGCATAAGCTATTTCGTCCTTTTGTGATGGTTGACGGTACCACCACACGCAAATTTGAAGGAACGGGTTTAGGACTGGCTATTTCTCGAAATTTGATCGAGTTGATGGGTGGCAGCATTACGCTGCACAGCGCGGGTGTGGGTCAGGGCACCACTGTAGAAATTGCCTTGCCGATCGCCACTATTCAGCCTCCTGCGGCTGCCATTGCGGGATCTGACACTCAGGAACCAGCCTCAAAGACTATTACAGAGCATCCAGCCGTACGGTAGTAGACCTAGAACGGATTGCACTCTATGGAACTGACACGATTTGACCACCCTGGTTGAGGGAGGTCGTCAGCGCTGAGAGAATCTGAACGAGTTTTGCCCCTACCCAACCGGAAGAAATTTCGGAGGGTCGATTTTGAGCCATGCAGTCCAGGAAGTGGTCACAAACTTGTCGCAGTGGTTCAGCAGGTTCTAGCTCTAACGCTTCAACGCTCTGACCGGCAGGAATAAAGTATTGATCGGTCTGCTCCAGATATCCCCGTTGGAGGGTCAAAGGAGAAGTAGATAGCTCATCAAAAATGAGCGTCCCTTGACTACCAGCAATACAGAGTCGCCGCTGTTTATCAGGATTGAGCCAACAGAGGTGAACCAAGGCTTGAAAACCGCTGGGGTAAATGAGCTTTAGCCACACTAAATCTGATAACCCTTGAGGAAAAAACTGAGTATTGGGTGACTGAGACTGTAGCCAGACCGTGCCCTGTGCCTGCACTTGAGTCGGTGTTTCGTTTAACCAGTGGTTGAAAATAGCAATGTCGTGAATGGCTAGATCCCAGAGCGCATCCACGTCCTGACGGACGGGACCAAGATGGGTACGGGCGGCGTAGCCGTAGCGTAACTCTCCTAAGTCCCCAGTTTGAAGAGTTTTTCTGCCTTGCCGCACAGCCGGATGAAACAAGTAAGTATGGTCAATTACAAGCTGACGCTGATGCTGCTCTGCAAGCTGACATAGCTTGATTGATTCTGCTCCGTCTAGCGTCAGCGGTTTTTCTGAAAGAACGTGGTGTCCTTGCTCTAGTGCAGCCTGAATCAGTAGGGCATGAGTTGTTGCTGGAGTGGCGATCGCCACCCCCTGCACGTCTTGAAGCTGCATTACCGCTTCCCAATCCGTACTTAACTTGACATTGTCCAGAGGAAACCGCTCAGCCAGGGCATTTAGGCGATCGCCCTCAGTGTCTACCACTGCAATTAACCGAGCGTTAGGATGCTCTAAAAAATTGCGAACCAGATGCACGCCCCATCGCCCTGCCCCAAATACCGCGATTCCAAGCTTCTCATCCCTCATCCTTTATTCCCTCGAACAGTAGGTATAGCGGAAGAATGAAATGCCTTCATCCTTCTCCCTCCTCATCCTTCCCTTCCTTCTGTTTGCTGCAACGCTAGAAATGCAATTCTTGCTGCCGCTTGCTCTGCCGCTTTTTTAGATTGCCCTTTGCCTTGTCCCCACTGTTGTCCTTTGAACCAAACTTCTGCCATAAATCGCTCGCTATCGCCATAGGTTTGACCAATCTCAGTGACGCGGTATTCAGGCAGCATTTGATAGTGAGTTTGCGTCCAGGCTTGCAAAGCGCCTTTGTAATTTTGCAGGGTGGGATCACGCAAAACCGTTTCGGTCAACTCGCGCAAATGAGAGTCTAGCCAGGGATGGATTAGCTTCAGGTTGTGAGTGCTGAGGTAGAGTGCTGCTAAAACGGCTTCTAGAGAATCTGCTAAGCGTGTTTCCTGCCCAACCTTGTCGCGTGAGGCGCTGCTGCCCACGAGCAGATAGCGATCGAAGCCATAAGAATCAGCGATCGCTGCTAGAGAGCGATCGCTAACCAATACCGCCCGAATTGCCGAAAGCACCCCTTCACTGGACTGGGGATAAGTTTCAAATAAAAATTCTGCTGCTGCCAGCTTCACGACCGCATCGCCGACAAATTCGAGCCGCTCATAATTTGCCTCAGGCGAAGCAGTCGGATGGGTCAACGCCAAATCTAATAGCTCCCATTTAACCGGAGAGTCAGCCGGTAATCCAAGCCTTTCTACCAATTGACGGAGCTGCTTTGGACGACGGGGATCAATCAGGGACATTCAACCTAAACCTGGACGCATTGCTGCTGGAAACCGATAGCCCAATTAGCTCTGGGAAAGGAATTGGGAAAAGGGAAGAGTCGGACATAAGCCGGGTTCTGTTCTTTCAACAGAGAACTGCTGAAAGGGCAGTTATCTATCTGGGATGCCTGTTGCCAGACACCTCTAGCGGGTTTCGCAGAACCGGATTAACCGTTTCTACCCGGAGCCGGAAAAAGACCAACCGTTGCTCCTTCGACCTTGCTCCCAACCGGGGTTTACCGAGCCAGCGCCTCTCGACGCTGCTGGTGCGCTCTTACCGCACCCTTGCAACCTTACCTGTGAGTCTGAGACTCCATCGGCGGTATGTTTCTGTGGCACTTTCCTCACGGTCGCCCGCACTGGGCGTTACCCAGCAAGTTTGGTCTTTGGGGAGCCCGGACTTTCCTCAGACTTTCGTCCGTAACCACCTGCGCCTACTCTTCCCTTGATTCAAGTCTATAGCAAGCGACGAATAGGTTGTGAGTGCACTCGAAAAGTGCACTCACAACCTGATCTGGATTACGACAAAAAAGGAGGGCGGGGCAAAACCCATCCTCCTTTTCTAAAACACCTTCTAAGACACTGCACTAAACACTGTGGCTATACTCTGCCTCTACTTCCATCCAGGATGAAGAAAGATCTTCAATGATGCTGCCTTGAACTGCGCCTGAACCTTTTAGCAGATGGACTTTGAGCGTGGGTAGATATGTACCGTTGAGCATTAGGTGTCCGTAGCCCGTAACCTTACCAATCCATCCAGTTTTGCGATGAACTGCGTAATCTTCAACGTTTAGCATTGCTCTGACTCCTAGTTTTGACGTTTTCTGCCCTAACTTTTTGTTAGCCGATCAAAAGCAACCACCCAACTAAATTCCTAAACTTCGAAATTCACGGTGTCTCACGCTACGCGATCTTTTTTGGGCGCGATCGCTGCCGGAACAACAGACTTTGCTGGAGCCGCAGTCGCCTGGGCAAGCAAGCTGGTGTAAAGTTGACCCAGGTTTGCCGCAACGCTTTGCCAGCTAAAGGCGATTTCAACTCGTTGCCGAGCCGTTTCACCCAGCTGGTTTCGCCAAGCGGGATCGCTAAGAATGCGATCGATCGCCGTGGTAAACCCTAGCTCGTCTTTGGGTGGTACCAATAATCCGGTGACTTCAGGAACAACAGTAAACTTCAGTCCGCCAACGTTGCTGGCGATGACTGGAGTGCGGCTAGCCATTGCCTCTAGTGGCACCAAGCCAAACGGCTCATAGTGACTGGGCACAACGCACACATCCGCAGCGGCATAGTAGAACGGCAGGTTTGAGTCGTCTAGACGACCAGGAAAAGTCGTGATCGAGTCGAGTCCTAGCTCTGAGACAATACCGCCAATGCGATCGCGCTCTTTGCCATCGGACTGTCCGGGACGACTGCCGCCACCAATGACCAACCTCAAATCACCCTGATCTCGCAGGCTAGATTTGGCAACTGCCCGCACTAAGGTTTCGATCCCCTTACGGGGGTCAAATCGACCAACATAGAGGACAACCTTAGACTTTGGATCAATTCCTAACTGCTGTCGCGCCTCAAGTTGACTAATGTTGCCAAACTTGTCTAAGTCTGTGCCACAGGGAATCACTTCGATTCTGCCTTTCTTAGATACCAGCGTCCTCATGTGCTCTTGCTCTTGAGGGCTGGTGGCGACCACACAGTTAATCATTTCCAGGCAAGCTTTTTCGACCTCTAGACGCTGGGTGGCGATCGCCGGAACATCACTCACCGTGTTGTACTTGATCGCACCGAGTGAGTGATAGGTATGCAGTTGAACCAGGGGTTGAGCCTGCTTGAGCTGCATTCCGACCCACGCGGCCAACCAGTAGTGCGTATGAACCAGGGAGTACTGCACCCCCTCCCGTTGCTGAAACCGCTGGAACTGGTCTACAAACTCCGGTAGATGCTCAAATAGATGATCTCGATGCATGTAAGTCGCAGGTCCAGCACTCAGGCGAATCGTTCGACAGTTAGGCAAATGCTGAACAATTGCAGCCTGCTCAGGATCGTTACGGCGAGTGAACATATCCACTTGCCAACCCTGCTGAGCTAGTGTTTGTCCGACCTGACGGACATAAACATTTTCCCCTCCAGCCTCTTCCTGCCCAATCTCAGCAGCAGGATCACCACAAACAGAAATCAAAGCAACTCGCTTTTCTTGAGTCAGGAGCATGGTAGATTATTTCACCCTAAACAACTAACCCGACCCTAAGCTCTGAATCTAAGGCAACACAACTTTCTCCTCAGAGCCAAGGGCAGGTACAAGGACATGACTCGATACCAACCAGGAACACTGACGAGAGCAGGATACTGCTGTAATAGCACTCATAAAAATGCCAAATTTACAGACTTAATACCAAATGCCAACGGAGCTAGTTGACGGGCAAAGACTTAGGAAAGTCCTCTCTATCGATGCATCAAATTAAATGTGAAATACGCATACATTGAGCAGAGATGTGCCCCAATTAAACCCCCCGTCTCAATATCATCCTTATAGCAAGTAGCTAATAGGAGAGATTGAATCTGGCTAAGCTTTGGTAACTGTAAAAATACCGTAAAGTTACGAGTAGGTCAATCTTTTTTTCCTACAAGAGTTTTTTGACTGAGACACTGAAGCACTATGGACTATTAAAGACCTGATGACCTCAAGTTAAAGGCTGTTGGGTCGCGATAATGTGAAGGTCAATGTCAGGAAGCGATCGCATTAGTCGCTGCACAATCGATCCTTTAATAAACAGCTCCCAGCGCGATCGATGTGTCTCCCCGACTACAATTTGGGTAATTCGTTCTCGTTGAGCAATTTCAGTAATCTTAGATAGTGGGTCATGCCCCTCAACTCGCAAAAACTCGCCCCCCAACTCGCGACAGAGCTTTTCACAAGTTTCTACATGTAGGCTTTCAGCTTTCGTTAAAAATTGTTCTAGATTGTCTACAAATAGGGCATAAAGTTTCGCATTCATGTAGCTTGCAATTCTTACACCACGACGCAACAGCCGAATTGAATTGGGATAAGTTGAAAGGCAAACCATGACCCGCTCATGAATATTGCAGTAGCGTTTTTCTGCAATCTTTGTGCCATTGTTTTCTTCGATATTGTCAGCAACCTCTCGCAATGCAAGCTCTCGTAGTGCAATGAGATTGCGCCGCTGAAAGAAATTTTTCAGCGCCTGATCGATCTTTTCGGGAGCATAAATCTTTCCCTCAATCAAACGTTCTTCAAGTGTCTCGGGCATTACGTCCACAACCACAACTTCGTCGGCTTCATCAAGCAGGCGATCGGGAATGCGCTCGCGCACGTCAACGCCCGATATCTGCAACCCAAGATCATTTAAACTCTCTAAATGCTGAATGTTGACGGTAGAAAAAACATCAATTCCAGCCACGAGAGTTTGCTCTACAGCCCGATAGCGTTTCTCGTATTCATGCCTCTGGTTGACTGACAAAACTCCTAAAGCTAAGGGTATATCGTAGGTTACGTGAAGCGAATGCGTAACCCAACAGAATTCAGGCAAATGTTGGGCTTCACGTTGTTTCACCAACCTACATCAGAAGATTTGTCAGTCAACCAGGAGCCAAACAGGTATCTAGCCCTAGACAGATCGATTCTTTACAAGGCACTGTTTCTAAACCGATCGCTTTTTGAGCTGGCAGCTAGAACGGCAGGGGCGATCGCCAGATTCAAGCGCAGCGCCAGAAATAGCCAGAGGGGCGATCGCCACCAAACCCACAAACAAAACAAACACCATTCCAAAGATTAGTCGCCCCTGTTTCTGGTTGCCAGCCATGATTCCATAAGTGAAAATCAGCGCCGCCGGAATAATTAGCATCGTCACGGTCTCTAGCAGATTGCTAAACCCATTGGGATTTTCAAACGGATGGGCTGAGTTAATGCCAAAGAATCCGCCGCCGTTTTCGCCGAGCTGTTTAATGATTTCAAAGTGAGCAACTGGTCCTCTGACAATGTATTGGGTTGCGCCTTCCAGCGTAGTTGCTGTTGCCGGACCAGCTAAGGTTTCGGGCACTCCAGCAGCAAGGAGGGCGATCGCCCCCACAACCGAAATGGGTAACAAAATGCGCGTAATAGATAGAGTCAGATCTCGATAGAAATTGCCCAGCGGTTGCCCCGTTAGACCCCGAATGAAGGCGATCGCCACTGCAATTCCGGTTGCGGCTGAAGTAAACATCAAATACCCCAGTGCTAGCACCTGACTCGCATAGCTAAACGTCGTTTCGCCAGAGTAATGCTGCTGATCGGTATTGGTCGTAAACGAGATAGCAGTATGCAGCGCCAAATCCCAGGAAGGTGCCGATAAATTGGTTGAATTGAACGGCAAAATCGCTTGAAGCAAAAAGATTGAATAGACCAGAACGCCCATAACTAGATTGCTGTAAAACACAGCACGGGCATAATGCCATCCTGTCATCGATTCCTGATAGCAAAGCCCACCCAAAGCGTAAATAAACTGGTCTAAAGGAGAGGCAAATCGGTCAAGAAGACCATTTTGTTTGGAAGACTTGTGCAATATATTTACCCAGAAAAGGAGACACAACTGCAAGAATCAGCAGTATTAACGAAATTTGTAGAAGCCCTTGCCACACCATAAATTAAATGCAATTTTTGCTTTACGAAACATACTTTGCTTGCTCTAGGCACAACTTCAGTTCGGGCAAAAACATCGGATTGACAGCGACAGCAATCACAAGGTCGTTGCTACAGATAATTGGATCTTCATTTGCTAGAATGACTTCTTCCTGACGAATCAATCCCATAATTTGGCATTGCTTAGGCAGATAAACCTCAGAAATTTTGTGACCACAGTGCTTGCTGTGAGGCTGGATCCAAACTTGAACGAGCTTTGGTTTGTAGTAAGACATATTCCAACAGTAGTGTTTCTAAATCTGCCGCTCTAAAATCTAATCACTCCCAATTGTGGAGGAGATTTTGTGTACTTAAAAGGTATAGCCAGCCGTTTATTCAAGAAATAAATTTCTTACTCTAAACACGAATATATAAATGCGTTCAGAAAAATCAGGAATATCTATACTTGCAGATATAAATTTGCTCTAAACGGTATTTTTTGTCTAAATTAATGCTTGAATTACATTCCAATTTAAGAAGATGCTTAAGAAATCAATCTATAGACCAGGAGAATGTAGGGGCATAGCATTCGCGCAAAAATTTTCGATTTATTCCAAAGACTACCTGCTGAAGCTACGCCCCTTGTATGTAAGCGCCAGCATCAGCGAGACTGCTGATAGACCCTGTCAGGAGTGAAGTACTCTGATTCGCCCCTAGGGATAACCAAGCCTGTACGTAGATTAGACCTC